>JBBQCI010000073.1:0-20121 GCA_038318565.1 Planctomycetota bacterium
GTCCGCCAGGGGCGTGCCAGCCCAGGCGTGGTCGCAGCAGCCACCGTCCTCGACCGCTCCGCTGCTCCAGCGCTCAGCGAAGCCCGCCGTCAGGCGTGCGGCATCGACTGATGCGCGGACTTCCCAGGCGGTCTGAACACCTTCCGGCCGCCAGGATAAGTGCGGCAGGCGGCCGCAGTGGAGGGGGTCGATGGCGTGGTCGGCGCGCAGCGCAGTGGGGGCTTGTGGCATGCGGACATCATAGCCGTTGGTTGTGCCGTCGGCGATTGCCCAGGTCGCACATTAGTGGTATATTCTGAACATAGATGGACGCCCGCTGCTGCCCCGCTGCTGCCCCACAGCCGTCCGCCGCGCCTGATAGCGGCTAATCCCGAGACCGGCCACGGCGGATCCCGTCCGTCCGAGGCCTACCGACTGCGACGCATCTGGTGCGCAAACCTCTACCGCGAAAGTGGCGCATTGATCTGGCGTGGCGCGACCCACGCCATCCGCCCTGGCTGCATCTCCATCACCGCTCCGGACACCGACCACGCCTATCGCTACCGAGGCGAAGCGCTCCTGATCTGGTTGCACTTCTTACCCGATCCTGCCGGTGACACCGTGCCGCTGCCGTTGATCCAGCACACCGGCGCACGCTTTTCCGTCCTGCTTGCCCAGGCCCAGGATGCCGCCCGCTGCTGGCGCGAACAGCCCGAGCGTGCGCAAGCTCTGCTGTGGAGCCTGCTGTGGCAACTCGCCGGCGCGGCTACGCCAGTGGTGAATCCGCTACCGGATCCGGTACGTCGAGCCATGGCCCATGCCGACGAACGTCTGGACCAGCCGCTCACCGCCGGCGACCTCGCCCGAGCCTCCGGCGTCTCGGTGACCCACCTCAACCGCCTGTTCGGAGCTGCTCGCGGTTGCGCCGCCATGGCCTGGGTCCGCCGTCGCCGCCTGGAGCGCGCGGCTCATCTGCTGCGCTGCTCGACCCTGCCGGCGGGGCGGATAGCTGCCGATCTCGGGTTTGTGGACCTCCAGCACCTGAGCAAGGCCCTGCGTCGTGCCACCGGCCGCGGCCCGCGCGTCCTGCGCGCCGGGGGCGGCGACGCGCCAGATGACGAGGGGGCAGGCTGCGCAGACCTCGGGACGCTGCGCCAGGATGCGCCAACACACACGTAAGGGTACCTGGCCTCGCCAGAAGCAGTGCGCTATGCCGATTGTCGCCGACCGCACAGGGGACCTGACGAGCGGCATGACCGTCGCGGGGCCACGACTCAGCCACGCGGCAGGATCAGCCGTGGCGGGATAAGCCGCAGCTCGGTTTCGCTGCGCTGGCCGCCGGCACGCTCCATCAGCGCCGCTACCATCGCCTCGCCGATGTCGTCGTGACGTTTATCGATGGTGGCATCGAGCAGGACCGACTCATGGGTGCGCTCGGGACAGGTACGCCAGAAGGCATCATAGCCGGTGATCAGCACGTCCCTGCCCGGCTCACGGTTGAACAGTCGGCAGGCCGAAATTGCCAGGGTGGCGTCGGCGTCGGATACACACATCAGCGCATCGGGCGGTTCGGCGGAGAGAAAGAGATCGACCAGGGCTCCGGCCAGGGCGCGCACGCGCTGGTCATACTGGAGCGCCGTGTCGGGATGCCGCGGCAGCACCGGGTGATGGCGGACCGGGAGACAGGGCAGACCGAGATCGCGCGTGGCAGCGACAAAACCTCCGTCGCGCTCGCGCAGCCAGAACGGAGTTTCCGCCAGATCCGCCGGCCACAGGCGCAGGATGCGACGACGACCGCGCGCCGCGAGATGTTCGACCAGCATGCGGGTGCCAAGGGCAAAATCGGTGAGGACGCGGTCGGCGGCCAACCAGCGTGGGTCGCTGTGGTTGACCACCACCGGCACTCGGCGGGCGATGAATCCGTCAAGTACGCGGATGCCAGCCGGTGACGCGGCGACATCGAGGCGTGCTAATACACCCAGCGGCGGATCCGCGTTCAGCCGGGCCAAGGCAGTGTCATCGAGTGCGTCCGCGTGCGCTTTGAGTTGGAATAGCCCGCGCCGCTGCAGCGCGCTGCCGATGCCGCGGTCGAGCCACAGGTCCCAGCCCGGGTCGATCGGGACGTCGGCCGCCAATTCGTTGTCCGCCAGCAGCAGGGCGGTGCGACTGGGCGCACGAGCGGAGCGCGCCGGAGCGAAACGTCCACGGTGCCCACGATTGTCGATCAGGCCCTCGGCCTCCAATTCCGCGAGGGCCGCGAGGACGGTGCCGCGCGCAACAGCGAAACGGTCGGAGAAGCGCGCCACGGTCGGCAGACGTGCCCCCGGCTGGAGGCGGCCATCGCAGAGCATGGCCGCCAGGTTGCGCCGGACCTGGCTGCGCGGCGAGTCGTGGTGGATGGCAGGCATGGGCGAATGCTATACCAAGTCGCGACGCAATCCATGGCACGGAGTAACTACGTCAGCCGGGGCCACATTGTGGCAGGAAATCACCAGGAACGCTGCTGATCGCCTTGACTTGATCCAATATTCATCCATACTAATACAACCATGAAACTATATCCCGAGCACAGGCCTCGTCTCCGCGCGGGCTTCACCCTCATCGAGCTGCTCGTCGTCGTCTCGGTGATAGCCATCCTTGCCGCCATGCTGCTGCCAGCCATCGGCCTAGTCAGGGAGCAGGCCCGCTTCATGGTGTGCAAGAACAATCTGCGCCAACTCGGCGTCGCCGCCATCGGATACACTATTGACACCGATGACGTCCTGCCGGTATGGCGCGGCCTCGGCAACAACGACTGGGGCCTTCCAGATGTCGATCACTGGACCTTCACACTGGCCGAGCGACTCGGCTACGACTGGTCGATTCCGGACGCCACTGGCACAAATAAGGGTGCGCGGATCTACCGCTGTCCGCTCGACGGCGGAGTCGATGGGCGCTGGATGCGCCGCGATTACACCCTGCAAGGCTATTGGGTCAGCTACACCATCAACGGCTGCGTCCGCATCGACGCAACCCGCAGCCGGACATTGAGTAGCATCCGACCGCAAGCGAACTTCGTGCTCTTCATGGACATGGCGGCCCGCGCGCCGTGGGGCGACGGCTTTATCGGCGGAGCCAACAGCGACTGGTGGAACAATATCGCCTTCCGCCATCTGCCCCGGCGCGATGGAGCGCAGTTCACGGCCTCCGCCCAACCGAGCTGGAATTTCTGGAATACGACGCAGTCGTGGGGCAACTTCGGGGTCTCGGGCGTAGTCTTCCTCGACGGGCGGGTTGGCGCGTCTGCGCCGGATGACTTCCGCGACACGGGGGCGTGGCGGGCCGGGCTATAGGTCACCAGCAGTATACCAACTATGTCACAACTTCGAAGGCGCCGCGTTTTCTGGTACAACACCGTAGACTGAACGTATCCCGGGAGGTTCCATGCGTTGCCTGATCGTCCTCTGCCTTGTGACCGGCTCTGCCTGTGCTGGCGAAGCTCCTGTCCCCCTGGTCGCCGCGTGGAACTTCGACGCCGGGTCCAAGCCGACTGGCGGCTTTCCCGTCGAGCCGCAGCTCTCCGACGGCGCCAAGCTGGTGGCGGACGGCAAGCACGGCGGCGTCCTGGTCCTCGATGGAGTCAAGGCACGTGCCGTCCTCGGTCCGGCGCCAGCCTTCGACCGCATGGTGCGCGGCTGTTCGATCAGCCTGTGGTTCCGCTGTGATGCCATCCCGACTGGCGACCGCGCCACCCTGGTCAGCAAGCGCGCCGGCTGGTGGGTGGGCAAACCACTCTCACTCGACGTTCGCAATGACGGCATGGTGCAGGCTGTCTACAACGATGGCGGCTGGCACGAGCTGGATGCCGGCAAGGTGAAGACAGGAACGTGGGAGCACCTCGCCCTGACCATCAGCGAGAAAGGCGAGATCGCCATCTACCGCGACGGCAAGCAGACGGCCACGACCAAGGCCGCCGGCAAGCTGGTCGGCAACGGCGAGCCCTTCGTCGTCGGCCGCGAGGAGGGCGGCAACTTCCCCGGCGGTAATCTGGTCGGTTTCACCGGCCGCATCGACGAACTGCGCTTCTACGCCGCGACGCTGACCGCCGCCCAGGTCGCCGCAGATCAAGCCGGGACAGTGGCGGTGCGGCCGGCGACTATGACCGATCTTGCCAAGCGCGGCCTCGATCCCGAGCGCATCCCCGCTGAGGTGGCGCAGCAACCGGCCAAGGACGCGCCGCTGGCATGCTCCATCGACTTCAGCCAGGAGCAGCCCAAGGCGGTCGGCATGTGGTTCGACGCGACCGGCGTCGAGTCGACGACCATCGAGGTCGACGGCCGCCAGGAGCGCTGCTTCGCCGCGCGCAATGGCTCGGCCCCGACGGTGCCATGGGCGCGCTCGCTGCGCTGCACCCTCACTGACCAGCGCTTCCGCGAAGGGCGCATGCCGCTCGTCGATGTCGAGGTCACCTACATCCTGCGCGCCTGGTCGGGCATCGACCTGATGGCCGACCTGAAGGACGGCTCGCGACGCGTCGGCAGCGCGTGGATGTCCCAAACCTGGAAGACCGAGCGCTTCCGCCTTGACGACGCCTTCTTCGCCGCCCGCGACAACGGCAATGCCGACTCCGCCTGCCCCAGCGATGGCTACGACCTGCGCCTCAACGGCTACTCCGAGGATCTGTTCATCAAGAGCATCAAGGTGATCGGTTACGACCTCGACAAGGACGTCAATTGGCAGCGGGCCTTCACCCTGGCCGACGTCACCGCCGATGGCCACGAGGTGTTCGCCTTCACCCAGGGGCCGGCGAAGCTGAACTACCTGCTGCGCAACAAGGCGCACCTGCCGGTCCAGCTTGCCTGGTCAGCGCATCTCAGCGACCTCGACGGCAACGGCCTGCAGCACAGGACGGGCACAGTCAGCGTAACGCCAAGCAGCGACCTGGCTGTGCCTATGACGATGGACCTCAGCGTCCTCCCGCTGGGCGTCTACTATCTCGACTTCGCTGCCACCATGCTCGGCGCCGACAAGCCGCTTATCACCCGGGCCGGCAAGATCGCGATCATCAGCGCCACCACCACTCTGGGGAAGGCTGCCCCTGGCACCTTCCTCTACGCCCTCAACGCCGACACCACGACGCCGGCCGCGCTGGCCTGGTACGCTATCATGGGCGTCGATCTGCTGCGCGGTGGGGCGATCAACGCCGGCACTTCGCCTGAGGACGCGCTGAAGGTCGCCGAGCTCCTCGGCCGGCAGGGCGTGCAGGTAATGCCGATGATCGATCCGCCCTCAGCCGGGGACATGCGCAATGCGGTGCTGACCCCGATGGATCCGGGCAAGCGCGCCGCGGCCCTGGCCGACCTGACGAAAAACCTCCAGGCCAAAGCCAAAGCCGTCGCCGGCAAGGTGACCTACTGGGAACTGGGCAACGAGCCGGACCTGCTGTTCTTTTACCGTGGACCGATGGAGGAATACGCCGACAGCTTCCGCCAGATGCGCGCTGCGATCAAGGCTGGCGACCCCAAGGCGCAGGTGATGAACGGCGGGCTGTGCTTCTTCGGGCCGGACGGCGACCGCCGCGCGCGCGAACTGGTCTCACTGCTGAAGCCGGACGAGATCGACCTGTGGGCGATCCATGGCCACGGCCTCGGCGCCGAGGCCGAGCGCTTCGCCTACCAGCGCATCCGCACCGAGCTGGAGAAGCATCCCGGCACCGCACGGCTGCCGGTATGCGAGACCGAGTCGGGCGCGACGGCCGAGCGCCATGACACCACTCAGCTGCGCGTGCAGGCCCGCACCTGCACACAGAAGCTGGTCTACGCCCAGTCGGTCGGCATGCCCTTCTTCACCTGGTTCAACTTGTACATGGGTGGCGACGCCTGGGAGTCGGTCGAGGGCGCGCGCGACCCCAAGCCGGTGGTCGTGGCCTATCGCAACACCGTCGAGCGCCTGCGTGGCTTCCGCTTCACCAAGCTGGTCGACCTCGGCCAGAGCGGAGTCGAGGCCTACCTGTTCGCCCGCGGCCAGGACAAAGTGCTGGTGGCATGGAACAACGAACCCGGCCTGATCGACCTGAACGTGCAACTCGACCGAGCCGGCGCTGCCATCGCCAAGGCGACCCAGCACGACATCTATGGCAACCCGGCGAAACCGCGTCTGGCTGGCGTCATCGCCACGATCACGGTCGGCCCCGATTCCACCTACCTCGCCTGGACTTCACCGGGCGAGGTCGGAACCGTCCTCAGCGCACCCAGTCCGCTGAGTGTGATGGTGGGCAATCCGGTGGTCCTGGGCGGCGACAACCGTGCCGTCGTCACGGTGCGTAACCTCGGGGTGGAACCCGTGACCGGCACCCTACGCCTGCATGCCACCGCTCGCGTCGGGATGCAGGTCACGCCGGCAAGCAGCGATCTGACCATCCCACCAGGCACGGAGGTCACTGTCCCCGTGACCCTGACCGCAGCCACCGCCGACCGCCCGCTACGCCTGCCGCGCTGGTGGCGCGTGTTCCCCTACGTCGATGAGGCCAAGGCCGTCACATCGCTGGCGAGCATGCCTGCCTCGCTACCAGGTGAGAAGGGCCAACCGGTGACCGGGATCGACAGCTGGGTCGAACAGGGTCGACTCGATATCGGGCGCATCGCTAACGTCACCGGCGGATTTCGTGAGAAGGCGGCCGCGGTGTGCGCGACCACAGTCGAGACTGAGTCCGACTTGCAGCTGCCGGTCGGCGCCTGCGCCGACTGGTGGATGGCCTGGTACGTCAACGGCGTCAAGGTGCAGGACACCCTCGCCACCGGCAACCAGGGCGCGCGCAGGGTCACCGACTACGTCTTCGACCTGCCGCTGAAAAAGGGCCGCAACACCATCGCCGTCCTGGTGCTCAGCGGCAGCGGCGGCTGGGAGCTGCTCGCCGGCTCCAGCAAGGAACTCGGACTCCAGCGCACCGGCGCCGATCCTGACCGCCTCGACTGCACTTGGCTGGTCGGCGGCAAGGCGCGGGCAGTGCACAGTCAGACGCTGCAGCTGGCTCCGGTCCTGCCGAAGGGACCCGCGGCGGCAACTCCGCTGGAAGCCTGGCGCTCCAGCGAACCCACCGCCGTGCTCGGCAACGCACAGCTCGAAAATTTCCATTTCAAGCATCCCGACAACAAGCGCTGGTGGCAGGGAGACCTGGACCTCTCGGCCCAGCTCTGGCTGCGCGATGCCGGCGACGGCGGCCTGACCGTCGTGGTGGCAGTGCAAGACACGACCCCGCGCCCGGCTGCCGCGAACATCGACGAAGGTGATGCCATCCGCCTGCGCCTCGCTGACGGGGTCGGCACGGTGGCCTGGGACGGCACCATCGCCGACGCCGGCGGCGCCAAGGTCATGGCCAAGACCGGACCTCCAGCAACGGCGACGATCGAGCAGGCCGGCGGCGTACGCATCTACCGCGTCACCATCCCCAAGGCCGTCGTCCCCGCCGGCGTCTTCTCCCTCAGCTTAGTGGTCAGCGATGACGACGACGGCTACCTCAAACAGGTGCTGCGACTCGGCAAACCCGAGAACGCCTCCACCTGGCCACGCTGCCGCATTGGCCACTGAGCCTGCGTACCGGCGAAGCAGGTCAGGCTCCGCCCGCGCTTTAAAGCTGGCCATCTTGAGCGCGGCACTCGCGGGCTTTGTCGCAGCTCGGTTCCGTCGCTGCGCTCCTGAACCGGACCCGGTGCGCCGGGCCATAGCCCATGCCGACGAACGCCTGGACCAGCCGCTGACCGCTGGCGACCTTGCGCGCGCCGCCGGCGTGTCGGTCACCCACCTCAACCGCCTGTTAGGCAGCGTGCGCGGCTGTGCCGCCATGGCCTGGGTCCGCCGTCGTCTTCTAGAACGGGCGGCGCATCTGCTGCGCTGTTCGACCCTGCCGGCAAGTTGTATTGCCGCCGACCTCGGCTTCGTTGATATTCAACATCTGAGCAAGATGCTGCGCCGCGCCACCGGCAGCGGCCTCCGCGCCCTGCGCGCCGAGGGCGGCAGCGGGCCGGAGGATGAAGGAGCAGAATTTGCTGATCTCGCTACGCCGCAGGCGGAATCCTGATCGGCTTGGCTGGGGATGGTCGACGAGGCCAGTTCGACGTTTCGGCTGCGCCCATCGGCGGCCAGGTCGGCGGCGATGCCGGCCGCTTCGCCAACGCGCTGCAGGTTGCGCTGCATGCGCACGGCGTAGGTGGCGACAGGCGTCACGCCGGCGGTCCGGCAAGCGATCCACTCGTAGTCAAGGCGTGCTTCGCCAGCGGCGGGTTGGCTCGCGTTGAACAGCCGGATGACGCCCGGGCGGTAATGAGAGAGATGGCCTGACTGGCGACCTGGGCGTTGCCGCGGTCGATCGAGAGGTCAGGAGTCCATGCACGCTCGTCGTCGGGGATGGCGAACCGCGCCATGGCGTCATAGCCGGCGATCAGCGGCCAGCGTGTCCGATCGAGGCCGAGTCGGCGCAGCGCGGCAACGAACTGGAAGGCGTGGATGTTGTCGGTGGCCAGCAGCGCCTTGGGCAGCTCTGTCGTGTCCATTTCACGGGCGCGGCTGACTGCATCAGCCGCGACTTTTCCGCCCAGGTCCCATCAGACGCTTCGATCCGGCGCGTCACCCGCCCGGACCGCAGCGCCTCAGGCAGGTTTGGCCAGCTCGAGCATTCTTGCGATTCTTGCGCCTTTGACATGTTCATTATTAATTACATAGCAATGACTTATGAATACTGGTTCAAAAGTGGTGTCACAGAGCCTTCTCCTGAACGTTCCTTTGCCGAGGCCCAGCCTCATACCGGAGCCCAGATGACCAACTTCCTTCTCTCCTTGCTCGTGGCCGTCTGCCTTGTGGCCCAGGCCGCGGCGGCTGATGCGCCGGTCGCCCTCGAACGCAGTCGCGAATTGCTCGGCTTCGGCGAGCAGGTGGCGCTCAACTTCCCAGGTGAGGTCGCGGTCGACCGCAAGACCCACATCGTCAGCCTGACGGCCAGCAACACGGAGTTCGCTGCCAGCATTGACATGACCGGCGACACCCGCCCGGTCTTCCGCCGGGGCAAGGCGATCGCGATCAAGGCCGAGGTGCTTGACGGCGACGGCCTCGGCGTGGCGGTGTGCTTCATCGACGCCGCCGGCATGGAGTTCGGCACTGGCAACATCCCGCTCAAGCCGGGCGCGAACGTCCTGAACTGGCAGGTTCCGGCCAAGGTTGGCCACCACTGGGGCGCGCCGAGCGACGGCACGATCACGGGCGAGTGCCGCATCACCCGCGTGATTCTCATTCGCTGGCCCAACAACGCGCCGGCCAAGGTCCGCCTTGACGGCATCGACGTCACCGAGCACTTCAGCTTGAGCGATCTGGTCGACGTCGCCCTGAAGCCCGATCTGCCGCTGACCGCGGTCGAGCCGGGATCCAAGGAGGCCTTTTTCCAGCTGAGCAGCAGCCACGACGCCGAGGCGAAGCTGTCCTGGTCACTGACCATCACCGCTGACGATGGCCAGCAGGTGCAGGACGAGCGTCAGCTCGCCATCCCTGCCAAGGGCACGATCAGGGTGCCGGTCCCGGCCAAGCTCACGCAACGCCACGGCCTGCTGCGCTGCGACTGGAAGCTCGCCGACGCTGGCGGCGAGCGCAGTGGCCAGCTGCGCCTGGCGGTCATGCGCATCGCCGGTCCGGACAAGCGTTTCCGCGACCACTTCATGTTCGGCTGCGGCGGACCGGATCATAAGGAGCGCAACGCCAAGCTGCTGCAGCAGGTCGGCATCGACGTCGTGCGCCTGAGCGACGACTGGACCTACAGTTCAAGTGCTCCCGGTGTTTATGACTGGAGCAAACCGAAGAAGGAACTCGGCTTGGTCACCGAGCACGGTATGGAGGTCGTCTGGCTGACCGCCTACTGCCCAGGCTGGGCGGCGGTCGAAGGTAGCAAACCAGGCTGGCAGGGCTGGCTCGGGGCGCGTCCGCCGCGGCCCGAACCGTGGCGGGAGTACATGCGGCAGCTGGCCCAGGCTGTGAAGGGCAAGGTCCGCTTCTACGAGATCTGGAACGAGGCCGACTGGGGCTTCTTCTACTCGGGCAATACCGAGCAATATTTGGAGATGCTGAAGATCGCGCACGATGAGGTCAAGAAGGCCGACCCGGCGAACAAGGTCCTCAGCAGCGGCATGGCCGGCGACTGCGGCAACTTCGAGTTCCAGGATCGCGTCGCCAAAGAAGGCAAAAACTACTTCGACTATTACGGGTGGCATCAGCACGGCTCGTTCGAGCAACACTTCCAGCCCAGCGTCGATGGCCGAGTCAAGCGCTTCACCGAAGCGTCGGGCAAGCAGGTGTTCTATACCGAGACCTCCGAGCAGAGCGGCCACGACTGGAGCGGCCTGGTCTTCCAAGGCGAGCAAGTGGTGAAGAAAATCGTCCACGCCTGGGCGCGCGGCGCCCGCGCCTACCAGTGGTTTATCCTCACCGATGGCGACGAGACCTGGGGCCTGCTCGGGCGCAACTACGAGCCCAAGCCGGCCTACCTCGCCCACAACACTCTCGTCCGCACCTTGCGCGGCCTCAGGCCGCAGCGGCTGCTCGACCTCGGCACCGACCGCTGGGCCTACGTCTTCGCCGACACGTCGGGCAAGCGTCAGGTCGTGGTCCACTGGCGTGAGAACGCCAAGCTACCGGAGGCCGACTTCCGCCTCGCCGTCGGCAGCGGCGCCACCGTGTCGGTGGTCGACCTGTACGGCAACGCCACGCCCGAGCCGCAGGTCGCCGGCCAGATCCGCCTCCGCCCGCGCACCACGCCGGTGTTCGTGGTCATCGACGGCGCCCCGGCGATCACCGCCGCTTTGCCACTGGTGGTGCCGCAGCCGGTCGGCGGCATCGCCCCGGGCGTCCCCTTCATCCTTGCCAGTATGGTCGGCAATCCTGGCGATCGCGAGCGCAACTTGTCGCTCAAGCTCGCCCTTCCGGCCGAGCTGCGGCTGCCCGCGCCGGCGGTCCAGAGCATGGCCCTGGGCAAGGACGTCCAGGCCAGCCATCGGGCCAACCTCACCGTGCCGTCCACCACGGCCCTGCCCTTCGGGGTGCTTCAGGGCACGCTGGCCTATGACCTGCCCGGCGCATGGTCGGGCACTCTGACGGTGCCACTAGAGTCAGTGCGACTGATCGCCGCTGGGCCGATCGGTGACCGCAACCCCGATTTCGTCCTCGCCAGCAAGACGGACGTCATCAACCAATACGACAACGACCCGATCGCCAAGACCCGCCATTGGCAGGGACCGAATGACCTCTCGGCCAGGGTCTGGATTGCCTGCCACGACGGGGCCCTGCGCCTGCGCGTCGTGGTCAAGGACGACCACCCCGACAATCCCCACGCCGGGGGCAGCGATTCGTGGAATGGCGACAGCGTGCAGATCACCTTTGAGGCCCCCGGTCGACCCGGCAATTGGGAGGCCGGTGTGTGGGAGAACGGCGGCCAGGCCAAACGCCACATCTTCCAAGCCATCGAGGGCTTGCCCAACCCGTGGGAGAAGATCGCGGTGCAGACCAGCCGGCACGACGGAGGCATCACCTACGACATCGCCTTTCCCCTGGCCGACTTTGGCCTGACCGACGAGGCCCTGGCCAAGGGCATCCACCTGAACCTCATCGTCAACGACAGCGACGGCGAGGGCCGCCGGCAGTACGCCCGCATCGCCCCCGGCATCGCCGATAGCAAGACGATGATCTACGCCCCGATGGTACGCTTCGCGCGCTAGTTATCTCTGGCCTCGCCCCGCTAAGCAGAGTGCGGGAACGGCGCGGCAGCAGGATGGATCGTGCGCCGGTCAAAACCTAGGTCCGCCCGGCGGCAGGACCGCAGCGTGGTGAGAGTGAACACGCTTCGGAAGTAACAGGACATGGTACGGCGGCAGACGTCAGCTCCGCCGCCGCGCCGACGAGCTGGCCGGCGACGCGGTGCGCTTCGGCGCCGCCCGCGGCCCGGCGCTGCCGGCCAGTACGCATGTCGATCTGTTGACCGTGGCGGCGATCGGTACGCGCGTGGCAATCTCGCGCACAGTCTTCCATGGGAGTTTCCGTGTTTCTGAGCTTCGGCGGCATCGTGGTCATCATCATGGGCCGCATCATCCGTGGCATCGGTCCGACACTACCTGAACCGGTGGATCGACGCCCTTGGTGGCGACCTCGACATCCACCTGATCGACAACCCCAGATTGGTTGCTGGGCGGCAGAAGCTTACGACTCGGCTCAGTCCGGGCACTATCAACGTGACCTTCGCCGTCCTGCGAACCTGCGTGCGCTGGGCCATGGCCCGAGGGATCCTGCATCAGGATCCTACCAAGGGCCTCAAGTCGCTGCGCGATGCCGATGGAACCAAGGAGAAGGTGTGATGGATCAGTGCTGAGGTAGGCCAGGCCCTGTGCTGAGGTAGGCCAGGCCCTGGCCTGTGCCCGGCAAGTCGACCGTGATCTGGCCGGCAAGGCGGGAACAGTCGGCAACACATCCGAACCGTTCGTTGCGCTAGGCTGCTTGCTGTGCCTGCGCCCCACGACATGCGTCACAGCTTCATCTCGAACCTGCTGATGGCCGGGGTGTCCGACGTCCTTGTCTCCAGGTGGCTGGGCCATGCCAACACGGCCATGGCCCACAAGCACTACGGCCACCTGCTCGCGTACCACGGCGACATCAACAAGCTAAAGATCTCTTGAAACTAGTCCTGCCCCAGCCTGCCGATGACCTCGGCGGGCTGGGATGTCGGGGGAACCAACGGGGGAACGGGCCTCAATTTCAGCCTACCATCGTTCAACTCCAGAAACACAAAGCCCTCGGTTTTCACCGAGGGCTTTGATTGGTGGTCTTTACAGGACTCGAACCTGTGACCCCTACCATGTCAATTTTGAGTCGCCTCCTATTGCAATGCGTTGCCGTATCATCAGTTATGGCGCAAGTCGTTGATGTCAATCTGCATGCGGAAGTGGACAGGAGTGGACAGGAGATGACAGGAGGTGACGCACGTGCTGCACGTGCTGCATCTGCTGCAAGGTCATCACCAACCCGACCCACGTGGCCGTCGCGCTCAAGTACGACCGCGAGCACATGGCCTCGCCCGTCGTCCTGGCCAAGGGTTACGATGAAGTCGCCCAGCGGATCAAAGCCATCGCCGCTGAGCACAACATCCCGATGGTCGAGAACATTGTGCTCGCCCGTGCCCTGGCGAAAGAGGTCGAGATCGGGCATCCGATCAAGGCCAAGTGGTTCAAGCCGGTGGTGGAGATATCGGCGGCGGTGTATCGGCTCAGGAAGGGGGCGGCGTAGGGATTGGTCTACGGCTTGGTTGGGGTTGCTGGTTCCCGCCCGTGGAGGGTCTGTGGCCACGCCACCTCACGTCGGAAGGTCGGGTTATGCCGGGCGTCATGGCAACTGCGGCAGTCACTCGTTCCGGTTGTCTTCACCTGACCAGCGCCAGCAACATGGGCGTCACTGCCGATGTGACAGGACTGGCATGACACCGCCGGTGCAACGACCGTAGCGGCGATGACAGTCGTGTGGCAGGCGATGCAGGCATCAGTGCGGTCGACAGCCGGCAGGCTATTGAGGGCGTGGGCATGCCGTGTCTGCTGCCAGGCAGCGTAGGCCGTGGCGTGGCAGGCGGCACATGCTTGAGACGGATTGAGGTCGAGACGGATTGTGCGGGTCAACTGGTCGGGAAAGCGCACGGCGAACGAGACATCGTCCGGCAGACTATCGTCGACGGGCATGGTCCAGCGCCCCTGGATCGACCCGGCGTCATCGATCAGCAGCAGTTCGACGGCGAGCCCGCCGGTCAGCACCGGTCGGACGATGCGGCGGTGTTGCACCGGCGTCGATCCCGTGGTGACGACGGCAACCAACCCTGGCGCAGCTAACAGCGGTAGGGGGTCGTCGGCGACCTGCACCGTGAGATCGCGGTTATGCCAGCCGTTGGCAACCAGCGCCTCGCCCACTCCCACCCGTGGCCCATCAGCGTCGCCAGTCAGCAGCCAGGTTATGGGCAATGATGGCGCGATCTCGCGCGCAAGACTTGGTAGCCTGGCGAGTCGCCCGGCACCGCCTAAAGATCCTGATGAACATCCGCAATTCCTGACTTTACCAAGTACATCGTGCGCAATGGCCAGCAGTCGCCCATGCCGCTGCTGTGTCTGAACGATGGCAAGCCGCAATTGATCGATGCCGCGCCCAGCACCTGGTCCGACGATTTGCAGTTGGGCGCGCACGATGCCGGCGGAGGTCCCCACCAGGATGTCCTCGACGCCGGGGCGCATGCCGGTCACGCGCAGGCGTAGCTCGGCGTTGCCGCTCGCGCCCACAGCGACGGGCAGCGCCGTCAGCATCTTCAGGCAGGCACAATCGACCGCCGTGTGAGTGATGGTGGTGCCGGGCGGAGCAGCGAGTGTGAACACGCACGTAACCACATCGCTCGGAGCCAGGTCCAGTCGCTGTAGCGGTGGTCTGAGCGTCAGCGGATCGGCTGCGCAGGCCCAAACCGTGATCAGCGACAAGGCCCACACATGCATACGAGGCATGATTAGCATTGTTTCAACAGCGACAATGGCCGTATTCTCGAAAAAACGATGATTTCCCACTGTCTTGCTAGCCGGACGCCTCAGGCTCTTGCGCTGACCATGGCGCAACATAGCGTGCCGTCTCTACTACGTACCGACATCATGCGAACCAGACTTACTTGCGTTAACGGACCACACCAGTTGCGGCCATCGGCCGATGTTCAGCTGTGGCAGTTTCAGAACAATAGTGCCAATCGCGCTGCTGGTACATCGCCCATATGACATTCACAATCCGCATTAAGAGCCCTACGCATGGTCAATGAATGCATGAGCCGGATACCGTTAGGTGGTCTGTTCCATCGCATGCAGGTCTGTTGTGCGCTGTCCGTCGCGGTAACGGCTGTGCTCCTAGCAGGATGCGTCCAGGCTCCGCGAACCAAGACGGCGTCAGCCCCGCCAGCGAAGCCAGCGCTGGCCTCGCCCACCCCTACTCCAATGACCTCCGCTCCGGCGGTAACGGCAGTGGATGTGGCAGTGACCCCGCTGCGCACGGCTGATCCGGGTCCTGGGGTCGTGGCGCTGGATCCCGTATCGCCCAGCCTCGTGGCCATGGCCGCCGGAGGGACGTTTGATGTGCAGGTACGGGCCGTGCCGGGTGCAGCGGTGGTCTTCCTGACCCGCGACGGCGGTCGCTTCGTGGGTGGCAGCAACGTAGTGCAGGCCATAGCCGGTCCCGACGGCGTTGCGACTGCCCGCTACCACGCGACACCAGACGCTGTCGAAATCGTCAATCTCCAGATCAGCAGCCCTGCGTGCAGCGGGGTGGTACACCACACCATACGGATTACCCAGCCATGACCGTGTTCCACCTTGCCCGTTTCCTCGGCCTTATCATCGCGTTGGGCGTGACGTTGTGCGCCAGCGATCCACCGCCCTCGGGCCCGGCCTCCTACGAGACGTGGTGCTTGAACCACTCTGGACCATGCCAGTTCTGCTGCACCGGCTCGGGTCCGACGAACGATCACGCCGGGCAAGATTGCGATCACACGGCAGTCAGTTCATCGCAGGTACTCTCCTGCCCGCTGACCTACATCCACGGCGTCTGGGATTGGCAGGTAAGCGAGGCCAGCGCCGGTGGCGGTTGTGCGCCGTGTGGCGGCGGCCCGGCTGCGTCGGGCGTCGGCCAGCTGCCGAGCCTCGCGATCGAGCGGGTCATGCGGACGCGCTTTGGCATGGCCCATACGAGCTTCGGCCCGACCACGAGCATGGGCTCGTACGACATGCACCTGGACGTATCCGCGAGCTCGATGCGCATCTATGACCCGACGCGCACGGCGGAATGGATTTTCGCCAGTGATAGCAACGCCGATTTTGCAGTGGACGGATGACGAAGACAAGCAGTTCCGCCACATCATCATGCGGGACAGTGCTGGTACGGTTGTGGGCGATCCGCGTCTGGCGGTAACCGCGACGTTGACCGAGTGGAACGGGATGCGGCGGGTGTTCGAGATCATCCGACTGGTCGCCGATGTGAACAGCACCACGCGTTCGGCTCGCCTGACACGGATCGAGGACCGCAATGGGAACGCCACCGTGCTGGCCTATGCCTATGCCGCCAGTGCCAACGACACGACGCTGGGCGGATCGCGCAGCCGGCTGTGGCAGATCGCAACCATCACCGATGCCTACGGTCGGGTGGCGACCGTCAGCTACCGTGCGACCCAGGTGTCCGGCGACTGGGCCGTGTCGCAGATCGTTCTCCCGGGCGGGGCGACCTTGGCGTACCAGTACAGTACCCTTGATCTGGGCGAAGGCGCGAACGAGGGATTGACCCAGGTAACGCTGCCGGGCGGCGATGTGGCGACATTCAGCTCGGTACGCGATGCACTGGGCAACAATGTGATCGTCAGCAAGTTCGACCCCGCCGCACCAGCCGGCCATCGGCGGGCGCAGATCTGGCTGTCGACCACGACCTGGACCGACCCCAACGGCGGCGGTACCACAGGCAGTTCGGCTGGTCGAGTGCGGCAGGTGACCAATGGCGCTGGCGAGATCGTGTTTAGCAAGGCGGAGCGTGAGGATCCGGCATACACGGCAACACACCGGAGTTTCAAGCTAATCCAGCGCGGCAACACCATGCACGAGCAGGCTTTCGACTTCGGCAATCCGTCGCGCCGGCGCTGGGCGTTGACTTGGTCGTGGTCGACGCCGGTATCGAGCTGGATCTGGGAGACCGAGAACACGAAGACGTGGTACAACGGTCCCTACAGTCAGTCGAACCAATTCAAGACCGGCGAGGTGGACGGCTTGAACCGATCGCAATCATTTGGTCGCGACATTGACGGTGGTTTCCAAACCGGATTGATCGCTGCGGACGGATCCGCCACAGCGGTCACGCTCAATAGCTTCAAGCAGCCGTTGGACGAGACCGACGAACTGGGCCGGGTGACTCGGTCGGTGTACGACGTACTGGGTAACCGCACGTCACGGACGCTGGCCGTGGGCACGGCGGCAGCAGCGACGGAGACGTGGGAGTACAACGCTCGCGGCCAGATGATTGAGCACCGCGACGCGCGGTACACTAGCGCGACGCCTACGGTGTATGCGACGACCTACGGCTACAACGCAGCCGGCTATCTGACGACGGTGACGCTGTCTGCCGATGCGCATGGCGGCATCCGGCCGGTATGGTCGTACGTCTACGACGCGGCTGGACGGCGGACCAGCTCGACCGATCCAGTTGGTCGGGTGGCGCTGTACGCCTGGGACACGCGCAACCGACTCACCAAGACGACCTATGCCGACACCTCATACGAAGGGCAGGCCTATGGCGCCGGTGCAGATCAGGGCGTGCTGGTATCCAGCCGTGACCGCAATGGCAACCTGAGCACGTTGGCTTACGACTTGGCCGGTCGCGTGGTCAGCCGGACGGAGGCGGCTGGCAGCGCGGTGGCGATCACCACGGCGACGACGTATGTGACCGGCACCGAATTGTTGGCAAGCCGCTCGCGCGCCGGTCAGCTGGAGAGCTGGACCTACGACCACCGGCACCGGCCGGTGGGCCACAGCGTCCGCCCGAACGCGGCTACGATCTTGACCGACACGATGATCTACGATGTGGCCAGTCAGGTGACGGCCCGGACCGACGCCTACGGCCGGCGCACGCTGTACGGGTACGACCTGCGCGGGCGGATGACCCGACAGGTGCGCGAACTGATCCCCGACGGTGTCCCAGTTGGCGCCAACGTGGCCACGCTTCCCCGGGTGCTGAGCGCGAATCCGCCCTACGTGATCGAGGACACCGCCTATGACGTGGCCGGTCAGGTAACCACCCGGACTGACGGCCGTGGCGTACTCACGACTATGTTCTACGACGGTCAGGGCCGCATGATCAGCTTGGTGGCTGCCGCAGGAACGCCGGAGGCGGGCACCACGCAGTGGGACTACGACCTGCAGGGCAACCGGATCGGCGAGCGCTCGCCGCGCCAGGTGGCACAGAGCAGCTTGGGCCAGACGACGCGCACCTTCACCGGGCGCAACCTGGAGGCGAGCCGGACCGAGGCGGCGAGTACCGCCATCGCCGGTACCTGGACGATGTACTACACCCTGACTGGCAAGCTGGCGAGCATGACCGACGCCCGGAACGACACCACAACCTATAACTACGGAATCTGCTGTGACCGCTTGGTTACCGTGACCGACCCAGCGAGCTTCTTCACCACCATGGTGTACGATTTCTACGGGAATCGCCTCCAAGTGACTGACGCCAACACCCTGACCACGTTGACCAGTTACGACGCTCGCCACCGCGTGAGTACCCAGCGCAACGGGGCGAACGAACTGACGACCATCACCTACGATGACAACCTGACCGACGTGGTTGGCCTGGACGCTCTGCCGGTGGTGCAGGCCCAGCTCGCCAGTCTTGGGTTGGCCGCCGGTATCGCCACCGGCTCGGCGACGCAGGTGGTTGACCCGCTTGGTCAGACGACCTACGAGCTGCGCGATGGGCTTGGCCGTCCGGTGGTGCGCCTCGACGGTCTCGTCCACGCCACCCGAATCAGCTACGATACCATCGTCGGCGGGTTGGTCGCTACGACGGTGACCGATGCCCTGGGCCACGCGACCAGCGCGCGCGCCGATGGTCTGGGTCGGACCCGCGTCCAGGTCGATGCGCTGGGCCACCTCGCCAGCACGGGTTTCGACCCAGCCGGCAATGGAGTAAGCCAGCTTGACGCAAACACGGTCGGCTGGAGCGCGGGCTACGACGCCCGCGGCCGGATGCTGAGCCGTACCGAAACGCGCGCCGACGTGCTGACCGGCCGCTCATGGACCTACGACCTCAACAGTAGCCGTCTGACTGAGACCGACGGCAACAACCAGGTCGAGACGTCGGTCTACGATGCACGCGACCGTCGCATTCAACTGACCGACCGGGTTGCTGGGAAAACCCGCTTCGCCTACGATGCGGTCAACAACCTGACCCAGATCTCGGACGCCGACAACGAGGACGACGGTGGTCTAACCAACCTGGCCGGCACGACGCAATATACCTACACCACGCGCGATCTACTGGCCACGGAGACCTTCCCGATCGGCACTGCCGGCCGGACGGTGCGCACCTACAGCTACGACGGAGGTCGACGCCTGACCCGGCGCATCGTCACCACGTCTCCAGCGTCAGCCTTCAGCGAGACGACGGCCTATGCCTATGACAACGCCAACCGCCTGATCACCCGCAGCTATCCGGACAGTTTGAACGACACGTTCACCTACGACACGGCGTCGCGGCTGCGCACGGCGGTCAGCGGGCGTTACCGGACGACGGTGCAACGCAACTACGACGCCGCCTCACGCTTGACGCGCGAAGAGCAGACGTTCCTCGACGGGTCCCTCAGCGGCACCACCGTTTCGTCAGCAACCTACGGTATCGACGCGACCTTTGATGACGCCAACCGCCTGACCCAGTTGTCGTACCTGGGCAGCAAGGTCATCACGCGCAGCTATACGGTGCGCAACGAACTTGATGTCGTTACCCAGAACGGTGTCCAAGTGGCGGACCGGACCTATGACGTCGGCGGACGCCTGACGTCTACCGCGCTTGGCAACGGTCTCTCCGAGACACGCACCTACCTGCCCAGCGATACACGCGTCGCCACCATGAGTGTGCCCGGCACCACCGGCTTCACGTACAGCTACGACGCCGACGGCCTCAAGAAGGCGGAAGCCAACAGTGCCGTCCCCGGCACGAGCCAGACCTTCGACTACGACGCCGCCGATCGCCTGACCAGCTGGAGCAAGCCAGCCGGGGGCAGCTTGCCCTCCCAGGTCCAGAGCTGGACACTGAGCAAAGTTGGTGACTGGTTGCAGACCACCATCGACGGCACGTCGCAGACCCGGCAGCACAACGACGTGCACGAGACCACCACGATCGACACCAGCGTGCTAGGGTATGACGCCAAAGGCAACCTGACCCGCGAGACCTCTGACGCGACCTACCGCTGGGATCCGGAGAACCGCCTGACCCAGGCCAACGTCCCGGCCTTCGCCGCCGACCCGGCAGTCCCGCAGGCCACCCGTTACACCTACGACGCGCTTGGCCGCCGCCTAGCCAAGACGGTGGGCAACC
>JBBQCI010000074.1:0-19599 GCA_038318565.1 Planctomycetota bacterium
TCAGCCAAGCCCAGGACCGACGCTCCAGCATCGTCCATCGTCGTCGAACGACGCAGCATAAGCACGTTGAGGTCCTGCAGCGTCTGGGCTGGGACTTCCGCCTCCATACGTTGCAGCGTGCTCTTGGATGGGACCCGAATCACGCCGTCAAAGCGGATGCCACAGAACCACTGCAGCAGCGCTGACTCGGCCAGGTGGCCCGAGAACGACCGGTGGCTCTCGTTGCTGAGGATCCGAGCCACCGTGCAGCGCAGCGCCTGCCGCGCATGGCGCTGGATCGATTCCCGACGACGGTCGCTCAACGGCTTGGCCTCGACGCCAGCAGCCGCGAATGCTGCCTCGATGAAGTGCGCCACGCAGGCGGCCTCGACCCCGCTGTGAGTGAGCAACTCATCCATGCGGCGCAACTCATCCTCGCGCTGCTGATAATCCCGGTTGCCCGCAACGATGGGCAACGGTAGACGGATGACGGTCTGCTCGGCACGGTCACTGGGGAGAAGGAGCAGGGCAGGCGGCGTGGTGTTCACAAAGACCTATACGACACCGATTTGCCAGTGTTGCCTGAAATTTGGCATCCATGCACCAGAGTGGCGCTGATATCAACTTGGAATATCCATGGGATTCCTACTTATGGGACAGGCCCTGCCTAGACGCGCTGGTAACCACTAAGTAGTTCGCCGAGTGTCGATGCCTTCATCATTCGCTAGCCTTGCCGTTTGGGTTTGATGGTTTACGGTTTTCGAGTCGCATGCAGGATCTCATCGACCAATTTCAAGCCAGTGCACAACGCTCCGGGGACCTCATTGTCGTCACCCTAATCGCGGAGCCGTCTGCCATCCGGTATAGCATCGGTAAAGTGGCTGAGGGGTTTCTCGGTACCCACATCGTCGATTTGATCTCGAAGATCGCCGTCGCCAATGCGAGTGCGCTTACGATCATCGACCTGAGCGGTTGCCGTGTGGTGTCCTCCCTCGAATTGAGCCTGATCGGCACGATTCTGTTTCAGACTCGCCAGTGTCAGGGGCGTTGTCGCATCGACGGAGCGTCACCAGTTAATGAAAAGGCAATCCGCATGGTCGGCTTCGACCGACTGCTGACGTGGCAGGATGCCATGAAGCAGGTCCGTCCATGATTCATGCTATCGGGGTAATGGCGACGAAAATGTCGCCGTGTTCGATGCGGATCTGATAGGCCGGCAGGACGACCGCTGCGTCTTCGATGCAGACGCCATCCGACAGGCGGAAATGCTGCTTATACACAGGACTAGCGACGGTGGGAACACCACCAACGTCACCCACGATGCCACGACTGATGACGTAGGCCTTGCTAAAGGGATCGAAATTGGCAAGCGCATGGATCGATTCGCCATGGCCGAATCGGATCAAAGCAATCTGAATCCCGTTGAACAGCGTGGCTACGCCAGTCCACGGGGCGATATCATCAACCCGGCAGGCATGAAACCAGTGGACAGAAGATGCAGTCGCGGTGCTCATGTGGGTCCTTAGATGGCAGGGACAAAGGCAGGGGTTGGTGATGTGTTTTTAATGTTCTTCTGAGGCGGAGGCTCAACGTTTGGCCCCGGCAGTCCGAGTCGGGCAGCACGTGCCGCTAAGCGGGCCCGTTCGTCTGCGTCCGCCTGCGCCTCTTCGGCCATGAGGGCGATCATCCTGGCCTTTCGATCGCGTTCCTGGCGGATACCAACTACGATAACGTGGAGCCAGAGGATGCAGATGCCAATGAGCAGAGCCAGTGCGGCAAAGGCCGACGTCCGCAACCCTGACTTCTCCATGATACCAAACGTTGGCAGCAGCACGACGCCACCCAGCGCGCCCAGCGTACCGACCAGGCCACCGACGGCGCCTACGTCTGCGGGGAAGTAGTCTGGGATGTACCTGTAAACCGAGGCCTTGCCGATGCCCATGCCGACGCCGACAAGAATGACCAGGGTGGAAACGGCAAACAGGGGGAGATGCAGATCACGTGGGCCGCTGAGCATCAGCGGAAGCGACAAGATCAGCATCGAGAGAAACGCGGCATAGGTCACCGGACGTGCACCGTAACGGTCGCTCAACCAGCCTCCGAGCGGTCGCAACAGACTGGCTGGGAAGATGAACAAAGCGGTCAAGAAAGCTGCCATACCGAGCGTACAGCCGTAAACCTCCTGATAGAAGGATGGTAGCCACAACGACCAGGCTACATACGCGCCGAACACAACGACGTAGTATAGACCAAATCGCCAGACCCGGGTTTCCCGCAGCGGCACCAGCATTGATGCCAGTGGTCGTCCGTACCCTGGAGTGCGATCCTGGGATGGTGTGCGTAACCAGACAATGATAGTCATGACGACGAGCAGGATGGCATAAATGATTGGTACGGCGCGCCAGCCGCCGGGAATCATACCACCGAACCAACCAGCCGCCGGAGCCAGCGAAATCAGCAACGGGGCCAGCAGTTTAGTGACCGAAGCTCCGACGTTCCCGGCGCCGAAGATGCCAAGTGCGAATCCTTTGCGTTCAGGCGGACTCCATGCGGCATTCCAGGCGACGCCGACACTGAAGGCATTGCCGGAAATGCCGAACAGCAGCGCCAGTCCCAACAGATGATAAAAGCTATGCGCCCAGGCGACTAGCAGGCAAGGTACCGTCGTCCACATCAACAGGCCGATCATCACCCGGCGTCCGCCAATGCGTTCGGCAAGAATGCCAAGAGGTAGACGCAACAATGATCCGGCGAGCACTGCGGCAGCACCCAGCCAATACATCTGACTGGCGGTAAGCCCAAGTTCGGCCCGGATCGGCTTGCCAAGCACGCCGAACATCAACCAGACGGCGAACAGCAGGGTGAAAGCCGTGGTCGAGATGGCCAGGACCCTGCTGGCTGCGCGTGAGTCGGCGGCGACGTTCACACCGCAACCGCCTGGGTCTTCTCCTCCCAGTAAGCAGGACGGTGCTGGTCGCGCTCCTTGACCATGACGATGCTGGGATCAGGCGCGTCCGTGTTGACGAACGAACGGAACTGCTTGAGCCGCTGCGGATCAGCCAGGGTTGTCGCCCATTCATCTTGGTAGGTTGAGACGATGTGCGCCATCTCGGCTTCCAACTCGGCAGCAAGTCCAAGCGAGTCGTCGATGACCACCTGGCGTAGATAGTCGATTCCGCCGTCCAGCTTGTTGAACCAGGTCGCGGTGCGTTCCAAGCGATCGGCAGTGCGGATGTAGAACATCAGGAAGCGGTCAGTGTACCTGAAGACCTGCTCAGCACTGATGTCACCGGCTAGTAGTACGCCATGTTGTGGTTTCATCCCTCCATTGCCGCAGACGTACAGATTGTAGCCTTTTTCGGTGGCGATGATGCCGAAGTCCTTGCCCTGGGCCTCGGCGCATTCGCGGGCGCAGCCGCTGCAGGCGCTCTTCAACTTATGCGGACTGCGCAGGCCCTTGTAGCGATGTTCCAGCTTCACGGCCAAGCCGACCGAATCCTGCACGCCGTAGCGGCACCAGTCCGTACCAACGCAGCTCTTCACCGTGCGTAGCGCCTTGCCGTAGGCGTGTCCACTCTCGAAGCCGGCAGCGATGAGTTCAGCCCAGATCGGCGGCAGCTGTTCAACCCGGGCGCCGAACAGGTCGACCCGCTGGCCGCCGGTGATCTTCGTGTACAGCTTGTACTTCTTGGCCACCTGGCCGAGCACGATGAGCTGGTCCGGTGTGATCTCGCCGCCGGGGCAGCGCGGCACCACCGAGTAGGTCCCGTCGCGCTGCAGGTTGGCGAGGAAGCGGTCGTTGGTGTCCTGAAGATGGGCGTGCTTCGGTTCGAGGATCTGTTCGTTCCACGCGCTGGCCATGATTGAGGCCACTGCCGGCTTGCAGATGTCGCAGCCGTGACCTTTGCCATGTCGCGCGATCAAGTCAGAGAAGCTGGTGATTTTGTGTACCCGCACCAGGTGGTAGAGCTCCTGACGGCTGTGCGGGAAATGCTCGCAGACATGATTCTTTACCTCGACGCCGGCAGCCTTCATCTCGGCGTGCAGCAGATCCTTGACCAGCGACTTGCATGAACCGCAGCCGGTGCCGGCCTTGGTGCAGTTGATGACATCGCCGACCATGGTGTATGTGTTGGTGCGAATGGCGCGGCAGATTGCACCCTTGCTGACATTGTTGCACGAACAGATCTGCGCCGAGTCAGGCAGGTCGCTGATCTTGAGGCCAATCTTGGCACCGCTGGTGCTCGGCGCGATCATACCCTCGACCTTGTCGGGCAGGACGATGCGGTTCTGGAACAGGGTTAGCAACTGGCCGTAGAGGGCGGCGTCGCCAACCATGATCGCACCAATCAGATACTTGCGGTCAGGAGACAGGACCAGCCGGCGGTAGACTTCCGAGACTGAGTCGAGGAACGATACGGAATGGCAGCCAGGAGTCTGGCCTTGGGCATCGCCTATGGAGCCGACATCGATGCCGAGCAGCTTCAGCTTGGTCGAGAGGTCAGCGCCGGTGAAGGTGCGCGGCTGGGCGGCTTCGGCGATGTGGTCGCAGGCCACTTCGGCCATGCGATAGCCAGGAGCAACCAGACCGTAGCAGCGATCCTTGTGCGCAGCGCATTCGCCAATTGCAAAGATCGACGAGTCGCTGGTGCGGCAGGCGTCGTCGATGGCGATTCCTCCGCGCGTTCCAACGGTCAGACCGCCGACCTTGGCCAGCTCGTCGCGCGGCCGTACACCAGCGGAGAACAGTACTAGGTCGGTCTCCAGACTGGCTCCATCGGCGAAGCGCATGGCTAACTGGTCACCGACCGCTTCGATCTTTTGAGTGGTCTTGCTGGTGTGGATGCGCACCCCGAGCGCCTCGACCTTGCGGCGCAGGATGGCCGAGCCGCCATCATCGATCTGTACGGCCATCAAGCGGGGGGCAAATTCGACGACATGGGTTTCCAGGCCCATCTGCTTGATGGCGTTGGCTGCTTCGAGTCCGAGCAGTCCGCCTCCGACCACTACGCCGACCTTGCGTCCGGCGGCCCGGGCCTTGATCGCCTCAAGGTCTTCGATGGTACGGTAGACAAGGCATCCGGGCAGGTCGGCGCCGGGCAGAGGAGGGACGAATGGGCGGCTACCGGTCGCGAGAACCAGGGTGCCGTAGGCCAATGTTGAACCGTCGGCCAACGTTACTGTTTTGGCAGCGCGGTCGATGGCGGTGACCTTGGCGCCGGCCCGAAAGTCGATGCCGTTGGCCTCGTAGTAGTCTCGGCTGGGCAGCAGACTGAGTTCGTCGGCCGTCTTGCCGCCGAACCATTCGGAGAGGTGTACGCGATCGTAGGCCGCACGAGGCTCTTCGCCGAGAACGATGATGCGGCGGTTGCCGGCCAGACCTGACTGCACTGCCTGTTCGATGAACTGGTGGCCGACCATGCCATTACCAATCACAATCAGACTGTCTCGGGCGTCGATGACCATATGGACCTCCACTGGTGTCCTTAGCGTCGGCGTGCCAATCGCGAGTTGCTGCATGCAGCAACAGCGCTTCGTCAGGCTTCCCCTCAGCTCCAGTTCAGGCGCCTGGCGCTGCTCGAATTCCGAGCGGTGGGTGATCGTGATCCGCCAATCGGAAGGCAGAGAACCAGACTGGCCTAGCCCTGGCTCGCCGCCACAGGCGGTGAACGCCGAGTCGACGGCTGGCGAGTTGCTCAGCGGCCACGTGCCAGGTGGTTGCAGGCAGGATGCCAAACAGGCTTGGGAAAGCCCTGTGGCTGGTGCCATTCGAGGAGACGGACGCATAGGCAGCCAGTCTGGTGCGCCTCCATGATCCCATCACGCGTCGGATGTCGCGGGGTCGCAGTCGGTGCATATCACCTGCGACGATCATGGCGGCTTCATACCCGGCGAGCGCTGGAAGAGCGGCAACGATTCCGCCTAGCGGCCCGCAATCATGCGCGGCATCGCGAACCCGGACGCACCCGGACATATCCAGGCCGTCGTGGTTCCCGGCGATGACCACGCGACTGCAGCCGGCCAGACGCAGCGCGCGTATGAGGCGCGAGAGCACAGGCAGGCACTTGAGCGGCGAACCGAACCGTCGCCCCTGCCCACCTGCGACGATGACAGCCCCGAGACTCACGGTTCGAGGTAGTAGTCGCCCGTGACGCTGACGACGCGCTTGTCCCAGCGAGCCAGGAACTGCGCCTCGGTGGCGGCGAACAACGGCGAGATCTCAATGCGGGCTGACGCTGGCAGTTCGACCCGGACGCCAGCCTTACGCAGCCAGTTCGCATACAACGTGCTGGCGATCTGTACCGCGGTCACGGTGCTGTCGTCGCCGGTCGCATTCTTCACCGGAGCGAATTCGCTGCCGCGTTCGATCACGATGCCGAAGGATGCATCGGCTTCAGGAACCAGATCGAAGATGAAGCGTTCGTTCTTCCACCCGGTGGTCTCGGTCGGCCAGGCCTTGAGTGGCTTCTTCGATCGGTGCAGCGGCAGCTTGTAACCGCGCTGATGCAGCCGGTCGAGGAAAGCGACTGACCAGCAGTGCATCGCCGGCGAACCCCAGCGGTAGATGATCTCGCCGTCGGGGTAGCGCAGCCGGGTCTGCTCGGGAGTCAACTCGGTGTACTCGACGATGCGGTCGCGACCGTCCACCTTGACCAGATGACCGAGTTTCTCGTCGGGGTGGGCCTTTTCGAGCACCTTGCTGACGACATCGGCATTCTCGCTCTCGGCTAGGCCGACCAGCAAGGGGTCATCAACCGGGGCGAGGATGTTGTCGACCTGGATGAAGACGATCTGGCGCACGCCCTCGGTCGACAGGCGCTTGAGGTTGCCGCTATCGACTAGGGCGGTGTGGCAGCCGCCGTGGCCATCGGGGTTCTCAAGCAGCTTGCCGGGCGCGGCGAGCAGCGCCTGGCCATCAATGGAGATCGATGGGACGGTGCCCTGGCTGAAGAATCGGGCCTGTCCGGCGGCGAGTCCGAAATCGCTGTGGGCGGCGAAGAACTGCTTGGTCTCGGTATCGGTCGCCGGGCTGGTCATGACCAGGAAGGGGACGGCGCGGCCCACCCGACGTGATAGCGAAAGGACTTTCTCCGCCTGCAGTTGATAGATGCTCTTGCCGCTGTGCGGGGCAATGCTGAAGCAGCCTTTTGGTGCAGTGGTGCCTAATCGTGTGCCTTGGCCACCGGCGACCATCAGCACGGCGACCGCGCCCGCCGTATAGGCTGCCTCGCCGCGAACGGTCAATTCGGTGGTGCGGCGAGAACGTTCGCCCTGGTCAAGGACCCGGCTCTTGGTGGCGGAGCTGGCAACCGGCAGATCGCTCGGATGTCCCAGTTCGGCCCAGTCGATTGCTGCAAGCCGCGCGCAGAATGCGGCGCGAGCGTCACCATCGAGCGTCTTGGCGTGTTCAAGGAGATGGGACTGGCCATGCTTGGCCAGGGAGTCGGCAAGGTCGAATGCGTCGGGCATGGCAGGATAGTGGACGGCGGAGTGCCAGGAAAAGGGGCTAGCTCCGAACACGAATACACCCCCGGCAGATGCCGGGGGTGTATGTTCAAGGCGAACGAATTGGCGCGCGTAGAGCGAGCCGATTCAGTTCACTTCTTGAACTTTTCCTTGGCTTCCTTGGCGAAGCGGAAGACGAGCTTGGCGCTCTTGGGCTTGGCCTTGACCTGGAGCTCCTTGCCGAAGGAGACGATCGTGCGGGCCGGCTTGGCCGGGATTTCGCGCAGGACGACCTTGCCGAGGCCAGGGATTTTGGCGCCGACTGGGGCGTAGGCAAACAGGACGCCGACGAGACTCTCGACGACAGCAGCGGCCTGCTTCTTCGAGATCTCGGGCAGTCCGGCAGAGGCGACGGCGCCAGCGAGGTGGGTCGAGAGCTTGGAGGCGGTGTAGCCTCGCTCGCCCTTCTTGGGGCCCTTGCTCAGGTCGACGAGGGGCTTCTTGGTCTTGGCTTTGGCCATGTGATTTCTCCCAAAGGGGGAAAGGGTTATGACGAGACTCTGTATGAATCGTACAGGGGTTGTCCACAGGAATCCTGTATCCGGGTTGACGGGAGTACGGCAAAAACCGGTGTTGCCGGATAGGGCTATGCTGGATGCATGGATTCCATCGCTGTTCCAGCTGCCGCGGCGAAGCGCTTGGGAAGCGGAAGCCGCACCGTAGAACCGCAGCCGTGACCCGTGAACTACGAAATCGTCTGATCTTCGGCGCCTTCCTCGTCAGTCTGGTCGGCGCCCTGGTGGCCTTCGATGTGCTGAGCGGAGCGCGCTGGGGCATCCTCTCCCTGGGTCTGATCGCCGTCCTGCTGGGGACCCGGGAATTCGCCCGGCTCGCCCGGGTACATGCTGCCAGCGTTCGGCTGGCGCCGATGATCATCATCTCGCTCGCGCTCGTTGCCGAGGCCCATCTGCATCCGGGTGGAGCGCTGTTTGCCCGTTGGCCCGATGCTGCGACACACCTGATCAATCTGCCGCTGGTGCCGTTACTGCTCGGTGCAGGTCTGCTGTGGGCCACCCTGTCGCAGATGGCTTCGCGTACCCCGACAGAGCGATTTTTCGCCAACGTGGGCGGTTCGCTGTTCGGCATGATTTATCTCGGGCTGTGCTTCAACCTGCTGGAGCGTCTCGCCATCCTCGGTGAACCAGGCCATCCCGATCGCGGCCTGCAGCTGGTGGCGTGTTTCCTCGCGGCAGTCAAGTGTGGCGACATCGCCGCGTTCTTCGGCGGCAAGCAGTTCGGCCGGCACAAGATGTGCCCGGCGATTAGTCCGGGCAAGACCTGGGAAGGATTCGCCTGCAGCTTCATTGGATCGGTGGGCGGAACGTTGCTGGTATGCAGCCTGTTGGCCCATGGTGGGCAGGCGCCGTTTTCCCAATGGTGGCAGCCAGTTATCTGGGGCATCATCCTCGGCCCGCTGGGGGCAGCCGGCGATCTCGCTGAAAGCTGCATGAAGCGCGAAGCGTCGATGAAGGATAGCGGGCGCGGTGCGCCTGGTTTCGGCGGCTATCTTGATCTGCTTGATGCGATCATCCTCGCAGCCCCGGTTGCCTATCTGCTGGCCTTGGCGCTGTGATCCAGGCGTAGCAGCGCCAGCACCAACGAGGGCGCCACGGCCGGAGCTTTGGCGAGCAGGGCGGCATGGGCGCGGCATACGGCCAGCGCTTCTTCGCTGCGTCCGAGTACGGCCAGGGCCAACGCCATGCCACCGGCAGCGCCGGATCCATCGACGGTGTCTTCGGCGTCGCACGGCATCGGCGATACCAGCGGGTCGTGATCGGTGGCGATCAATCCGTCAGTGATTGTAATGGCTGCAAGCCAACCAGCAGCGGCAGTCGATGCACCAGCTTCGGCCAAACCGAGGGCTACCGTAGCGCAGTCCGCGGCCCGCCCGCCCGGGGGCAAACTGGTAAGACGCTGGCATAACTCGTCGCGTGCGGTGATCAGGATCGGGTCGGGATCCGCGAGGCTGGCGACGACGTGCAGGGCGCCCAACAACTGACCGTGAGCAGCCAAGTCATCCTGCTCGTCGCGCAATGGCGCCTGGCGTTCCTCGCGGGCTGCGGTCAGGCGGGCGACCAACTCGGGCAGACGCTTGGATTCGGCAGATGTCAACTCGCCGCGCAGCGCCAAGGGACCGGGCTGGTCGTCCAGAGCGAAGCGGGTCGACAGGATGCGGGCCCCGTCCACGCCGACGATCTCGGCGCACTGCGGTCCGCTCCACATTTGCCAAGCCCCGGGTCGTGGACCGTCGGCTCCGCCGGCGATGGCGTGCCGGCCTCGTGCCCAGCGCCCAGGTTCCAACGCCAAGGCGTGCGCCGCCCACAACAGGGCCTGCTCAGCGATCGTGCGATAAAGGCTCTGGCCGGTCAAAGCGAAGCCGTCGAGGAAGGCCCGGGCGATCCGCGCCTGGTCACCCAGGCGTTGCTCCCACAGCGGTTCGCGCCAGTCGGCCTCGGCAGCGGCGCGATGGAATCCGCCGCCCAGTTGATCGCGGATGCCGCCGGCGGCCAAGGCGGCCAGCGAGCGCTCGAGATGCGAGCGCAAACTCGGCGCGGCGTCGGGACGAGCGGCGAGGGCGGCCAGCAGACGTAGTTTTTCCGGTTGAGGCCAACGAGGCAGGGACACTGACCCGTCGGGTGCCGCGCCGAAACCACCCTCCAGGGCATGCGCTTCGCCCATCAACTGGGCCTCGGCCAGGTTGACAATGCGATCGGGATGGATCCTGCCGTCGCCAGCCAGGACGAAGGTCAGGCCGGACAGGATACTGGCGAGACGAGTGGCTTCGTCGCGCAGTTCACCGGCGGCAAGCCGCCAGGCATCGGCCGTCTCGACCAGCACGCGGGCCAGTCCTTTGCGCTGGTCGGCGTCGCGGATTGGGCCGTAGGGCATGGCGCCAAGCGGTCTTCCGTCCGGCAACAGGACCAGCAGGCAGGGCACGCCGGCAGCATCAGCGACCAGCCCAAGCACCTGTTGGGCCAGGGCTGCCAGGCCTGGGTGGTCGCAGCGTTCGGCAGCGACGGGGACGAACGCCTCGGCCAACAGGGCGCAAACCTCGCGGTCGGCATGGATGGCGTTCAGCCACTGGGTGGTGTACGCATCAAGCGCATCGCCGACCAGCACGGCAACCGGTACGTCGTGGCGCTGTGCCTCCGTGAACGCATCAGCATGCCAAGCTCGCCACGCGAATGGTGCTGCGGTCAGCTGTGCGGCGAAGAGATTCATGCGCTCTGACCTTCATGGGTCGCTGCCCACCGTCCCCATAACACGACGGCGGCGACCATCGGCACCTGCATGAGAACGCAGGGCAGCAGGACGTGGGCGTCACCGGGATGGAAAGCCGTGGCATAAGCGATCGACAGGCCGTTGTTCATGTATAGCGCAGCGCAGGCGAACGAAGTCACCGCTGGTCCGGCCAGCCAGCGGCGCAGGAACAGCGCACAGCCCAGGGCGATCAGTGACGCCAAGCAGGCGAGCCCCAGCGGCACCAGCATGGTCGCCGGTGACCAGCCGGCCCAGGCGCCGCGATTGGCCAGACAACTGACCAGGATCATCAGGACCAGGCAGCAGATCGAACCGCGGCCCCACCACGCCATGCCGGCGGTGACCATGCGCGGCAGCATCAAGCGGACCAGTTGGGCGGCCGAGAACGGGATCGCCAGCATCAGCAGGATGTAGGCCGCCTGCCCGGCTAGCCGGGCCGCATCCGGGGATGGTCCCGGATGCACTAGCGCCATACCGGCAGGCACCGTCAGCGGGGCGAGCAGGCTGGTGGTGATGATCAAGAAGAGCGCAAGGACGCGGTCGCCGCGGTGCAGATCGGCTAAGGCGACCGACGACAGCCCGGCCGGCATCATGGCCACCAAAGCGACCCCGGCGGCCCAGTCGGGCGCGATCAACCGGGTGACGAGCCAGGCAAGCGCCGGCAGGACCGCCAGCTTGGCCGCCGCCATCCAGCTACAGCGGGCCAACAGGCGCCGATCAGCGAGTCCGCCGAGCACCTCACCGAAAGGGATCTTGAGCGCAGTGAAGAACAGGATCCCGCCCAGGGCAACCGGTACGAACGGCTTCAGCCAGGCGAATTCGCCTGGGATGTACAGCCCGATCAACAGGGCGACGTAAGCCGGAATCCAGAAACGGGGGCCAAGCAGCGATGCGATCAGGGCAGTCACGGTCGGGCGTGATGCTGGGGATCCCGCCGAAAACGCCACGACCCGCCGGGAGACCGGCGGGTCGCATGCGATCAGCGGATGAACCGCGGATCACTTCGGGTCGGTGAGGACCTTAATCAGCTCGACGTCAAAGATCAGCACCTGGTTGGCGCCGATCGGGCCGGGACCGTTGGCGCCATAGGCCAGTTCGCTGGGGATGGTGAAACGGAACGTGTCGCCCTCACGCATCAGCTGCAGGCCTTCGGTCCAGCCCTTGATCACACCATCGAGTGGGAACTCGGCCGGTTCGTTGCGCTTGACGCTGCTGTCGAACACCGTGCCGTCACGCTTGGTGCCGGTATAGTGGACGCGCACCTGACTGCTCGCCTTGGGCTGCTTGCCCTTCTCGTCACCCTTCTTCACGACTTCGTACTGCAGACCGCTGGCGGTGGTCTTGACGCCTTCCTTCTTGCCGTTTTCGGCCAGGAAGGCGGCGTTCTCGGTCAGGGCGCCTTCGCTGCCTTTATTCTTTTTCGCTTGCAGGGTGGCGTCGTAGGCCTCGAACAGTTTCTGCTGGGTTGCCTGGTCAGGCTCAGTGGCATTGCCGGCTTCGGCGTCGGCCAGGCCCTTGAGCAGCTCGGCGCGGTCGAGTTCGCCCTCACCGACGGCACGGTCGACCATGCCCTTCAGGCGCATGCCAACGAGGTAGGAGACCTGCTTGCGCAGGGCGGCGGCATCAGGGGCGGGGGCGGCGGCTTCCACGGGCTTGGTCTCCGGGGCGGGGGGTTTTGCATCGCCAGCGGCGAGCGGGGCGATGAGGGCGACGGTGGCGACAAGTGCGCCAGGGAACGCTGAAAGGCGCATACGGACTCCAGGTTAGGGGCGAAACCTTCGCAAAGCGCGAGCGCCACTCCAGCGGAATTCAGGCCCCGCCGAGATATGCAGCAGTAACACGGGGGTCGTTGATCAGCGTGTCGGAGAGTTCTTCGGCGACCATCCGGCCGGTTGCCAGGAGGATGATGGCGAGGGCGGCGAGATGGCGCATGGTGGCGGACCGCAGGCGCGGTCGTCGTCCTGCCAAGACGTGCCCCGTGCGTCTAATCCGAGCCTGGGGGATCGATCGGAGGCAGGCCCTTGGTGGCGCGTAGGGCGTGGCGCTGTTCGCGTGGCAGCAGGCAGCCGGCCAAGCAGCGTGGCGGGCAGCGTCCGTCGCACGGATCAAGATGCACCGTGACGTTCGAACCGGGGAACTTGGCGAGCACGCCCAGCTCGATCTCCTCGGCCACTTCGTGCGCCACGCTGATGGTCTGCTGCTCCTCGACCACCACGTGGACGTCGATGAAACGGTGCGCACCGGCCTTACGCGTGCGCATGTCATGAAATCCAGTGATCCGCGGGAAGAAGTTGCCGATGAAGTTCCGGATCCAGTCCTGCTCTGCCGGTGGTAGGCCGCGGTCGAGCAGATCGCCACCAGCCTGCCAAGTCAGCTCGAAGGCTGCCTTGAGGATGAGCATGGCGACGACGATGGCGACCAGGGGATCGATCCACCAGAGGTTCAGACCCCAGAAGCGCTGGCCGATCCAGATCGCGGCCATGGCCAGCATCACCCCGGCCGAGGTCAGCACGTCGGTGCGCAGGTGCCAGCCGTCAGCCTGCAGGGCCACTGAGTCGCACTGCTTGCCTACCCGCATCAGGTGGGTGGAAACCAGGAGGTTGACGCCTGCAGACGCGGCCATGACCAGGAAGCCCCAGCCAGCTCCGCTTACCGTTCCTGGACTCTGCAGCCTGTGCGCCGCTTCGAAGAGGATCCAGCCGGCAGCACCGACGATCAGCAAAGCTTCGATCACCGCCGAAATGTTCTCGATCTTACCGTGTCCGTAGGCGTGGTCCTCGTCAGCCGGCTTGCCAGCAGTGGTGACGGCGAACCAGGCGATCAGCGAGGCGACTAGGTCTACGGCGCTGTGGATCGCCTCAGAGATCACCGCGACGGAGCCAATGGCCAAGCCGGTGACCAGCTTGGCTGCGGTCAGCACGGTGTTCGATAGCACCGAGAGAGCGGCAGCCCGGCTGGTGCGGCGGTTGCGGGTCGCAGTGGTGGGTGGATCGAACATCGCTGGCCATAGTGCGCGATGCGGCGATCACTCAACCCCCGGACGAGCTGATAGCAGTTCTCATCACCGTTCGAGACGGACGAGGAACACCGGCTTGTCGCTGGGGATGTTCAGTCTACCGCCGTTGACCGTGCCGCTGGCCAGGGTAGCCATCGTCCAGTCGTACATCGTCCAGCGCATCCCGTCGATCGCCTTGGCTTCGACCGTCGCTGCGACTCGCGCGACCAGCACGGGCAAAGATCCGTTGCTGCGGTTGTTGCCGGCGCTGGCGTACAGCGGTGAAGCGGTAGATCCGGTCGACTCGAAGTCGCTCTTGGCAAGCTTGAAGCCAGTGTTGAAGCTGGTGCTGACCAGAGTCAGCGCGGCATGCTTGGATTCGGCCAATGGCTTGCCGTCCTCGCTGTACAGGGCGAAGGCGATGTAGCCTTCGGCGTCGCTGATCGGGTCATAGATCGCGGGCGGGTTGTTGATCGACACCTGCTTGATCGTGACGCCGTTGGCGAAGGTCTTGCTACCGCCAACCGATGGCAGAAATCCAGTGAACACCGCTGCGCCGGGCGCATCAAGGACGATGTTGCCGAGCTTCCAGTCGATCGTGATCTGCGGCGTAGGCGTATATGGATTGTGCTGCCAGCGATCTTCGATGCGCACAACCGGGCCTCGCACCTCGTTGTCCTCGCGGGTCGGGTCGATGACGATGCGGGCACCGTGCTGGTAGACCGTCTGCATCATGTCGAGCCCGCGCAGGCCATAGCTGCGCCCATAGCTCATGCTGTCGGGATCCTGCAGGCTCTTCCGTCCGTAGATGAAGGTGGTGGGCTTGATCGCCGGCTGCAGCAGACCGGTGCGCCAGATGATCGCGGCCGAGCGCATCGAGGCGTTCTGCACCTCGTCGAAGGTGTAGTGGTAGCCTTGCGGATGGCCGCCCACCGTGTTGTCCATCGGTGCGATCCATTGCTTCGGATCAGCGACCCCGGCGGGAGGGGCGAAGTAGTGCCAGCACACGCCGTCCCAGTCCTGGATCGTCGCCAAGCTGCTGAGACGGAATGGAAAGTCGGCGCGGTACTTGGCCGGTTGCTGGATCTGCGTCTCATAGGCTAGGTAGGGCTTCCCTGGAATCTTGTTATGCTCCAGCCAGGGCACGCCCTGGGCGATTCCGGGCGGCTTGAGCAGCCAGCAATTCCACGGTCCGCGGTTAGCCTTCACCGCTTCATTCTCGGACTGGAACATCCATTTCGCCTGATCATCGGGAAAGCTCGCCGGCTTTTCGCGACTCCCGCCGGTTCCATTGACGTAGGCGTCGTGCACCGACACGTCGGCGTTCTGGTGCAGCCACTGGGCCTGGATCTCGTAGCCGATACCGGTGTCCCAGGCCAGCACGCAAGCCTTGGTGCTGCGGCCGAGCGGTTTGAACGCCTCGGACTCGCGGCGCTTCGACGAGACGTGTAATTCGCTGAAGAAGGCGAGGACGTCCTCGCCGCGCTCGCGGGCGAAGTCGCTGTGTTTCCATTTCTGCCCGCCGCTCGCTGCAGCGGCTGCGGCCAGCGCCTTGCGGGCAGTGTCGTCGACAGCCAAGGTTGATAGATCCTGTTCGCCTGCCAAGGGCAGGATTTGCAGCGATCCAGCCGCCAGGCTCTCGCCGGGTAGCAGCTTGCCCCAGCGCTTCAGCAGCGCCGCCTCGTCGGCGTAGCGAGTCTTGAGGAAGGCGATCCAGCGTTCCTGAAGGGTTTGCTGAAAGTAGGCCGGCAGGCCGCGGAAACCGCCGCCGACCATTTTCGAGATCCACCATTCTTCGTTCGACAATTCCCAGGCTGCGAACATCGGGTCGTCGGCGTAGCGCAGTCCGGTGTGATGATTCATGTGGGTGGCGAGGGCGGCGCGTCGGCGGATGGACATCGCCTCGAAGCGTGGATCCCACTTGCGGACGATATTCCACACGTCGACGCCGTCCTTGTTCCAGTCGGCGACGGCTGCGCTCCAGGCCGCGGCCGTCGCCGGGTCTTCTATCACGCCGACGTCCTTTGTACTAATTTTGCCGAAGTCATTGATACCCGCGTGCCATACATGCAGTCCACGCTGCTTCATAGTGGCGTAGAAGTGATCAATGATGTCCACCCGCGAGCCGTCGCCTTTGACGTAGTCCTGGTCGACGGATACACGGTGCCATGTCCGGTTCATGTTGAAGCCCAAGTCGACCAAGCGCTGGACCAGGGCTTCATTGTTGCGGTACGCTTCGGCGACCTTGGCCGCGCGCTGTTCGACGGTGTCGCCAGCCGCGATGTTCGCCCAGGTGCTGGGCAGGCCGCCGATCGCGCCCCAGAAGCGGATGCGCTCACCGCCCAGGCTGAGATGTCCGTCGGCGTCGGTTACGACGAATGCCGAGGCAGGGATGGTAGCGGGATCGGCCGCCGGCAGGGCGAGGGCGGCGGCAAGCAGTGAAACGGCAAGCAGGGGGGTGCGCATATGGTCCTCGGAAGTTCCTGGGATATTGTACAGGGTAAGAATGGAACAATGACCGAGTTGTGACCTGGTTGTACCGTCTGGCGCGGAACGTAGGCTACGTTGTGCCCAAACAGGTCGATATCGCTGCCTCTTTGCGCAAGGCCATTCGGGTAGGCCGGCATCCGCCCGGTTCGCGCATCCCGACGGTGCGGGAACTGACCGAGACCTGTGGAGCCGGTCTGCCGACCGTGCATCGCGCCCTGCGCACCCTGGCCGACCAGGGGTTCATCATCGCTGACGGCCGCCATGGGACGCGAGTGGTTGAGCATCCACCGCACCTGCATCGTTTCGGCCTGATCCTGCCTGAACTGCCGGGCCCTGGTGGACGTTACGCGTCAATGCTCTTCCAGGCTCAGGCTGATGCCGCTGCCGCGATCGACCGGCCGGACCGGCGCGTCGTCATCCATCACGCCATCAACCAGTATCCCGAACTGCCGGCTCACCAGACGCTCCTTGGCGAACTCGCTGCTGGCATGCTTGCTGGGGTGGTGCTGGTCGAACAGGCGTGCAGCTCGGCCTGGCTGGATGTCCGGCGAGCTGGCATCCCCGCGATGGGTGCTGGCGAACCCGTCGATGGATTCATCCTCGACCAATGGCAGGTCATCATCCAAGCGCTTGAGGCGATAGCGGCATCTGGGCACCAGCGATTCGGTTTTATCTGCGATGGGACCGACATCTCTCTGCGCTACGTCAGCCAGCTGGCCGCCGAAGCCGCACGCCACGGCCTGTCGATCCGGCCGGCCCATGTCCATTGCGCCCCGGTCGCCGTGCCGGGATGGGCGGGGCGCGCCGTAGAGGCATGCCTGGATCCTGCCGGCGGCGCGCCACCGCAGGCGCTCATCGTTTTGAACGACAACTTGGTCGATTCGGTCATCGCGGCGCTGCGCGCGGCGGGGGCAGCGATGTTGCTCGTTCAGTTAGCCAATTTCCCGTCCAGCGCCGCCAGCTGGCGGCCGTTGCTGCGCATCGGTTGGGACCAGCGAGAGGTGCTCGCCGGGGCGATCGATGAGCTGGTTGCTGCGCGCACGCGCAAGGGCCAGTGCCGCCCAGTCAGTGCACTCCTGCACAGCGAGCGCTTCAACGCCTGAGCGTCAGCCCGTGGCCAACAGTGTTTTCCCAGGGGCTCCTGGAACTTCACGTACCAATCGCGGCACCAGCCAGCCGGGCAGGCGGGCGTGCAGCTGGCGATGTAGTTCGCCGGCGCGCTCATCGCTGACCGCGAAATGGGCGGCACCGGAAACCCGGTCGAGCTGATGCAGGTAGTACGGCACGACGTGCATGGCGGTCAGGCGTTCAGACAGAGCGGCGAGGGTATCGACGTCGTCGTTGATCCCGGCGAGCAGCACCGACTGGTTGAGCAAGGTGCAGTCGGCGCCGCGCAGTTGCGCGCAGGCCATGGCGACGGCGGGCGATAATTCCTGCGCATGGTTAGCGTGGATCACCACGGCGCAGGTCAGGCGGGTGCCAGTCAAGGCGTCGAGCAATCCCGGCACCACCCGCTCGGGCAGGACGATCGGCAGGCGGGTGTGGACGCGCAGGCGGGCCAGATGAGGGATGGCCGCGGCGTCGCGGACCAGGGCCGCCAGCTGGCTGTCGGGCAGGGTCAAGGGGTCGCCGCCGGACAGGATCAGCTCATGGCAGTCGGGATCGCCAGCGATGGCGCTCAGGGCCGGGGTCCACCAACGCGCCCCGCGCGGCAACTCGTCATACGGGTAATGCCGGCGGAAGCAGTAACGGCAGTGCACCGCACAGGCCCCGGTGGTGACCAGCAGGGCGCGTCCGCGATATTTGCTGAGCAGGCCCGGGGCGGATCCGCAGCCGGACTCATGCAGCGGATCGGCGGTGTAGCCTGGGGGGTCGGTCAGTTCCTCGCCCAGCGGCAGGACCTGGCGCAGCAGCGGATCGGACAGGTCCCCGGGGCGCATCAGGGCGGCGAAACCGTGCGGAACCAGCAGAGGGAAGCCTTTGGCGGCGCTACGTGCCCCGGCCAGCGCGGCCGGTGGCAGGCCCAGGAGGGTCCATAAGGCGTCGACGTCTCGGATCGCCTCGCCCAGCAGGCGCTGCCAACGGGGCGTGCTGGCGTCCCCGGACGGGGCCGCTAGCGTGCTTTCCTCGTTTCCACCTGCCGGGCCTGCCTGCATGGCGCGCTCGTGTACCGTCTGCGGAGAGCAGTGCCATGACCAGCATCCCGATCAGCGACATCAGCAAGGGCTACAAGCTGATTTTCGACAACTATCCCTGGATCGTCATCGAGGTAAACTTCGTCAAGCCGGGCAAGGGCAATGCCTTCTACAAGACCCGGGTGAAGAACCTGGTGACCGGCAACGTACTCGAGAAGACCATCCGTGGTGGTGAAAAGGTCGACACGGCCGATGTCAGCGACGCCGATATGACCTATCTGTACAGCGACGCCAACGGCTACGTGTTCATGAATCAGACCGACTACGAGCAGATGACCGTGCCACTGAAAGTGGTTGGCGACAGCAAGGACTTCCTGATCGAAAACATGGAGTGCCAGGTCACCCTGTGGAACGGCGAGCCGATTCAGATCCAGTTGCCCAACACGGTGACCATGGAGATCGAGTACACCGAGCCGGCGGTCAAGGGTGACACCCAGAGCCGGGTGATGAAGCCGGCCAAGCTCAAGGGCACCGGCGCCACCGTCCCGGTCCCCATCTTCTGTGCCATCGGCGACAAGATCATGATCAATACGGAAACCCGTGAGTTCAAGGGCCGTACCGATAAATAAGTCCGGAGACCCCTGGCGTCCGAGCGCCAGCCTGGAGACCTTGCGCACCCGGTCGGCGATGGTCGATCGGGTGCGTCGTTTTTTCGCTGAGCGCGGCGTGTTGGAAGTTGATACGCCGGTTCTGCAGGACGGGGCGAACTTGGATCATGGCGTGCAGCCGTTCCGTTGCGGCGATCGCTTCCTTCCGACCAGTCCCGAGCATGCGCTCAAACGACTGGTCGCGGCTTATCGCCAGGACATCTGGACGTTGGCACCTGCCTTTCGCAGCGGCGAACGAGGACGCCGCCACCAGCCCGAATTTCGCATGCTCGAATGGTACCGCTTGGGTTGGGACGATCAGCGGATCGCCGACGAAACGGTCGAGGTCCTGCGCACCATCACCGGCCTGCCGGGCCAGGTGGAGCGGCTGTCCTGGCATCGCGCCTGGGAACGAGCCGGTCTGGATCCGGAGGCTGTGCAGGCCCAGGACGGCTTCAGCCGCGAGGAGCGCCTCGACCTATTGCTGACCGAGCGCATCGAACCAATGCTTGGTCGTGGTGTGTGGTCGGTGCTGTGCGACTACCCGACCAGCGGTGCGGCCCAGGCCCGTCTGGGGCGCGATGCC
>JBBQCI010000075.1:0-19556 GCA_038318565.1 Planctomycetota bacterium
CCGAGGCCCTGCTGGAGGTCCAGCGCCGGCTGCAGACTGCGCAATCCAACGAAAGTCTCGGTCTGCTCGCGGGCGGCGTGGCCCACGACTTCAACAACCTGCTCGGAGCGATTCGCGGTAATGCCGAGTTGGCGCTCGGCAAGCTGCCGGATGGACACGAGGCGAAACCACGAGTCCAACGCGTCATGCAAGCCGCCGACCGCGCCGCTGGACTGGTACGACAGATCCTGGCCTACGCCGGCAAGGGTTCGGTCGAAGTGCATCCGATCGACCTGGTCGAGGAATGCCGCGTCTTGCGCGACCTACTCAAGCATGCCGTGCCGGCAGGAGCCACCATCCGCCTGGATGCCGATAGCGGACTGCCCCCGGTTCTCTTCGATCCGTCACAGCTCCAGCAGGTGCTGGTCAACCTGATCGTCAACGCTGGGGAATCCTACGGTGGAAAACCCGGCGAAGTACACATCACGGTCGTTCGCGATCCAGGAAACCCGAACCACATCAGGGTCCAGATCATCGACCGCGGATGTGGCATGGATGAGCAGACCCAGCAACGCATGTTTGAGCCCTATTTTACCACCAAAAAGACTGGCCACGGCTTGGGTCTGGCGGCCGTCCAGGGGATCGTCACCGCCAGTGGGGCGTCCCTGACGTGCACCTCTCATCCCAACCAGGGCACCACCTTCACGCTCAGTATCCCGATCGCTGCATCGATCCGGACGACGTCCCGCATCGACACACCGGATCCGATCGCAGGGCGTCATCTACTGGTCGTCGATGACGATGAGATGCTGTGCGAGATGGCGGCCCAGATGGCGCGGGACCTTGGTTACACAGTCGAGACGGCCAGTGGCGGTGAGGCAGCACTGAGCCTGCTTGCCGATCGCGAGCGGCCATACAACGCCGCGATCATCGACTGCTCGATGCCGGACCGCCAAGGAACCGAGGTGGTGCGTGAACGGCGTATTGCTGGGGATCGGCGCCCGATCATCCTGGTCAGCGGCATGGTCGAGGCTGCCCGCATCGGCACCGGCATTCTGGACCGACGCACCAGATTCCTCGCCAAGCCGTTCTCGCGCGCCATGCTCGATCGAACCCTGCGCATCATGCTGCGGCCCGAACCTGACGACGAGAGCTCATCGAATTCGACCTTTGCGTCTCTTCAGCGTGAAAGCAGCATCCAGATGTCGATCCGCAGCACGACGGATCCACCGGATGACGCTTCATCGATCAGTACGCAGATCCCGCCCACGCACTAGCGATCTGGCCAAGTCCCTCTGAATGGAAGCCTTGGTATGCGGGATACGCACCCACGCCAGGGTAGCGGGTCGCCGGGATTCACGCCGCCCAACTCGTCGGTAGCGTGCCCGTCATGCTGGCGATATTCGACCTCGATGGAACCCTAGTCGACAGCCGGGTCGATCTGGCCGCTGCTGGGAATGCGGCACGAGCCGCGCTTCGCCTGTCCGCCTTGCCAGTCGAGGCCGTGACCGCCATGATCGGCGATGGAGCCGGCAAGCTACTTGAGCGGCTCATCCCCGATGGCACCCAGGATGACCGCGCGGTGGGCATGGCCGCCTTCACACGCCATTATGCCGCCCACCTGACCGACCAGACTCGCGCCTATCCAGGCATCCCAGACCTCCTGGCGGCCCTACGCCGGGAAGGCTGGCGCATCGCCGTAGCAACCAATAAACCCGCCTTGTTCGCCAAGCCCATCCTCGACCGGCTGTCCCTTCCCTTCGACGCTTTACGCGGCGGCGAGGCCGGAAAGAAACCGGATCCGGGCATGTTGCGCGAGGTCATGGACGAGCTCGCCAGCTCACCGGCCGAGACCTGGATGATCGGTGACCACCATACCGATCTGCAGGCCGCGGCTGCCGCCGGTGTGCGCAGCATCCATTGCACATGGGGATTCGGCCGTCGCGAAGGGGCTCCAGCTACCGCGGTGGCCAAATCCCCCCTCGACATCGGGCCGATCCTGCATGCCTGATCCCACCATCCGTGACGTCGATGGGCATCCGATCACCCCTGAAACCGTTCTGATCGCCTATCAGCAGCGCTGCTTCCCGATGGCCGAGACGCGAGGCGGACCGATCGCCTGGTATCGTCCGAACCGCCGGGCTGTGATCACCTGGGATCGCTACAGCGTGCCTCGCAGCCTAATGAAAACACTGAAGCACGAACCCTTCCGATTTACCGTCGACCGCTGCTGCGGTGAAGTCATCGCGGCCTGCGCCGAACGATCCGAGACCTGGATCAGCCACGATGTCGAAGCGCTCTACGGCGAGTTGCATCGGCTCGGCCATGTGCACTCCGTGGAGGCCTGGGCTGCCGACGGATCGCTCGCCGGTGGGCTCTATGGTCTGGCACTAGGATCGTGCTTCTGCGGCGAAAGCATGTTCCATCGCACCGATGACGCTTCGAAGGCCTGCGTTGTGCATCTGGTCGCGTTGCTGCAAACCCGCGGTTTCCAGCTCCTCGACTGTCAGCAACAGACGCCGCACATGCAGCGCTTCGGAGCCTACGAGATCACGGATCGGACATATGCGAAGCTGCTGGCTGCGTCAGCGTCCGCTGGCCCGACGCCGTGGCGGTAGCCTAGCGTCTACGAAAGCCTAGCGCCTACGAAAGCGACGACGACGCACCACCGGCCGAAGTAGCGGCTTGCCTTGGGCCATACGCTCGAGCAATTTTCCAACCTCGATGGCCGAAGCGGGGCGGTCCTGGGGATTCTTGCGCAGTAATCGGGCGACGAGATTGGCCATGCCCGGACTGATGCCTGGCACGAGTTGTTTCAGGTCGGGCGGAGCCTTGCTGAGATGCGCCTGGATGAGATCGCGCGTCGGACCTTCGAACACCGGCTTGCCGGTCAGTAGATGGAATGCGGTTGCGCCCAAGGCATAGAGATCGGCGCGCCCGTCGATCACCCCACCACGCGCCTGCTCGGGAGCGACGTAATGCGGGCTGCCGAAGATGCGTTCTTGATGGGCGACCCCATCTGCCGAGATCGGTGCCGCGATCCCGAGGTCGGCGAGCTTGTAGGTGCCGTCCTCGCCAAAAAGGATGTTATCCGGCTTGACGTCGCGGTGGACCAGGCGGTTGGATTCGGCGAAAGCAAGAGCAGCGCTGACATCCGACAGGATCTTGCGCACCCCCTCTTCGGCCATCGCCCCGTCTTGATCAAGCAGGTCGCCAAGCGAACCGCTCATCAGTTCCAGGACCAGGAAGTAATGCCCGCCAGAGGAGATGACGTCGTGCACCTGGACCAGATTGGGATGGTTGAGCGCCCCAGCCCGGCGGGCCTCGGTGAGGAACGACTGGACCCGCTCTGGATCCGAGGCGTATTCGGCGCCCAGCACCTTGATGGCGACCGGCCGGCGCAGGGCGATCTGGGTGCCGCGATAAACCGCGCCATAACGCCCGCGACCGAGCGGTTCGTCAATGGCGAAGCCGGCGATCCGTGCGCCGATCAACGGATCGGGCGCGACTGTCTCGTCCTCGAGCATGAACTGACTGCCGCCCACGCGCAGGCGGTCGCCAGGGCGGAAGGCAGCCTTGGTGATGCGCGTGCCGTTGAGGACGGTCCCATTGCGGCTACTGAGGTCTTCAACCGCCCATTCGTCGCCGACCTTCAGGATACGGCAGTGCACCCGGCTGATCTGGCTGTCGACGATGGCGACAGTTGCCAGATCGGCGTCGCGACCGATGACCAGCGGCAGCACGGCGACATTGAGGTCATAGGCCCTGGAGGTCCCGTCATTAGCACGCAACATGAGCTGCATAGGGCAGTCATGCATGATGAGAGGCGACCCAGGCTCTGCCAGTGGTAGGTTGACCCAGGGTGCTAGACTGCGTGCCTTGCCCGCGGGACTACCCGGATGCAGTTTTGGCGACCCCTGCTAGCCTGCCGCCCCGCAGGAGGACGGATGACCTACGACGCATGGTTCCGTGACGCCGAGACCGGCAATGGGCGCTGGGAGCTCGATGAGATCGTCTACCGCAGCCCATCCGGTGGACTGCTGGAGGTCGCACACGACCTGCCCCTGCTCAAGGCCCGCTCGGCGGCAGGCTGGATGAAGTTGTGGGACTCCCGCTACAAGCGGACCCAGTGGCCATTCGGTTCGGGTGTTTGGGGGAAAAAAGAACTGGTCCTGCCCAACATCCCTGACGAGCACGTCGTCTCGCTCGACGAGGGCGGCACCAACCTCTTCTGGGCCGAGCGCTTCGGCCGCGAGATCGGCCTGCCCGACCTGTGGGTAAAGCAGTGCGGCGTCAGCCACACCGGCTCGTTCAAGGATCTGGGCATGACCGTGCTGGTCAGCCAGGTCAACCACATGGTCCGCAGCGGCAAGCGCAAGATCCTTGGCGTGGCCTGCGCCAGCACCGGCGACACCAGCGCAGCTCTGGCCGCCTATGCTGCTGCCGCCGGACTGCCCGCCGTGGTGCTGCTGCCGCGCAACAAGATCAGCGCTGCCCAGTTGATCCAGCCGATCGCCAACAACGCCCTGACCCTGGCCCTCGACACCGATTTCGACGGCTGCATGCGCTTGGTCCAGCAGCTGACCGAAGACAAGAAGCTGTATCTCGCCAATTCGATGAACTCCCTGCGCGTCGAAGGCCAGAAGACGGTCGGCATCGAGATCGCCCAGCAGTTCGACTGGGAGATCCCCGACTGGATCTTCATCCCGGGCGGCAACCTCGGCAACGTCAGTGCGCTCTACAAGGGATTCGAGGAGATCCGTGAACTCGGCATCATCTCGCGCATCCCGCGCATCGTCTGCTGCCAAGCCGAGGCAGCCAATCCGCTCTATCGCTCCTACAAGACCGGCTGGAAGGAATTCCACCCGATCACCGCCCAGGCGACCCAGGCGAGCGCCATTCGCATCGGCGATCCGGTTAGCCGGCCCAAGGCGATCAAGGCCCTACAATGCCACGATGGCCGGGTCGAACAGGCGAGCGAACAAGAGCTCGCCGACGCCAGCGCGCAGGCCGACCGTACCGGTCTGTTCAACTGCCCGCACACCGGTGTCGCCCTCGCTTGCCTGCTGAAGTTCATCGCCCGTGGCGAGGTCAAGCGCAGCGAACGCGTCGTGGTGGTCAGCACCGCGCACGGCCTGAAGTTCACCGAAAGCAAGGCTGCTTACCACCTCAACGGCCCCCTGCCTGGGGTCGTGCCGTCCTACCCCAACCCGATGGTCGAGCTGTCGTCCGATCGTCAGGCTGTCTACGATGCGGTGATGCGCCACATGGAGCGGACCTTCGGATGACCGCACGGTCGCCTGGCCGTCCGGTCGTCCGGTCGTCCGTGGCGAACCGCCTGCTGCTGCTGCTACTAATGACCGCCGCCCTCGGCGCCGCCGAACCGCTGACCTGCCGTGGCTTCACCGCCGCAGCGGCGCTGCCAGCCGTCATCGGCACAACGGGGCGGCTGCTGTCGCTCGCCCCCGACCTAGCGGCCGATCGTGACCGGCAGGTGTGGTTCGCCCTGGTCGATGCGGATCCGCATACCGCCAGCCAGGCGCTCGCACATGCGATTGGCTGCTGGTGGAGTGGCCCGATCCTGACCCGCCAGAGCCGGTTGTCCGGGGGACCCATGGTTGTGCGTGCCTACCCGCCGTTGCCGATGACCGCCACCGGCAGCGAAGCCCTGCTGCGACGTATGCTGGATCCATGGCTTGCCGGCGACGGTGGCCTGGCGGTCGACACCCTCGCCGGAGGCTGGACGGCAACTGCTCCGATTGCTGGACAGGCCCGTTTGGAAGCCCTTCTGACCGCCATGGCCGATCCGGCTCCGCGGGCACCGCATCTGCTGCCGGCCCTCAGGCCCGAGTCGGCGCGCCGGCTGATCGGCTCCCCAAGCAGAGCTGATCTGGCCAGCTGGGTCCTCGATCTGGCCAAATGCTCTGGCTACAGCACGGCCCTGGCCGCCCAGGCCGATCCGCGCGCACGAGCGCCGCAAGATTCACTCGAGACGCTCGGCGAGGCCCTGGCCGCCTTGGCCGCCAGTGGACTGCAGGTCACCTTACAGCATGGATGCCTGTGCGTCGGTCCGAGTCTTCCTATTGATCTCCAGCACCCCGCTGAACGCGCCACCGTGGCCGTCCTTCCCGTGGATCATCTCAGCCGGGATCCCATCGAACTTGGCCGCCTGGCCAGTCAGCTCGCGACGCGGGTCCGTCCCGATGCCTGGAGCCTGCCTGGCTGGAGTCTCACCATTATGCCTGGCAGACCTGCCATCCTGGCGGTGGCCGACCTGGCGACGTTGCACGCCGTGATGGAGGCGCTGGAGGCTGCGGACCAGACTGGATTGACGGGCTGGCTGCATTGACGCGCCAAGGTGCGAGGCGCACCTACCCAGCGACGTCGCGCCGTCGCTCTAGCCGTCCGGCTGCGTCGTAGAGAAACAAGTCGATACGTAGGCGGTAGCGATGCAGCCCATGTTGGCGGATCAGCGCGCGAGCCGCCCGGCGGGTACGTTCGAGTTTCGCTGCGTCGACCGACCATCCAGCCAGGTCATGGACAGCCCGACGGCGGACCTCGACCACCAACAGGGTACGCCAGCGACTGGCGACCAGATCCAGTTCGCCCCCGCCGCCGACCCAATTGCGGGCGGCTAGGCGCCAGCCACGCCAACGAAGATGACGTTCGGCGGCGCGCTCGGCGGCGGCGCCGACGGCGCGGGGATCAGCCGAGCCGGGCACGCTCTGACGCCATCGCCGTAGCGGTGATCGACCAGTGGCTGGCGCTCCAGGCGATCGCACCAGCGGCCATGAGGAACAACTGCGGGCTCTGATGGACCCGGGCGAGGCGCTGGGCGATGAGGTTGGACAGCGGACGGTCGCTCTGCACCACCACCATGGCGGCCACCTCGGCAGCATGGGCAGACAGGTAGGCCGAAACCTCCTCATGCGCGGCCGTACTTATGGGGCAGGTGCTGGAATGCTTGAAAATCCACACCGGATTCGGCGACGCGAGCAGCTGCTCGAGATGCGCACCGTCACGTAACTGGCTTATCATCGCTTCTTCTCCCCACCGATGGTGAAGTTGACGCCGCCGGTGATGCCACCGACTTTCAGTTTGCCGCGGTTGATGTCGAGATCGGCCCCCATTGGCAGGAAGGAGCCATCAATGCGGTGAATCTCGCCGTCGGTCACGGCCGCCTGGAACGAGACGGCACCTTCACCGCCCACCTGAACCTGTCCAGGCACCACCAGCGAGGTCAACCAGGCCAGATCGGCATGGTCGACGATGCCGAGAACGCGGCCATCATACAAGGAGCCGGCCACGACGCCTTCAAGCTGGGCAGAGAAACCACCCGGGGTCGGTTCGCCGGCCCCATCCGCCGCCCGCACCATGGCGCGACGTAACTTCAGCTCAGTGAACTTGCCGGCCTCGAAACGGATACCGACGTCCAGAGAAAAGATCGGCGTCCTGGCTGCCAAGGACAGCCAATCATCCGGAATGCGGATGTCTCCAGCCTTGAGATGGCCACCGAGATCGAGATCGATCAGAGCCGGACTGATCGACGCCGTACCGGACAGTCTGGCTGTCAGGTCGCGGATCAGATCACGGCGGGACAAGCGCAGCTGGGCATCGGCGAGTTCGAGTCGTTCGACCGAGACGCGAATCACTCCAGAGGAAACGGTGAAGCCGGCCTGCAGGCTCAGACTGCCGGAAAGCTCAGGCATACCGATCGGGCCGCGTAGTCGGCCGATCAGTGTCTCGACAGCCTTGCAAGTCACCCCGACCCGCCCTGTCGCAGCATTTCCTGCAAACGTCAATTTACCGATCGGCAGATCAGCCGAGACCTGGACGTCTCCTCCAGGAACCTGCAGATTGGTAACCGCTGCCACCATGCCGTCGATTGGTCCAAACGACCAGCCCTCGGCAAGCAACCTGGCCTGGCTAAGCCTGGCAGAGAACTCCGGTCGGCCATCATGGAGCACCGCGCTGGCCTCGACCACATGTCCACCACCGATCACCAGCGGGGCCGGCAGGAAGCCCTGCACCAGCACCAACGGGACCTCGGCGGCATTGATGCGCGGAGGAGTCGCGCCTCCAAGCACCACCTCCAGTCGTGAACGTCCTGCACCCACCAAGGCGATCGAGGTGCGGCGGTCGCTGGTTGGCCAGCGGATCTGCAACTCGGGCATCAGCTTGGCGACTTCCGCCAGCGGCAGTCCCTTGGGCAATGGCAGGCCAGGACCGGCATTCCAGGTCACGGCGTCGATGGCCACCGAGGTCCCGGCCCGGTCGGCCGTCAAGGTACCCTCCAAGCTGCCCAGTTTGGCATCCTGCACCTGCAGTCGGCGGATCACCGCTCGTCGCATGTCGGCATCAATCTCGCAGCTGCCGGAACCGCCGACCCACTGGACCTTGCCCGCCCCTCGGATGGTGTCGGAGACGACATCGACGATGACGCGGGTACCGGTAAAATCAGCCATTGGTGGCAGCCACGGATCGAACTCTCGCGGAATGAGACCAGTCAGACCAATGCCTTCGACCACTCGCAGGATCGCGGTCGGGGCCACAGACCCCTCCAGCACATCCACGGTGGTGATGATTGGTGCCTCGGGACCGGCGCGATCGGTCGCCACACGCACCTTCATCGGCTTGCCGGCAGCATTGCCGACAGCCTCCACCGCGCTTGTCGCACCCAGCGTATCGACGCGGACCGCCACGTCGGTCAGCTGCATGCCACCCGGAAGTTCCATGGCACCATCCACCACTTCGACCAGCACCGGAGAGGGCGCACGGGCTGATAGATGCTTGCTCTCGGCCTTGATGATGGCGAGCAGAAATCGGTAGCGCTGTGCATCCAGCCCGCCACGCACCCCATCAATCCGCAACGAAATGAGCCGGCGATCAAGCGGATCGAAACGGATTGTAGCGCGACGCACCGTTGCCAGCGCAGGCTGCCCGACCTCCTGGATGGTCAGGTTCTCGGCCACAGCCTCATCGAGGCCGACCAGGCGCAGACTGCCGACCTGGAGCCTGCCAGGCAACCCGTAGGCGGACCACCCATGTTCAATCTCGCTGGCCAGACCACCACGCACGAGGTACTGGCCCACCCCGATCGCAGCCAACAGCGGAACGCCGACCAGCACCACCAGGAGTATCACAAGCATGCGCCGGCGGCGGGTCATCGGGGAAGCAGGATCGTCCAGAAGCCGGTCGGATCAATCTCGCGGACGCAGCGGACCTGACCTGCTCCTCCTCCTTCCTGATCTAACCTCTTGCAGAGGGACGAGGCTATCCTATAAGCCCTCCCTCGCCGCGGACGTGGGCGGCGTGCGGGCACGGGCGATTAGCTCAGCCGGCCAGAGCACCCGCCTTACACGCGGGCTGTCGCAGGTTCGAATCCTGCATCGCCCACCACGCGCTCTTTGCTGTACATTTTGGCCTGGTAGCTCAGTTGGTTAGAGCGCCGCCCTGTCACGGCGGAGGTCAGGGGTTCAAGTCCCCTCCAGGTCGCCAATGCGAAACCCATGGTGAAAGCTATGGGTTTTTCGTTTATCGGGATTGGACATACAGCTGCTCACGGTCGAGCCGTTCCCCCGAACGGCCAGGGGAAGTACTATTCGCCGATTTCAGACCCGGTCATAGCTAGCTAAGAAAAAATGGCCCCCGACTCATCGCCGGGGACCATTTTTTTCCGTTATTCGGTATCCAGGAACTTCAGGCCGGTATCGTCGTCGATGTCGAGCAGCAAGACGTTTGGCCAGGAATGTTTGCGCTCCCGCGGCATCGACCAGGCCGAGCGCGCGCCCATCGGTGACAATCATATACAGCGAGGTCGAGAACGGCAGTCGCCGGACAACCGTGAACCCGCATCTTGGATACAGCGCGGATGATCAGTAAAATCAGGCGAAATGGGTCGATAGGGTGGTGTCCGAGTTGCCAGGATCGGAGCTCACGAATTCAGGTATTAATCACCACGTCCTGCCCTAGGAATCGAGCCATGTCGAGCAATCCCATCCAGTTCACCAATGGATCCACCTACGAACGCTACATGGGCGAATGGAGTCGTCTGGCCGGCAATGTCTTCCTCGACTGGCTGGCCCCGACAGCAGGCCTGCGTTGGCTTGACGTGGGCTGTGGCAACGGCGCCTTCACCGATCTGCTGGTCCAGCGCTGCGCTCCTGCCGCGATCAGTGGCATCGACCCATCGGAGGCGCAGCTGGTCCATGCGCGAACGCGCCAGGCCCTACAGCGTGTCGACTTCCGGGCCGGTGATGCCATGGCCCTGCCATACCCGGACAGCGCCTTCGATGCTGCAGTCATGCCATTGGTCATCTTCTTCCTGACCGATCCGGCCCGTGGCGTCACCGAAATGGCACGCGTGGTCAGCCCAGGTGGCACGGTTGCCGCCTATGCGTGGGACATAGAGGGCGGTGGCTTTCCGTATGAGATGCTGCATGAGGAGATGCGCCAGTTGGGCTGTACCGTGCCGATGCTGCCAAGCCCTGCGGCAGCGAACATCGATACCATGCAGGAGTTGTGGACCAGCGCTGGGCTCAAGGCTATTGCCACCCATGTCATAACCGTGGAGCGGACGTTCTTGGATATGGACGATTTCTGGACCACTATCGGCGGCAGCCCTGCTGCCGGTCCGACGCTCGCAGCCATGTCCATCGAAGCACGTACGCTGCTCAGGGAACGGCTGACAGGTCGCTTGCTGACGGGTACCAGTGGCCAGATCCGCTGTCGTGGTCGGGCCCACGCAGTGAAGGGTCACGTCACGTACCGCTGACCTCCGACGGACGACATCGCTGATAGCCGCCGAGCTATCGGGGGACGTCGAAGGCGAACTCATGGGTCGCACCGTAGGATATAAGCCGCGCCCTTCCTGAGCCGGTACACCGCCGCCAATATCTCCGCCACCGGCTTGAACCACTTCGCCTTGATCGGATGCCCGTTCTCAACTTCCTTGGCAAGGGCGCGGGCGAGTTCGATGTTCCCGACCATCGGGATGTTGTGCTCGGCGGCGATAGTCTTGATGCGCTGGGCGATCTCGTCGTAGCCCTTGGCAAGGACGACGGGCGAGGACATGTGCGCGCAGTCGTATGTGAGCGCGACGGCCACGTGGGTCGCGTTGGACCCAGGGGAATACAATGCAATGCAACACCGCACCACCAAAACGGCCGAAGGCTCGACGAGCAACGGGGGTGCGCCAGTCCAACGTCATGGACATGTGCTCGCTGGACATGTCTGCCACTTCACCGGGCGCATCAGGCCGTTCCGACGGGCGGCGCTGGTTCACTTCCCCTCCGGGGGTGTACATGCAGGATATGTCCCACGTCCCTGCGCCCTTGCACCCCCTCGACCTCCGCCTGACCCGTTGGATGGCCAAGTATGCCGTCCAGGCGCTGCGCCTCAGCCTTGGGATCATCTTCCTGTGGTTCGGCGGGCTCAAACTCATTCCCGGAATGAGCCCCGCCGAGGGCCTTGCCACCGACACCATCGGCCTGCTGACCGGAGGCGTCGTGTCCCCGGCGTGGATATCTCCAGCGTTGGGCTTGTGGGAATGTCTGATCGGGTTCGGCCTAGTTACCGGCCTTTGGCTGCGCGCCACCCTGCTACTGCTGGCCCTGCAGATGGCTGGCACCTTCACGCCGCTCGTCCTTTTCCCTGGACGCTGCTTTGCTCACGTGCCCTTCGTGCCGACGCTGGAAGGCCAGTACATCATCAAGAACCTGGTGCTCATCGCGGCGGCCCTGGCCATCGGCGCCACCGTGCGGGGCGGGCACGTCGACCCTGAGCCGCGCTAAGCCGCCGCCTGCCCTACGGACCCAGCCCTGACCCGAATGTCTGCCTCCCTTCGAGCCACCCTGACCGATTCATTCAACCCGCTCACCTACCGCACCTTCGCTCACAACCGACATCGCGCCTCGCAGGCATGCGGGCCGGGGCCGAGAGTCACCCCCAGATGCTCGGCGATTTCGATATCCTGATTCCCGCCTCCGCTAACTAACAGCACCACCTCCGCTCGCTCAGCTATCCGAACCTGAACTCGACGACCGCGCGACAGTGACTCCAGCCGGTGACGTTGCTCAGGCGACTGGACAACGGTAGCGGCAACTCGCATGCGATTCTCCAGCAGTACAACGGGCCGCTGGGTTATACGTTACATTATTCTGACTAGAACCACTAGCCTTCTCTCGCCTTGATCCTATCGATTCGTATCGGCGAACCGTCAGTACCCACTTGCCCGAACTGCAGCACCCCGGTCGGGCAGACCTGCACGCAGGCCGAGCAGCGGACGCACTCGGGGTCTTCCATGTGCTTCCCCTTGTTGGCGAAGTTCATGATGTCGATGCCCTGGTGGCAGACCGTGGTGCAGGCGTTGCAGGAGATGCACTTTTTCTGGTCGACGATGATGCGGAAGCGGCTGAAACGTGCGAGGATGTTCATCCAGGCGGCCAGTGGGCAGGCAAAACGGCACCACACACGGCCGGAGAGCCAAAAATAGAGGCCGGTGCCCAAGGCCCCCGCCAGCAACCAGTCGACGGCGTGCTTCCAGTAGCCCTTCATGGTCACCGCCTGCACCCAGGCGGGACTGATCGTAGTCGGTGAGGTCCAACTGATGATGTGCAGGACCAGGATGATTACTGCGGTCGCAAGGACAACTTGGCCGACGAGGTTGACCTTGTTCCAGGCTTTGCCGTGGGGCATTTTTTCTCGATGGCGATCGCCCATGGTCTCAGCAAGGGCACCGCAGGAACAGATCCAGCCACAGTAGGCGCCCTTGCCCCAGCGCCAGACGATCAGTGGGATGATGACAAAGGTCTGGATGAACGAGATGACCAACCACCAGGTGTAGGGTTGCTCGGTGAACACGTTCCAGGCCATCAGTGGCCAGGCGAGAATAAAGCCGTAGGCCCGCCACCAAGCGTCACCGGGGAAAAGATTCTCGCGGATGACATGGGGAATGAGGTCATGCGCCCCAAGCCACGGCAACAGGATCTCCGGAAATAGGAACAGAGGCAACACCTGGATGGTCATCAGGGTCAGCGTCTGCACCCGCACATACGGGGTCTTCCTCCGCCGCATGCGGTCGATGCCGAAGCCGACCACGGCAGCGCTGTAGGCGAGGGTGACCCAGAAGGATGGTCCCGAGGCCGAATGGAGCAGAACGCCGGCCAGGCTCGATGGATCGCTGGCCCAACCGGCCACCGGCTGCAGCCAAGTTGCCGGTTGCAGGGCGGCGATGCCACCACCCCAGCCCAGCGATTTCCAGCCGTACAGGCAGGTGATGGCGATCAGGAAGGCGACCAAAGCGACGTAAACCGGCAGCGAGCGTTCGCCACGGATCGGCACCCCGGAGCGGCGGAAAAACTCGAGCGGCGCTTCGCGTCCGATGAGCGCCAGTACGCCCTGATTGGGCAGGGTCTGGGTCGTGCCGCCGCTGGTCACTTCGACCGTATCATCGGTGATCCGCGTGAACGTCGCCCCAAGCATAAGGCGGAGGCGACCGGCCTTGGCGAGATCCAGGACCCGGGCGGCGTTCTCTGGCTTGGCCTTGGCCAAATCGGTGCCGCGATGCACCAGAGTCACCCGGGCGCTAGCCTCGGCGCATGCGACGGCTGCCTCACAGGCGCTGTCACCGCCGCCGGCGACCACGAGATCCTCGTCAGTATGGTGTTTCGGGTCGTGCAGACGGTTGACTACTTTGGGTAGGTCCTCGCCGGGGACGCCGAGACGACGGTAGTTGCCGCTGCGACCGATCGCGACGATGACCCGGCGCGCCAGCACTGGCGCGCCGTCCTTGACCATCACAGCCAGATGATCGCCGCGTCGCTCGACATGGGTGACCGTGGCGGTGCGCAGCGGCAGATCCTTGCCTGCGAGTTGCTGTTCCAACTCCTGGAGCAGATCCTCTTTTACCCCGGCCGAGACCTGGAGCCCGCCCGCCGGACGCATGTCGGTCGGATAGGTGAAGATTGGCTTGCCGGTCGGGAAGTTGGTCAGGGTCGCCAGGCGCTGGTTGGATTCGATGATGGTGAAGTGCAGTCGGCTGCCGGTCAACTCGACCGCCGCCGCCATGCCCGCCACGCCGCCACCGATGATCGCCACATCGAGAATCCCTGCTGGGGCCGCAGTCGTCGCCAGTTCGCGGATGCAACGCTGCGCTGCCTTTGCGCCGGAATCGAGCGCGAATTTCAGCAGCGGAACACCAGTGAGGTCACCGACTATGAGCAGTCCAGGTACACGGGTGCTGCCATCAGCACCGACCACGGGCAGGCGTTCAGGCACCCCGGCAGGCCATTGAAGATGTAACCAGTGGGCGTAGCGCCCGAACCAGGACAACGGTGCAGCGAGCGCGTTCATCAACGGACCTCGATCTGGGTTGGCCACGACAGAAAGCCGGCGGAGACGGCCGCGGCGAGATCATCGGCGTCGTCGCAGTCGGCGAGGGTGTCACCAGTGGCATGCGCGATCCCGGCACGCTCCAGCCGCTGACGACTCACCTGCAAAATGTCTGGCGTCGACCAGGGCATAGCGTCATCGGCAATGATCGGGATGGCCCGTGGGTCGGACGCGGCGACGCCCCAGTAACCGCCGTCCTCGGCCGGGCCGAAGGCAACCGGTGCGGTTGCCATCAGCGCTGCGAGGCGCTGGAGATGGGTGTGTCGCAAACCAGGGCAGTCCGTGCCGATGGCGATAGCGCTGCCGGCGGCGTCAATGCCCCAGCGGAGTGCGGCGGCGATCCGGCTTCCCAGCCCACCGGTGGCTTGCGCCCGACGCAGAAGATGGGCGAGTCCTGTCCCCTCCCAAGCGGCATCGTCGCCACCGGTGGTTAGCAGCACTGGCCCGGACCAGACGGCCTGAGCCACGCTGACGACTTCGAGCAACTGGCGGTAGACGATCAGCGCGCGGGCTTCGCCAATACCAGCGGCCAGCCGGGTCTTCACCCGGCCGAGTTCGGGGGCACGGGCGATGATGACGAGAGCGGGATCAGGCATGGAAAAACCGTCCGATAAGAGGCAGTCGGCCAGGCTCGCGTGCTTCGCGCGCCGGACCGAAGACTTCGACCAGCATGAGCGTGACCGCTGGCAGATGCGCCATGGCGGTAACCCAAGGTGTTTCGATCCAGTCGCCGATGGCCAGGATCTGGACGCCATGCAGCCAGTAGATCCCGGCGCAGGCGGTCCACACCGCGAGCGCCCAAGAGCGGGCGAAGGGCAGCAGAACGACCACGGCTATGAAGTACCAGGGATGCAGAGTCGGCAAACAAAGCAGGAGGACGCCCAGCATGCGCACGGTCAGGGTGGGCAACGGAGCCGCGCCACGGCGCAGCCACAGCCAGGTCAGGCCGCCTGCCAGAGCTAGCAGCAGGACAAGGCGCACCGCGACCTCGACCTGTGGCGCTGGGACGATCCACGTCAAGCCGATGCGGATCCACGGATCAAGCGCGCCATGGAAGTGCATCGAGCCACCGAAGGCGAGCAGACTGGACACCAATCCGGAGCCGGCGCCAGAGAACGGCAGGTAGATGACGATGGCGGTGACCGGCATCAACCACCAGCGCCGCCAGCCCGTGGTCGCAAGCAGTGCCGGCAGGGCGATGGCCGCGAAAGGTTTGACCAGGATAGCTAGCGTCGCCGTGACCAGGGCAGTCGCCGTCCGGCCGCAGGTGGCCACGAGCAGCGCGACGAGCAGCAGCACCGCCATTACGATGTCGTTGTGGGCTTCGCCGCTGGCGAAGATCGGCAGGACGGGATTCCAGGCCACGGCCAGGATGAGTCCGGGATGGACGCCCAGTCGCACGATCAACGCCAGCGCAAGGCCGATGGCCAGCAGGGATGCGACGCAGGCCAGCACAGTGAAGCCCTGCAGCCCCGGCAGCACGGCCTGTACGCCGGCTTCCACCAGGAGACTGACCGGCGGATAGATCGCTGTCAGTTCAGGATGATTGACCCGCTCGCTGATCACCGCCGGCACCAGGGCCTCGGCTGCCGGATCGCCGGGCGGGATCTGGTACGGATTCTGCCGGGCGAGGATCTGCTGCCCCTCGACCACATAGCGGTAAACATCGTCAGAGTGCCACAGCCCGGTGCCGATCACGTTGAGCGCTGCCCCGACAGCCAGGATCCACGCCAGGGCACCCATGGGGATGCGGCGGGAACGCACCACCCACAGCCCGGCCAGAAACACCACCCCCATGAGCAGGGCCGCGCTGGCGAATAGGGCAGGTTCTTCGCGCCACGAGGTCTCGCGCGAGGCCATGACCGCGATGGCGGCGACGCTGAGCAGGCCCAGCGGCACGAGCATCCACCAGGGACGATCCTCGCGGGTATCGCCCTCCACGGCTTCACGCAGCCGCTGGTAGATGGCCTCGAAAACACGGGGCATATTGAGCTCTTCAGGGTCGTGCTGGGCGGTCGGCCGGGTTATGCTGTGCCCAATAATCAAAGCGACGGATGGAGCGTAGGGTCAGCGTCGAGCCGTCAGCCTGCTGCCAGGACAGCAGAGCATGGCGCTCGTCCGCGGCGATAGCCAGACGGTCAGTGAAGGAACCGCGGCGAATGGTGACGATCACCGCTGGCACTTCGGCGGGCTGCGCGCCAAGGAGATTCTTCACCCGGCCCGGCTCGCTGCTGATCGAGGCAGGCACCGGTGTGGTGTCGACGCACCGGGCCTCAATCTGGCTGGGGACGATCCGCAGTGCTATCGGCTTGGCACCAGCGGCGACCCAGGCCCTCGCCCACCACCATGCGTTGTCAGCTAGCACCACATCGCTGGCCAGGTCGAGCGGCTGGTGGAGATCGCCGTGGCCGTCGAAATAGCTGCTGACGCGCAGCGGTCCGCCGTTCACCCACGACTTGCTGGCGGCACCGCACCACTCGTGGCTGGTGATCAGCCAGCGGAGTGGGATGCCGTCGGCTTGGCGCACAAGCTGGAACGAGGACTGGTCGTAGCGGTAGACCCCGGTCTGAAAGCTGCGCACCCAATGGAGCTTAAGCACCGGGACGGTCGCGGTGTCGGTCGCTGTGGCTTTCACCGCGCGGCGTTCACCCATGGCCTCGCGTACCGCCACCAGCGTCGCTGTGCCCGGATGCAGGTTCCCATAACGGAACTGCTGCAGGTCGTACTCTGACACCTCGGCCAAGCCGTCATCCCAACCCGTGGTTAGCCACGGCGAGCGCAGCGTCAGTCCACCGGGTGCCCCCGCAGGAACGGGCAAGGCCTCCGGTGGTGGCACCAGTGGTTGGGCGCGGGCAACCTCGACGGCAGTCAGGCTGGCCGTCAAAAGGACGAGGAAGCTGATTACCACGATGTGTCTCATGGCTTCACCGCCGCCAGGTTCAGTTTCCAATCGTAGTCAAAGAACTTCAGCGGCTTGCCGCCGGCCAGGTAGTCAGCGACCGGGCCAGCGGGGACGCGAGCACGCAGGAACGCCCGGATGCCACCGCCGGCGGTAAAATCCTCGCCGAACCAGTCGAGGATCGGGTTGATGCGCAGGACACCCTGCTCCAGACGCACGTGGTAAGGGTCAGCGGCAAAGGCGCGGGCCGTGGCCTCCAACTGGGCATCAAGAGTGGCGACTAGGTAGGGCTGGGCAGCTAAGGGCGGGCAGGATTTCGAGGCGCAGTTGATGGCCACGTGGATGCGCGGCTCGCCCAGCGGACGCAGCACCTTGTGCTCAAGTTCGTCCAGGGTGTAGCGACGCCCCGCGACGACGAAGCTGTAGGCTTTCCAGACGCTGGTGAAGGTACTGCCCGCGTCCTTGATGCTCCAGCTCGGCCAGGTTGCGGGATCGGCCGGCAGTTTGCTGATCACCAGGGCAAGCGTCTGGGCGTTGTAAGCATTGATGAACAAGGCGAGCTTACCTGATCGATCCGTTGGCTGGGCTACCGCTGCCAGCTGGGCACGGTAGCGGTCGAGCGCGGCATGGTCGGCCCGCAGGGCGGCGTAATCGACGCCGTCCGGCTTGACCGCCACATGCAGGACCGCGGCAAACTCGCGATGTTCCGCATCCAGCGGGGGCACGACAACGGTCGGGGTTGGTACCTCGTCGACTGCGAACACTGGCACGCCAAGCACGGCGAGGAACAGGACGGCAGCGGGCAGGAAGGACATGGTCACCTTAGCGGGCAGGGTGGGCGGGCACGGCGACAGAACCGGTGCAGCTGGAACCGCATCCGGCAGTGCAGGCCAGGCAATGCGGGCGCATAGCGATGGGCATGCCGGACAACGATGCAGGCTCGATGTCCCAGAGATGCCGAACCGGCCCGTCAGCCAGGGGCAGGTCGAGGGCCAGGTTGAAGTCGCAGTCGAAGACCCGGCCCTCGTGGTCCACGCTCAGGGTGGTCCGACACATCAATCCAGACAAGGTGTCAGGATTGTAGGCATCCCGCAGGCGTTGCTCGTACAGGTCGAGCTTGCCGGTCTGCTCCAAGAAGCGACGGAAGCGCTTGATCGGCACATTGGCCAAGCACCACAGGCCGGTGAAGCTGATGCCCCAGTCCTCGTGCAGGCGCCGCCGGTAGTCCGGTTCGAGCTCCTCCTGGCGCGGCGGCAGGGCGGCGCCACCGGGGTTGTAGACGAGGTGGAGGGGCAGGGCCGGATCGATACCAAATCCGACCGCATTGAGCTGGCGCAGCCCTTGGATCGAGCGGTCGTAGGTGCCCTTGCCGCGCTGCTTATCGACGTTCTCGGCGAGATAGCAGGGCATGCTGGCCACCACATGGACCTGATGGGCGGCCAGGAAATCCGCCAGGTCCTCTTGACCGGGTTCCTGAAGGACCGCTAGGTTGCTACGATCGATGACCTCGGCGCCGATGGACCGCGCCGCAAGCACCAGCTCGCGGAAGCCGGGGATCAGTTCCGGCGCACCACCGGTCAGATCGACGATCTTGGGCCGATGCAGCTGCATCCAGGCGATGATCTTGGTCCGCACCGCGGCCGACATCATCTCGGTCCGCTTCGGCCCAGCTTCCACATGGCAGTGGGTGCAGGCGAGGTTGCAGAACCGACCCAGGTTGAGTTGCAGGGTGGCGAGGGCTTCGCGGTGGACCGGCTGCTCCCAGGGGAGGCTAGCCGGCAGAGGCGGGGTGGCGATCGCAGGAGACAGCGTGGCGGGCATAGTGGTTGGTCGGGATCCTGGCTTGAATCTTACAGGCGTATAGATGCTGCCTACGCGACCTTGCCGGGGCTGCGCGCAGAGCCAAGGTCTGGGCCTGGCGTTCTGGTAGGGCACTAAAACAGTTACCCACCTGTTACCATCCATCCGTAGCGGAGGTTCATTGTCGCCTTGTTCCAGCCCGCCGTCAAAAACAAAGAAAGCGACATTCGTGCCAACATAATGATCTGTGCGACAAGACGAGAGCGCGATCTCCGCCGGATCACACATTAAGAGATTCCAGGAAGCTCAAAGCTCTCATTTCTCCCGTTGGCTTTGATTGGTCGTGCGATGCCACTGCACTTGAATACCACTGCCGTTTGCATCGTGGGACGTGGTCCCGCCCGTGATTCTGCATGGGCATCAGCCACACCAGAAATCCCACGTTGCGTGGTCACTCTGCCCTAGGAGCCTGTCGGAGATGGCCCGA
>JBBQCI010000076.1:0-19494 GCA_038318565.1 Planctomycetota bacterium
CGACCACGACGCCGAAGGGCATGCGCGATGGCAGCGAGCGGCGCTTGCCGGCCATGGTCAGGCTGCTCTGCGGACTGCAGAAGCCGTCATTCGAGAGCGAGGTCGGCACCGCCACGTAGGGTAGCTTGGCGAGGAAGGCGATATACTTGGCGACATCGAGGGCCTTGCCGCCACCGCAACCGATCACCGCCTCGGTGCCGGCGGGCAGGGTGCCGAAAATAGCAGCGGCGGATTCGAACGAGGCGTCGGCGACCGAGATGATCGGATTGACCGTCAGCGTGCGGCCGACGAAGGCGGCATGTAGGCGCTGCATCAGCGGAGCTATGAGGTCGGCGCTGTGGAGTACGGCGATGCGGGTGAAGCCCTGGCGCTCGGCATAGATGCCAAGGCGGTCGAGGGCGCCCGGCTTCACCCGGACCAAAGTGGGCAGGAAGACTTGGCGGGTGTTCATGCGCACTCCAGCAAGCGGTCGGCGATCGCAGACCAACAGGCATAGGGCTGGAAGGCCTCGCCCTCCCTGGCCAGCTTCTCGGCCAGGAAGCCGCGGGCGAAGCGCCGTCCGGGCGGCACCAGCAGCGCCGGTCCGTGATCGGGCGGACCGTCGCCGGCGAATGCAACGCAAGGATGGCGCTGCAGCGCCTCGCGCACAACCGCCGCCTTGCCGATGCCGATCGCGGGATCGAAGAACGGCGAGTTGCGCGGCAGTTCCATCTCCAGGCCGCGGCCGGGGACCAGCGAGCCGGGATTGGCGTGCACCGTCGCCCGTACCCCGGCGGTCGCGAGGTGGCGGTCATGGTGCCGTCGAAGTCGCTGACCAGAATGCCGGTGGTAGTCATTGCCTTGAACTTGGCAGGGGATGGTGACGGTCAATTGTTCCCACCGCTCATGCTTAGCCCCGGGGCATTGCACAGCGATGGAGCTGGCGCCGGGTGGCGCAGGGCGGATCCCATACGACAGACGCAGTCCATCCGCCCGTGGTTTCAGGACCGAGCGACAAAGCCAAACCTAGCCTGGCTCCTTGCGCAGCCGTCTCCAGAGCCACTTCTCCAGGCTGATGGCCGGCAAGATGACGGCCGCGGCGAGGGTTACTCGCAACCAAGCCTGGCCATCCAGCGCGGTCGTTCCGAAAAGCGTCTGCATGAATGGCAGATAGATGAAGCCGCACTGCAGCACCAGCAGCAGGCCGATGCCCAGCCAGATGATGGGATTACTGAACCAACCCAAGGCTCCCAAGCCGTTGGTGAGCGATCGGCAGTGCAGCAGATAGAAGATCTGGAACAGGATCACGGAGGTGACGGCGATGGACTGGGCTTCGGCCAGAGCCGCTGCGTGAGCTGCGCCGGTAACGCTTCCACTGACGGCACCGATGGAGCGATGATATTCCCACAAAAAGAGCAGGCAGGCGGCCACCGCCATGACGATCGCAACCACAATGGTCCGGATGCCGATGAAGGACGAGAAGATTGGCGCGTCGCGCCGGCGCGGTTTTCGGTTCATCGCTCCGCGGTCGAGCACCTCGAAGGCGATCGGGATCGAGAGGGCTACGCTGGCGATCAGGTTGACCCACAGGATCTGGGTCGGCGACATCGGCAGCAGCAGTTCACGTCCGAGTCCTTCCACCTCCACGGTCGGGAAGAAGAACATTCCGCCGGCCAGGATCAGGGCCAAGCCAAGATTGGTCGGCAGGATGAAGGCCAGGGCCTTGATCAGGTTGTCATAGACCCGCCGACCTTCCTCGACGGCGGCGGCGATGGAGGCGAAGTTGTCATCGGCCAGGACAATCTTCGCCGCATCCTTGGAGACTTCCGTGCCGGTGATGCCCATGGCGAGGCCGATGTCAGCCCGTTTCAGGGCCGGGGCGTCGTTCACCCCATCTCCGGTCATGGCGACCACATGCCCATCGGCCTGCAAAGCGGACACCAGGCGCAGTTTGTGCTCGGGCGCCACCCGGGCGAAGATATGGCAGCGCTGGGTGGCGAGTCGGAGCTCGTCGTCGGACAGCTTGTCTAGTTGAGCGCCGCTCATCGCCAGCCCAGCGTCATCCACGATGCCCAGTTGGCGGCCGATCGCTGACGCGGTGAGGTGGTGATCGCCGGTGATCATGGTGACCACGATGCCGGCACGATGGCAGGTGGCGATGGCCGTGATCGCCTCCTGGCGAGGCGGATCGATCATCCCGATCAACCCCAGGAGGACGCAGTCAGACGCGACCCAGGCAGGATCGATCGTATCCGAGCCCGACTGGGGCTCGACCACCCGGCTGGCGACCGCCAGCACGCGCATGCCCTGGGCTGCGAAAAGCTCTTGGGATTCCTGGGCGAGCTGTGCCGTTTCGGCGGGCAGGGCGCAACGCGCCAGGATCACCTCCGGCGCTCCCTTGAGGATCACGAAGGTCGTTCCCGCGTTGCGATGCAGGGTCGCCATGAACTTGGTATCGGACTCGAATGGGATTACCGCCAAACGCGGGTGGGCATTCCGCAGGTCGTGTTCAGCGAGGCCGAGCTTCCGTCTGGCGACAACCATGGCCCCCTCGGTCGGATCGCCGGTGATGCGCCATTGCCCGTCCACCTGGGACAGCGTGGCATCGTTGCACAGCACGCTCGCCTCGATCAGGGCCTGGACCCCAGCGGGCACATCAGCGAGCGGTTGGCCATCGCTGCTGAGCGACCCGGTTGGTTCGTAGCCAACGCCGGACATCAGATAGGTCGAGCCCGCGATCCACAGACCCTGCACGGTCATCTCGTTACGGGTCAGGGTCCCAGTCTTGTCCGAGCAGATCACGGTGGTCGAACCCAGGGTCTCGACAGCGGGCAGATGCCGCACGATGGCGTGGCGCGCCGCCATCCGCCGCACGCCAATGGCCAGCGCGATGGTGATGATCGCCGGCAGGCCCTCAGGGATCGCCGCCACGGCGAGGGTGAGGCCGGTCATCAGCGACTCGCCCAGCCTGGCGCCTTTGACCAGGTAGCCGTAACCGGCGATGGCAAGCGAGATGAACACAACCGCGATGGTGATCCAGGTGCTGACCACGCGGAGTTGACGGGTCAAGGGCGTTTCCGTTACGCCCGCCTGATCGAGCATTCGGTTGATGCGGCCGAGTTCGGTGCGATCCCCGGTCTCCACAACCACGCCGGTGGCGGTGCCCCGGGTCACCAGGGTGCCACCGAAAGCCATGCAGGTCCGGTCACCGATGACGGCCTCGGCGGCCACCGGGGTGTTCCGCTTGATGACCGGCACGGACTCCCCGGTCAGGGCCGCTTCCTCGACCTGGAGGTTGGTGATGGCCAGCAGCCTGAGATCCGCCGGGACCTTGTCGCCGCTCTGCAACTGGACCACATCGCCGGGCACCAACGCGTGCGCTGGCACGGTGGCCAGCGCGCCATCGCGCAACACGTTGGCATTGAGCGGGACCATGGCCGAGAGTGCCTTGATCGCCTTGCCTGCTCGATGTTCCTGCACGAATCCGATGATGGCGTTGATCACCACGGCGCCGAAGACGACCATCGCGTCGGTCGGTTTGCCAAGGATCACCGCCAGCACGCCAGCCGAGACCAATACCCAGGAGATGGGGTTGTTGATCTGACGCCAAAGAAGGACGAGCGGGCCATCGCCGCTGATCTCGGTCAGGCGGTTCGGACCGAAGCGGCCCAAACGGGCTTCGGTTTCGGATGTCGAAAGACCTTTCTCAGTGGATTCCACCGTCGAGAGCGCCTCGGGTGCGGTGAGTGTGTGCCAGGGAGCAGCGGTTGGCATGGGCGTCGTTTCTCGTTGGTTCACGTCAGAAAGCAGCAGCGGACCGTGCGTGTTTGACCTTGGTCATGTCCAGAGATGGTCGAAGACGATCTTGGCGCGGATCGCCCAATAGGATCCGCATTCGCGGCCTACCATCACGGCTCGTCGGGACATGCCGGGACCGCTGGAAACGGCAATGACACCAATGCTGAAAACGAGGCGCAAGCTGGAGGACAGTGACCATGACGTAGAGCGCTTCCGATGGCCCGATGAGATGGACTTTGGGCAGACGCCACCCTTCCGGCCAGGAAGAACGGCGTTTGCGCCAAAGGTCTCGTCAAGCTCGCGCTGAGCGCACCACGGCCGAAGCCAGGTTTGTTGGCGCGCTCCCCACACAGCGTGGGCGACTACTCCCCAATGACGGGCGCGACCATAGGGCATCATTCCTCAAGGCAAGCCGGGGAAGACCGTCAGCGTTTGCTCTGCGCTTCGCCAACTGCTGATCGAGACGGATCTACATCGGACAGTTGATCGTGTTTGTTCACGCCGTCCCGCTGTTCGGAGCCTTCATGGCGAGTGGCGGTGGGATGATGCGATGAACAGTCACGTTCAGTATTCGTCGTTGCGAGCCGCGCATAAGGAACTGGTCGGTAAGCTTGGGTCAACCGTGGCGCCTACCGCCGAAGACAAGGACAGCAGGCGATCCGGCTTCCCTGCGGCACCAACACCGGAGCACGAACATGATGACCCGCTTCTCCCTCGTCCTCCTGCTGGCCTGTTCCGGTCTTACCGCCGCCGACCCCGAGGCCGCCGAGAGCCAAGCGGGAGCGGACGGGAAATACGCCCTGCTCTGCCTATGGCGCGGCGAGGCCGCCGAGAGCCAGACCTTCCGCAGTCGGTTCGCCGCCGCCGCGGCGCCCCTCGCCACCCAGGCAGTGACGGTCGAGGCGCGGGTCGATGACCAAGCCAATCGAGCCCTGGTCCAACGCCTGAAGCTCGAACGCGCCCCGATGCCGCTAACCCTGGCGGTGGCCCCCAACGGCGCGGTGACCCGGGGCTATCCGCAGATCCCTGCCAAGGGCTTCGCCCCCGCCTTCGTCGGTCCCGCATTCGCGGCCTGCCTCAAGGCGATGCAGGATGGGCACATCGCGGTAATCAGCATCGGCAGCGCCACCCTGGCTGGCACCGCCGAGACCCGGGCGACTGCCGAGGCCGAGCTGCTCAAAGCCCTGGGGCTGCCGGCCCAGGCTGATGCAGCGATGATCGCCCTGGTCGTCCCGCCAGGCCGACTGCTGGGCAAGTTCCGCGACCCGGTCAGCCGCGAGCAGCTCGACGCCGCCCTGGCCAAGGCCAAGTCTGGTAGTTGCGGTCCCGCCTGCGGCGACGCGTCCTGTCCCTGAACTGACGGGAACCATCCATGAAGCTGCATCATCTGGTCTGGCGCGAACTGTCGGTGCGGCGTGGCCAACTCGTCACCGGGCTAGTGGCGGTGCTGCTCGGCGTCGCCGCCGTGGTTGGCATCCACACGGTCTCGACCTATTCCGAAAAGGCGGTGAAGCGCGAGATGGAGGCGTTGGGTGCCAACATCCTGGTACTGCCGAAGTCAGCTGGGGTGCAGGACTACTACACCGCCGACCTGCACAGCCAGACCATGCCTGAGGATTACGTCGGCCGCATCACCTTGAGCGGACTGTCGGGGGTCGACAACATGTCGCCCAAGCTCTCGCTGCCCGCCGAACTGCCAGCCGGGAACTTCACCCTCACAGGCATCCTGCACTAAAGCGAGTTCGAGGCCAAGGCGGCGTGGGGCGGGACCGGGGTTTCGGTCGCCACGAGGGTTGCGTCACCGTCGCGCTGCCCGGCACGCAGGATGCCAAGGCCAAGACCCGCAGCCTGGCGCGGACTCGCGTCATTGAGGATCTGGCCCCCAATGAGGCATTGCTGGGGGCCGAGGTCGCCGCCCGCACCGGGGCGCAGGCCGACGGTACCCTGACGGTGCGTGGCCGCGCCTTCCGCGTGCTCGGTGTGCTGCCCGCCACCGGCCCGGTCGATGATGCGCGCATCTTCGCCCACCTGCACACCGTGCAGGCCCTGGCAGGTTCCGGCAGGTTCCGGTCCCGTAGTCAACGCCATTGAGGTAGTCGGCTGCTGCGAGGCGATAGCCACCGATCTGGTCGATAAGCTTAACACCCTGCTGCCTGAGGCGAAGGTCGTGACCATCGGCCAAGTCGTCGCCACCCAGGTCTCGACCAACCAGTTGATGGGCAAGCTCACCTGGGTCTTCCTTGCGATCATCGTCGTGGTTGGCGGGGCTGGCATCGCCAACGCGATGTATGCCAACGTCGCCGAGCGTCGGCGCGAGATCGCGACCCTGATGGCGCTGGGCGCCTCGCGCAGCCAGGTGTCGGGGATATTCCTGCTGAAGGCGCTGGTGCTCGGCCTGGCGGGCGAGGCGGGCGAGGCGGGCGAGGCGGGCGGCTACCTCCTTGGCACCGCGGCAGCGGTCGCGGTCGGGCCACAGGTTGCGTCGATTACCGTCCTGCCGATCGCCTGGCTCGCCCCGGCCGCTGTGCTGGGCACGGCCGCGATCGCGCTGCTTGCCGCAGGGCCGGACGCATCCTGCGTCTGGAGCGCGGCCGCATCGTTTCGGACGAGCGAACGGCCGACGCCCAAAAGTCGGCCCTGGGCTCCTGCTAGACCTTCACCAGACCCAAGCGTTTGAGGTGGCCGTACAGTACTTCGCGGGTCACCGGTTTGATCAGGTAGGCTTCGCACTGGTCGCGAAAGGACGCAAACACGCTCTCAGGGCTGTCGCGCACCGTCGTCATGATGACGGTGGCCGAACGCCGGCCGGTATTCCCACGTGTGACCTCTTCGGCCCGCAAGCGGCGCAGCACCTCGTGGCCGTCGAGTCCGGGCATCTCGATATCCAGCAGGATGAGGTGGAATGCCCGGCCATCGTCCATCGCCAACAGGGCCGCTTGCAGGGCCTCGTCACCGGAGGCAACCGGCTCGACTTCGCCCCATTCGCGGACCAGTTCCTGCATAACGCGGCGGCTGATGTATTCATCGTCGGCAATAAGGATGCGCATCGTGCCCTCACCCGTTGACCTTACGCCACAACGGTTGCAAGTGCAAGCCCCATGCTTCTGGACGAAAGCTATCGGTTCTATCGGTTCTATTTGACGCGAACACCGTCGTGGTGTACTATGAGGTCCGATCATGCCATCAGACTCAAATGCTGAATTCATTCTCGAGTTTGTCGCCGAGTCGCGCGAACACCTCGACACCGGAGAATCCTGCCTGCTGCGGCTGGTGCGCGACCATGCGGATAGCGACGCCGTGCAGGCCTGCTTCCGCGCCCTACACACTATCAAGGGCGGTGCCGGCTTCATGGGCCTCGAACGCATCCAGAGCCTGGCCCATGTTGCCGAACAGCTGTTGGATGCCGTTCGCGACAACCGACTGAAGGCGGCCCAGCCGATCTGCGACGTGCTGTTGGCCGCGGTATCGCGCCTGCGGGAGATGATCGATGCTGCTGAGCAGGGTGGCGAGGCGTCCGGCGATGACCATCCGCTGATCGAGCGCCTGCGCGCTCTGTTGCCCCACAGCGAGTCAGAAGATTACCGACCATCGGTCGAGACGCCTGCATCCAAACGGAGACAGGCGATTGCATCCGTGACCAGCCTACCTCCAGCTACGGCAATCCCACTCGACGAGTTGGCCGCCGATTTAGTGGTGCTCGACCCAGGGGACGCAGCTGCGTTGCAGACCTGCCTGGGTCACTACGCGGAGGCCGCCCAGGTCGGCGCCTGGTCGCCTGCCGCGTTGACCATCCTCGATCAGATGCGAGGCCTGAGCGGACGCTTGGCCGATCCCGCTAGCCGTGGCCGTGCCCACACGGAACTGCTGGAACTTGCCGAACAGCTTGGGCGCACCGTGGCATCGACACGTCTGTCAATCGCGCCGGTGCCCTCGTCACAAGCACCCGGCCAGGCATCCGTTCCGATCAGCCAACCACCGCCCGATCTGCCTTCAGTCGCCGACTTCCTCGCCGAAACTGGCGAACTGCTGTCCCAGGCCGAGGCTGTCCTGCTGGCTGCCGCCCAGCCTGACGCGGCCCAGGTCGGAGACCTCTTCCGCAGCTTCCACACCGTCAAGGGCATGGCCTCGTATCTCGGCCATCCGCGCATCGAACAGCTTGCCCATGTCATCGAAAGCCGGTTCACCGCCGTCCGTGATGGACAGGAAGCTTTCACCGCTGAACACCACCATCTCGCCCTGACCGGGATAGACGCCCTCCGCCAACTGGGCAGTGAACTCCGCCGCAAGGGCCAGGACATCGGCATCTGGCCAGCAAGTGCGGCCGGGGTGGCCAAGCGCCTGGGCCTGCAGGTCGATGGCGCCCAGGGCTATGACAGCGCCGAACTCGCGCTGCCGCCCGAAGTCCCCCGACTTGGCGACCTGCTGGTGCAGACCGGTGCCATCAGCCGATCAGACATCGAAGCCGTCGCCGCAGTATTGAAGCCTGGTGAGCGCATTGGCGAGAAGCTGATCGAGTCCGGCAAGGTCACACGCGAGGTTGTCGAGCAAGCGGTCAGCAAACAGGCCGACCTGATGTCCAAAGCGCAGGGCGAAGGATTCGCCCGCGTCTCGATCGCCCGTCTCGAAGAACTGGTCAACTTGGTCGGCGAACTGCTGATCGCCCAGGCGATGGTCGCTCAAGAACCGGACGTGATGCGATCGCCGCGTCTTGGCGTGGTGGTGGGACGGCAAGCCCGCGTGGTGCGGGACCTGCAAGGCCTGGCGCTTGGCCTGCGACTGGTGCCGCTGCGGGCGACCTTCCAGAAGATGGCTCGTGCCATCCACGACACCGCCCGCAAGCTGGAAAAGCAGGTCGATTTCCAACTGGTCGGTGAAGACGTCGAGGTCGACCGGACCCTGGTCGAGGCGATCGCCGACCCCCTGCTGCACATGGTGCGCAATGCGGTCGACCATGGCATCGAAGGCAAGGCCGCACGCTTAGCCGCCGGCAAGCCGGCGACCGGAACCGTCCGGCTGAGCGCAGCCCACAGCGGCGACCACGTCACCGTCCAACTGTCGGATGACGGCAAGGGACTGGACCCCGCCAAGCTGATCGCCAAGGCTAAAGAGAAGGGCCTGCTGCCGCACGACGCCAAGCTCAGCGATGCCGAGGCCTTCAACCTGATCTTCCTGCCGGGATTCTCCACTGCCGAGCAGGTCACCGCCGTCAGTGGCCGCGGCGTCGGCATGGACGTGGTGAAGCGCAACCTTGAACGGGTCAAAGGCAAAGCCGAGATTGCCAGTGTCCTGGGCCAGGGCAGCACCTTCACCATCACCCTGCCCCTGACCACGGCGATCCTCGATGCCATGGTGCTGCGCGTTGGCGAGGACCGTTATCTGGTGCCGGTCACTTCAATCGTCGAGGCCTTGCGTCCAGTGTCCGGTCAGGTGTCCGAAATCCTTGGCCGCGGTCGGGTCATCGAGGCCCGCGGTCAACTGGTGCCGGTGGTGATGCTCGGCGACATGTTCAGCATCGCCGCCGCCGAGCTTGATCCGACGCAGTGCGTGCTGCTCGTGCTGGAACGCGAAGGCGGCACCATCGCCCTGCAGGTCGATGAAATCCTGGGCATGCAGCAAGTCGTGATCAAGCCGCTCGATGGCGGCAACCAGCGCCATCCCGGCATCGCCGGCTCAGCCATCATGGGCGACGGTCGCGTCGGCCTCATTCTCGACCCCGTTCATCTGCTCGACGCCTAAGGGATAATCATGAAACTCGGCACCAAGATCCTCGCCGCCGCGGCGGTCGCCGTGATCATCGCCACGGTGGCGTCCATCGTCGTCACCAGTCTCGCTCTACGCCAGAAACAGATCACCGCCACCCACAAGGTGATGGAGTCGATGATCCGCCAGTCCGAGACGGTGCGCGAAAACTTCGACAAGCTGCACACCAACAAGGCCTTCGACCTGCAGGCCATGACCGCCCAGCTGAAAGCCGGGAAGTCCCTGCGCGACAGCGATCTCTACAATACCATCCCGGTGGTGGCGGCGTGGAAGGCGGTGGAGTCCGTCTCTGGCGAGGCCGGCTTGGACTTCAACACCCCGACCTCACCCACCATCACCGCCCGTAATCCAGGTAATGCCGACTGGCAGTCCTACAAGCCGGCCTTTGATGCATTTGCCAAGGGTGAGAAATCCTTTTTTGCAATCGACGCAGGACTCATCACCTACGCCCGTCCGGTCTATCTCACCGCCTCGTGCCTGCAGTGTCATGGCGACCCCAAAAACAGCCCAACCGGGGATGGCAAGGACCTCGCCGGACTGCCCATGGAGAACATGAAGGTCGGTGATCTGAAAGGCGCCTTCGTCCTGACCAAACCGCTGGACTACAGCGAAGCCAACACCGCCGCCATGAATGTCTCGATGGTCGGTCTGATCGTGCTGGTCATCGTCATGATCGCCTTCTGGCTGATGAACCGCGCGATGATTGTCAGGCCGCTGACCGCCTTCATCGACCGGCTGTCTCATACCAGCGACGAAACTGCCGGCGGCAGCGGCGAGATCTCCCGGGCCAGCACCAGTCTGGCAGACGCCGCCACCAAGCAGGCAGCCGGGCTGGAAGAAACCAGCGCCTCGGTCGCCGAACTCGCTTCGATGGTGCGCACTACCGCGCAGAACACCCAGGCTGCCCAGAGCCTTGCCGGCGAAGCCAAGACTGCGGCCCAACGCGGCATCCAGGCGATGTCCGACCTCGACAAGGCGATTGCCGAGATCAAGAGCAACGCCGACCGCACCGCCAAGATCGTCAAGACGATCGACGAGATCGCCTTCCAGACCAACCTGCTGGCGCTCAACGCCGCGGTCGAGGCAGCCCGCGCCGGGGAAGCCGGCAAGGGCTTCGCCGTGGTCGCCGCCGAGGTCCGCAACCTGGCTGGACGGGCTGGCGAGGCTGCGCGCACCAGCGCCGAACTGATTGAAGCCAGCGTCAAGAGCGCCAATGGTGCGGTCAACCTGGGCAAGGACGCCGGGGCGGTGATTGCCCAGCTCGCCGAATCGAGCCGCAAGGTCGCCGACCTCACCAGCGAGATCGCCGCCAGCACCAAGGAACAGGACACCGGCCTGGGCCAGATCAGCAAGGCGATGCAAGAGATGGATAGCGGCACCCAGGCGACCGCCGCCGGCGCCGAGGAGAACAGCGCCACCAGCCAGGCCCTGCAGCAGCAGGTTGAAGAGCTGAACGGCTTGGTCGAGGAACTCGCCCATATGGTCGGTGCGGACGTGCAGCATCGCCACTCGCCACCAACGGCAGTGCGCAGTACCCAGACCGCGACCCGCAGCACCCAGACCCACCAACCAACCGATCCGAACGCCTGAGGAGCCATCATGTCAGCCACCGCAGCCCCAGTAACCGGCGTCGCCGGTACCTATCTGACCTTTCAGGTCGCCAACGAGGAATACGGCATCGAGATCCTGAAAGTCCGCGAAATCATCGGCATGCTGCCGATCACCCCGGTGCCGGGCAGTCCGCCGGTGATGCAGGGTGTGGTCAATCTGCGCGGCAAGGTCATCCCCGTACTGTCGATGCGCAACCGCTTCGGCCTGCCGCCCGGCGAGCCACATGAACACAATGTCATCATCGTGGTCGATGCTGGCGACAACGGTCAGATCGGCTTGGCCGTCGATCGGGTACGCGAAGTTGCCATCTTCACCGCTGCGGACACTGAACCACCGCCAAGCTACGGCATGTCGATCGACGCCAGCATGGTCGCCGCCCTCGGCAAGAGCCAGAACCGCATCCGCATCCTGCTCGACCTGGCCAAAGTCCTGGCCTCGGTCTGACCTTTTCCCCAACAGCTTAACGACAAAACCCTCCGGAGATTCGCCATGCGTATCGGAACCAAAATCGGACTCGGCTTCGCCATCGTCCTGATCCTCGCCCTCCTCCTCGGCCTGCTTGCGGTGTTCTCGATGAACACTGCCTCGGCCAATGCCAGTGACCTGGCGCTCAAGCAGGTGCCCGCGGTAACCGTCGCCAGTGAGGTCGAGCGGAACACGCTCGACACTATGTACAATATCCGCGGCTACACCATGTCGGACAACGCGAAGATGCTGGCCAATGGTAAAGAACTGCTGGCCGAAACACAGAAGTTCATCGCCCAGGCGGTCAAGCTTGCCGACGATCAGAAACTGCCGGCCCTGGCCGAGCATGCGGCGAAGGCGACCAAGGCCGCAAATGACTACAAGGCGCTGCTAGAAGAGACCGAAACGCTCAAGAAGGCAGAAGAGATCGCCCAGAACAAACGTGGTGCCGCCGCCGAAGCGTTCACCAGCGAGATCAACGACATCATCGCCGACCAGACCAAGAAGCTGAAGGCCGAGATCGAACGTGGGCTGGAAGCCGACAAGTTGCAGGAGCGCACCGAAAAACTGGCCGACGCCAACGATATTATTGATCTTGGCAATGCCATCCGAATCGCCGCGTGGAAATCCCAGGCCCTGCGGGACCCGACGATCTTCGATAAAGCGTTGCCGCAATTTGATAAGATGCGCGAAATCATCACATCCCTGACCAAGAAGGCCAAGGATCCAGCCAACATCGCCCAGTTGAAGCTCGTCGAATCATCTGCCGCCAGTTACAAGATCGCGGCCGAGGAATATCTTACGATCACCAAGAACCTGGCAGTCGTCTCAGCTAAACGCGGTCTCGCCGCTGAAGCCGTGGTCGACGCCGCCCGGGCCGCCTCAAAGGTGAACATCGACAAGACCAGCAAGGCCGCCACCGCCGCAGCCACCAGCCTGGAGAACGCTTCCTCCGTGATGGTTGCCGGCGTCGCCATCGTCATCTTGCTGGGTATCGCGTTCGCCTACTTCATCACCAAGGGCATCGTCAGCGCCCTGTCACGCATCATTGCCGAACTCGGGGCCTGCAGCGAGCAGACCGCATCTGCTTCTGAGCAGGTTGCCGGTGGGGCCCAGTCCCTGGCCAATGGCACCAGCGAAACGGCTGCCGCCCTGGAAGAGACCAGCGCCAGTCTGGAAGAGATGAATTCGCTGGTCCGCCAATCGGCGCAGAGCAGCGAGGCGGCCAACAGCGTCGCCGGCCAGGCCAGTGCGGCTGGCGAACGCGGCGCCCAGGCCATGACCGAACTCGGCAAGGCGATCGCCGAGATCAAGGCGAATGCAGACCAGACCGCCAAGATCGTCAAGACGATCGATGAGATCGCCTTCCAGACCAACCTGCTGGCCCTGAACGCCGCGGTCGAAGCCGCCCGGGCCGGTGACGCCGGCAAGGGCTTCGCCGTGGTCGCCGAAGAAGTGCGCAATCTGGCGCAGCGCGCCGGTGAGGCCGCCCGCAACACCAGCCAACTGATCGAACAGAGCGTCAAGAGCGCCGAAAACGGCGTCAGCCTGTCGAAGAACGTGACCAGCGTGGTCACCGAGATGACGGTCGCGAGCAAGAAGGTGAACGACCTGACTGGCGAAGTCTCAGCCAGCGCCAAGGAGATCAGCCAGGGCATCGAACAGTCGAGCAAGGCGGTCCGGCAGATGGATCAGGTCACCCAGGGCAATGCCGCCGGCGCCGAAGAGAACAGTGCTGTTGGCGAGGAGATGAGCGCCCAGGCTCAACAGTTAGCCCAGTTGGTCACCCAGCTGGAATCGATGATCCGCGAAACCGGTCGGGGAAGCATGTCGCACACGGCGCCGCCGGCCCGTAAAACGGTCACCCGCACCGCCGTCCAGCAGACCCACAGCGCCCCAGCGATGCGCCAGACCGGCAACCAGCCGCCGATCAAGAACCGTTCAACGTTGAGCCTGAAACCCGTCGCTGACGCCACGCACGAGGCCAAGCAGGCGATACCATTTGACGATGATCACTCCAATCAGCAGACGCTGGGCAAGTTCTGAGGCACCCATGCAGCCCACCCGCTATCTGATCCTCGCCCCGCTCGCCTTGGCCGCCCTGGCTGGTTGTGCAGAACGACACGAGGCCGCACCGGCAACCAAGCCTGCGGCAGAACATGCAGCCTCCGCAGAGCCAGCCAAAGAAAAGGGCACAGCAGCCGAGAAGCCTGCTGCGAAATCGGCCGGTAACCACGACGTCTCCGGCCCGTCGCCGCTGGAAGCAATCGCCCGACTGTCAGCCGGCAATGCCCGCTTCGCCTCTGGCCGGCGTAGTCGTTCGGCCGATGCCACTGACGACGCAGAAGAACGCGCCCTGACAGCTAAAGGACAGCATCCATTCGCTGCCGTACTGACCTGTGCGGACAGCCGACTAGCGCCCGAACTGCTGTTCGACCAATCGATCGGCGACATCTTCGTCGTGCGCAATGCCGGCAACATTGCCGAGCCAGTCGGTGAAGGCAGTATGGAGTATGGCGTCGAGCACCTGGGCATCCGTTTGATCATCGTGCTTGGGCATCAATCCTGCGGCGCTGTCAAAGCGGTTGCTGGAACTGACGGCCCCCTGCCCGGCAATCTTGCCGCGATCCAACGCAACATGCCTGGCTTGCAGGCCTACGCCGCGACCATCGCCAAGACCGGCAAGGATCCGATCCCTGCTGCCGTGATCCGCAACGCCATCGACCAAGCGACTGCCCTGCTGCGGGAAAGCGACAGCCTGCGCAAGGCGGTTGAAGCCGGGACCCTGGCCGTGGTTCCCGCCGTCTACGAACTGGACAGCGGGCTGATCGAATTCCTCAAGCCGGTCGATCCGGCCGATGCCCGATAATCCTGTCCTGAATCCGGCGGCAGGACTTGCTGCATGCGGTTACCTCGCCGACCTGCATCGCCAACTGGCCGTTGTGCTCGCCGGCGATCTAACCGAACGGATCCGGGCCACCTTGCAAGCCGTAGAGGCAGGGTCGCTGGACCAGGCACGCCTGTGTGCGCACCGGCACAGGGGTGCCTGTGTCACCATTGGTGCAATGGAACTGGCCAACCTGTTTTACCTCATCGAAGATGCTGGAATCCGTGGGGACGCAGCCCAAGCCACGTTGTATGTCGACCTATTACCTGCTGCCGCTGAACGCTTTCGCGAGGCGATCGGACGGTTGTAGAAATAATCTAAACCATCCCTGCGAGCGTGTCGCCAATCGCAGCTGCGATCGCTTGCAACGGCAGGACTTTTTCGGCCGCTCCACGCTGAACGCATGACCCGGGCATGCCCCAGACCACGCTGGTGGCTTCATCCTGGACCATCGTGCGGGCCCCGGCCTGACGCATTGCCAACAACCCGTCGGCGCCATCATGACCCATGCCGGTCAGGACGACGCCAACAGCGTTGGCCCCAGCCGCCGCTGCCAGGGTGCGGAAGCTGATGTCGACCGCCGGCTTCTGAAAATGCACCATCGGCCCGCCACGCAGTTCCAGCAGGTACTTCGCACCACTACGCACCACGGCCAGATGATGGCCACCGGGGGCGACGAAGGCGAGACCGGGCTGGAGCTCTTCACCGCCCCGTGCCTCGGCCACACGCATGCGGCTGATCAGGTTCAGGCGCTGGGCGAACTGCGTGGTGAACATCGGCGGCATATGCTGGACGATGATAGTGCCGGGGGTGTCGCCGGGCAGACGTTCCATCACCTCGCGGATGGCCTCGGTCCCGCCAGTCGAAGCGCCGATCGCCAAGACCTTGTTGGTAGTGCGCGACAACAGGGGCGGTTTGACCGCTGGAGTTCCAGCAGCGGGAGCAAGGCGCGGTAGCAGCTTGGCTGCGGCTGCCGCACGCACAGCCCGCGCCAGCTGCGGTCCGAGTTCGTCGACCCGATAGGCGCTACCCGGCTTGCAGATGACTTCGACCGCACCCAGTTCATAGGCGCGCATCGCCTCTTCGCTGCCACGCGGGGTCAATGAGCTGACCACCACCACCGGCTTGGGCCGATGCTGCATGATCTTGGCCAGGAAGGCCAAGCCATCCATGCGCGGCATCTCGACATCGAGGGTGAGCACATCGGGATCCAGCTTCACCATCAGTTCGCGAGCCTGGTACGGGTCGGCAGCCTCGCCAACCACGGTGATCCCCTCTTCGCGACCGAGGGTCGCGGACAACAGTCGTCGAACCGTAGCGCTGTCATCGACAATTAGGACGCGGATGGGTTTCATGGTTGATCTGTGAGATGGGCAGGTTCGATCATCATGGCTACCGTGCCATCGCCCATGAGTGCGGCACCGGCGATCCACGGCGGCATGGTCATGTCTGATTCGACCGGTCGGACCACCACCTGCTGGACACCCAGCACAGCATCGATCGCGAGGGCATACGGGCCATTGCCGGCATTGATGATGACCAGCAGCCGATCCCCGTCGGGAACCGCGGATCCTGGAGCCAGCAACGTCGCCGATTCCACCACGCTGAGCACCTTGCCGTGATGCATGGTGGCGCCGCCTTGACCGGGTATGCCGCGGATGTCCGCAGACGGGCAGCGGAACGTCTCGCCGACCACCGCCATCGGCAGACCGAAGTTACGTCCATCCTGTTGGAACATGTAGGCCGGAATAATCTGCGTCGCGACCGACACCGGCAGCCGCAGTTCGAATGCACAGCCGAGGCCTGGCTTGTTGTCGATACGGATCGAACCGCCCGAATCCTCGACCGATCGTTTCACCGCGTCGAGTCCGACCCCGCGACCACTGATCTCGGTGACCCGCTCAGCGGTGGAGACTCCGGGGGCGAAGACCAGTTCGACCAGTTGCCGTTCCCCCAGCGGCTGGCCGGCGGCGACCAGGCCGAGCCGTTCGGCCTTGGCGCGTACCACGTCGGGATCGATGCCACGACCATCATCGGCGATACGCAGACACAGGTCGTGGCCGACGGAGGTCGCAATCACCTCGATACGACCCTGGCGGGGCTTGCCAACCCGCTGGCGCTCGGCCACCGATTCGATGCCATGGTCCGCACAGTTGCGCACCAGGTGTAGTAGAGCTGCATCGATGATGCCGACCAGGGCTTTGTCGATCGACAGGCCTCCGTCATCCACCGTTACCGCGATCTCCTTGCTGCGAGCGATGGCGATGTCGCGGGCTATGCGCACCGCCTTGCGCAACTGCGGCGCGAGCTCGACCCGACGCAGACGCATCACTGCCATCTGCAGGTGGTCGGCGATCTGACCGACATCGTGACTGGCCCGGCGCAGGACGGGCAGGATCTGCTCGGTCGTGGCGCCGGCCGACACCCGCCGGGCGATGTGGCCAAGCCCATCGCCAGCGACCATCAGATCGCCAACCCGGGCAAGGAACCCATCGATGTCGGCCTCGGGTACGCGAAGCGATTTACGCAGGCTTTCCGAGCCAGTCTGGCGTTCACGCCGATCGCTCGACGGCTCGGTCGCCGGTTCGGGGGAGGATGCCGCGCTGGGCTCGGGCTCCACCACGACTGCTACCGTGACAGGCTTTCCCCAGCGCCCCCGCGCCATCGTCTTCGGTAGATAGTCAGCCAGTACATCGATCGCGACGGCATCGAAGCCGATCGCATCGACGATCCCTTGATAGGCGGCAACCAGTTCGTTCCAGGCAGCCTGAGATTCGCCATCAGCAGCGCTGGTCCCCAGACTTGCCAAGGCGGCAGAGATGCGTTCAGCAGTGTCGCCACTGGGAGTCGCACGGGCCACGATGATCAGGTCGGACAGTTCACGCGATGGATCGGGCATCGCCTGCATCGTCGACGTGGACGAGCTCGCCTGACCGCCCTGACCCGCCGATAGGGTCAGCAGGATAGTCAGCAACTCGTCGGCCTCGTGACCATGGACTCGTAGGGTTCGGGCCAGGTCAAGCGCCCGCGGCCAGCCCGCCCCAAGCGCGCGCAGTCGACCGAGCAACTCGGTGCGGGCAGCGGCATCAGGAATCTCGGGGCCACCGGCCATCAGGCTGGCGAGTATCGAGCGCAGCCCGTCGAGGGCGGCCAGGCAGGCGTCGACCACCTGCTTGGTGGCGGATTGCCGGCCGCTACGCAGCCGGTCGAGGACGCTTTCCAGTTCGTGGGCCAACTCCTTGAGCGCGTTCAAACCGAAGAACGCCGCATTGCCTTTCAGGGAATGCACCGGCCGGAATATCTCGTCGACCGCAGCCGGATCGCCACGCTCAATCGCCAGCATACGGTCATCAAGCCCAGCCAGCGCCTCGGCTGATTCGGCAATGAATGCAACAAGCAGTTCCTGGGTACTGGCCACTTGTCAGATTATCGCAAGGCGCAGCAGGCCGACAAGGTCCCTTCGACGCACTCAAGGTGTGCGGCGTCGGTCGTCAAGGAAGGCCAGGAGGAGATTTCAGGCGGATCCAGCCGGTACTCGCCATCGCCATGGAGGATGGGCAGTAGATTGCCAGCGGCGATATTGGCCAGTTCGCGCAAGGCGTCGGTGCAATCTTCAGCTGGAACAGCCGCGTCGGCATCAATAGTGAGCAGGTTGCGAGCCAGGGCCTCGGCCAGGGCTTGCGATGCCGCAACCACGACGACGCCCTCGGCGGGACCATGGAAGGCAACCTGGACCACTGGGCCGAAGGTCGGCGCCTGATCAGCCGGGCCGGTCGGCGTCAAAAAACCCATCTGCTCGGAAACCTGGGCAAGCACCGTCAGGATGGCATCATTCACGGCGTGTCCCCAAGCAGGCGATGGACTTCGGCGCACAGCGCCTCGGGGGTGAACGGTTTGTGGACGAACCCGGCCTGCATGCCGCGTAACCGTTCGATGCGCGCGCCTGACGACTCGGTCGAGACAACCACCACCAGGGTATCACGCAACGCGGTGTCGGCCCGTAGTGCGCGCAGGAAGGTCTCACCGTCCATCACCGGCATGTTGAGATCGAGCAGGACGAGATCGGTCCAGGCTGCTCGCACGGCGTCGAGTGCCTGCTGGCCGTCTCCGGCTTGGCGGATCTGGGCGATAGGCAGGCCGCTCATGCCGACACTGCGCGCCACCATGTCGCGCATAATGCGGTTGTCGTCAACCACCAGCACCTCAAGCGGTCCAGACGGGGCGGTCATAGCGATCTCCTGACAGTACCTGATTGAACGGTGGTCGTGCCACTGGCGAGGTCGAGATACATGGTCCGCGGGGTCGATCCGCCGGTGTCCTCGGCTGCGATCAGGGCTCCCAGCTTCCACAGCACTTTGCGCAGAGCGGTGAGGTTTTGCTGGCCGATATCGAACATCGGATTGGGATTGCCGCTCATGTTGGCCGCCCCGGCAACCGCGATGCGTAAGCGACGCTTTTCGGCACCGGCTGCGATGGCCTCTTGGAAGAGGAGTTGCATACCGAGGTCGACGAATCGACCCGGGTCGCTCTTGGCCAGGTCCGGCGCCTTGGCCGCGATCGGCATCTGGGCATGCAGCATGCCTCCGACATGGGCAACCGGATCGTACACGGTCACACCGATGCAACTGCCCAACGCATGGGTGACGATGGTACCCAGCGTGCCAGTCTGGACATCAAGGCCGCCGATGCCGATGGTCCAACGCGGGCCGAAATATTCGCTGCCAATCATGTCAGGGCCTGATGTAGATGGCCGGAGCCAACGCCTTCAGTTTATGATCGATGCCAGAGAGGCTTTCGCTATGCCCGACATACAATGTCCCCTTGGGCACTAGGAGTTCGCTCAGCCGATTGACCAGGCGTTCTTGGGTGGGGCGGTCGAAGTAGATCATGACGTTCCGGCAGAAAATGACATCGAACTGGCCACGCATCGGCCAGGACACATCCATGAGGTTGAGTCGCGCCAGGCTGACCAGGCGCTTCAGTTCGGGCCGAAC
>JBBQCI010000077.1:0-19137 GCA_038318565.1 Planctomycetota bacterium
AACGATGCGGGCCTGGACGTGCTGCATTGGTCGGGACACACCGGTTGCGTCATCTTGGCACCGCACCTGTGTCATCTGACCAAACGCGAACTGGGGCTACCTCATTGGGACGACGCCAGCGAGCGTCAACGGCGCGACGCGATGTGCTATCGCACTGAAGACGAGAAGTACAACGACGGCAGCGCCTTCAAAGCGACCTGCCGTACCGCCGATGGCGTGATCGTGACGCTGATCGCCGATAACTACTTCGGCTACTGCAAGAAAGAGGTCAAGACGCAGATATCCTTCAGCGCCAACCTCATCGGCATGGCCGAGGAGGAGCACTCGGGAGGTGCCCTCGCCTTCCCGTCGTACCACCTCGGCGACCACTTCAGCGCTGGCGGTCCGGTTATTTCCGGCGGACACACCTTCGCAGAGACCATCCGCACCCTCGGTGACGAGATCTCGGTCAACCCAGAGGGCTATGCCGAACTGATCGCTGATCCGCGCGTCTTATTCGTCAGCGAGGAGGCCGAGTTCGACCTCAAGACCCGCAGCATCACCTGGGAGAAGGACGGCAAGCCGCGCAGCATGAAGCTGCTGCGCGACCGCGTCTACGTCCACCCGAGCGGCTACAAGGTCCGCTTGGCCCGCCACCCCGGCGCACCCAGTTGGCGGTTATTGGGAACGTGGGCCTACGGCACCTACTGCCACAAGCCATGCACGGTTAGCGGCGGCGGCAAGAGCGAGATCAGCAAGAGCCTGGCCGACGCCGTCATCCATGGCCCGATGGTGGTCTACGACATCGAAAAGGACCTGAGTCTGGTCGATGAGATCATCAACGGGCATTACGAACACCGCCTCAAGCCGCAGTTCCGGCCCGACTACAACAAGCACAAGACCCGCGCCGTGTTGTCGCCCGAACGCAGCCTGGGCAGCGTGATCAAGATGTTCACGCCCAGCGATGAGTTCACCGACGAGTACATCGCTTGGCTGCGCTCGTTGCCGCCCCACATCTGGCCACTGGTGTTCATCGTCAAACGCTTCTACCGGCCCGAATGGGGCACAGCGTGGCGCAGCCACTTCACCGTCGATCGCATCAATGGCCAACCTGGCTACCAACTGAAGCTCGACGGCCGCGCCCTGGTCGGGGAATACCTGCGCGTCGGCTTCGAATCCGATGGCGGTTGGCGCACCTTCAAGCTACGCCAGGACTTCATCCCGGCCGAAAAGGTGCAGATGGAGGACGACATCACCGCCTCTGTGGTGGTCCCCGGCATGTGGATCGGGCTTGATCCGGCGAAGAGTTTCAAGCTGTCCGAAAACTGTGAGAACCGTCTGTTTCAGCGCCCCGACGACGCGATCCACCGCGGCTATGACAAGCAAGCCGAAGCGGACATCTCGGGCGCCGGATTGTTCGCCTCCAATTGGCAGCCGATGACCGCCAGTGAACTGCGCACCGAAGTCGAGGACGCCCCAACCCACGACCAGTACACCGCGGTGATGCGCAGCCATCTCGAAAGCGCCCTGGCCAACGGCAACGCCTACACGGTGTCGACTGCAAAGCCTCGCATCGTCGACGGCAAGCCGTCGAAGAACCCGCGCTACCTGCAGACCCGGCCCGACCGCGCCAATCCGCTGCCCAAGCAAGTCGCCGAGATCTGCCTGCGCCTGTTCCACCGCATTCCTAAGGAGCGCGGCCTGGTCGTGCCGGTCGACGCTGTGCTGGCGGGCCGTCGCAACAACCCGCCCGAAAAGGGCGTGCGTCCGCTGTGCGTCTACAACCCGATTCATTATCAAGAACTGCCCGAACTGTTCATGGATTGGATCAGCAGCCTGACCGGCAAGAGTCCGTCAACCACCGGCGCAGGTTCCGAGGGCGCACTGACCAAGGGTCCGTTCAACGCCCTGCGCGCCACCGCCGACCTCAATGCCACCCTGGTGTCGATGATCCTGACCGGCCATGACGGCTTCAGCACCGCCGCCGGTTGGGTCGGCCCGAAGGTCCGCATGGACCACGACATCTCGCTGCTGGTGCCCGAATTGTGGTGCCGTCTGAAGCCCGCGGAGCGCACTGCCGACGTGCTGATCAAGGCTGGCCATCTTGAGCGTGTCGAGGACATGACCTGTGATGGACGCTCGATACGATCCAGCCGACTTGGCTGGCGCATCACCACGAAGTTCCTCCACGACTACTTTGGCCGGATCTTCGACAACGGCACCGCAGTGTTCGACCAGTCGCTGTTGCGCCCCGAGACCCAGGGTCTGGAGATCTTCGCTGATGGCGTCGACAACATTGTCGAAGCACACCAGAAGGTCGCCCAGAGTTACCTAGAAGACGGCTCGTGGAAGGACGCCTGCCCACCGCTGCAGGGCCTGCTGCACATCATGGCAACCGGTGCGTGGAATGGGAAGGATGAGCGCGATCCGGCCTTCCGCGCCCAGTTCACCCGCGAATCCCTACTGCAAAGCGAGTGGTACAAGACCCGCATCGAGCACCAGCAGCGCCTGGACATCGTCGGCTGGCAGGACCGCGTGCGCTATCTGAACACGTTTCTCGACAAGCCAGAGAACCGCGCCCATGCAGAACGCCTGGACATCCCCAAGCGCCTGGAGCGCGCCCAGCGCATGCTGGAGAAGGTCAGCGCCCCGGGCTGGCGCGACCGCCTGATCGGGACCATCGGGGTCGACCCGACGCTGAGCTGAAGCAAGTTCCGCAGGACGTCGGGAGTCTCGTCTCCCGACGTCTATTTCACGATGCGGATGCTGACGATCGTCACTGGCGTTTTGGGCTGGTCTCGCTCGTCGCGGGGCACGCCTGCAATCGCCGTGGCGATCTCCATTCCGCTCTCGACCTCGCCGAAGACGGTGTGCTTGCCCGACAGGTGTGGGGTGTCGCCCAGGTTGATGAAGAACTGGCTGCCGTTGGTGTTGGGCCCGCTGTTGGCCATCGCCAGGACGCCACGCATCGGCTTGCGCGATGGCGGAAGGGTTGCGTCGTAGCGGTAGCCCAGATCCTTGTAGAACTCCAGTAACGTGACGCTCTGCAGGGTCGGCAGGATGGCGGCCACCGCAGCATTGCGTTCATCGGCAGTCGCATTCGGACCAATGCCACGACCCGCGAGCTTCGGCTCGATGTAGTTCATGACGAACTGCCGACCCATGTGAGCGCAGTAGGGATGCAGTTGATCGCCCTGTAATGCCATCTCCTTGTCGAGGCCCAATGAGACGGCATTGATCTCATCCTTGAACTGAAAGCCGGGACCGCCGGTGCCATCGCCCTTCGGATCGCCGCCCTGGATCATGAATCCGGGAATGACGCGATGGAAGGTCAGTCCGTCATACAACGGCCTGGTCACCTGCGCGCCGGTCGCCGGATCGGTCCATGCGCGCTTGCCCTCGGCCAGTTCACAGAAGTTCTGCACCGTCACCGGACAGGCCTGATCGTACAGTTTGCAACGGATCACACCCATCGAGGTGGTGATGTCGACGCGGGTTTCCCCGGCGGCCAGGAGCGAAGCGAGCAGGAGCAGGGCGAGGCGCATGCAAGGCGTTAGCGCAGGAGACGACCGAATACAAGCGTCAGCCTGACGCTGGCCGGCGCAACTGCAGCGAAATCCGATGTTTCCCAAGCGTTTCATAACGGATTTTGCAGAATGCAGACCGTGTGCACCAACCACGGCTTGGCCGGGCCGCCGCACTGCCATCCTGGCATGCGTGGCCGATTCCATCACTCTCCTGCCAACCCCCGGTGGCTGCGCCGTGCAGGCCGTCGGCGGATCCCGGATGCTGCCTTGGCAGGTGGCGGCAGCGATGCTCGACGACGCCCACCTGGATGTCTGGACTCTGGCTCCGGGCGAGTTGTCGCCGTGGGACGGCGAACGTCTGCTGGCTGGCCTCGCCGCCGCAGCTCCAGCCGCACTGGCCATCCTCACCGGGCCGTGGCCGCCGCAGCGCGAGACCGTCCAGTCGCTGCCCCGGTGCGAACGCCGCTGGCGCCGCACCATCGATCTGGGCGTGCTGGTCGGCGATCCCGACGCGGCATGCTGCCGGGCAGGGCTGGCTCTTCCGGGCGACGATCCGCTGCGCTTGGTGACGACCCTGGCAGGACTGGCCGCACATCAGCAGCGTGAACTGCTGGTCCGGGAGCGGCTGTTGGCAGCGCATCCGTGGATCGGTGATGCCGCGTGGCTGGCCACCACCGGCCTGCTCGCCGAGCTGGTGGTGCTGCAGGGATTGCGTCGGCATCAGGTGAAACAAGACGTCGCGCCCGACACCATGCCAGTGACTCGTCTGCTGCGTGATCCGGGCCGGTTCATCGCCCGGCGATCTGATGTTGCCGCTGCCATGCGCTCGATCCTGGATGGCACGGTATCGTGGAACGAACGTGGACATCTCGCGCTGCGACCGGCGGCTGGATGGCAGCTAACGGTCGGCGGCGTTTCGCTGACCTGCGGCGTCGGCGGCCTGCATTCGACCGATCCCCCTGGCGTGGTCGCGGGACCGCTGACCGATCTCGACGTGGCGTCGTACTATCCCTCGCTGATCGCCAGAGACGGCATCGCTCCGCCGCAACTGCAGGACTTCCCGGCCCGGGTCGGAGCGCTGTTGCAGCGACGCCTGGCGGCGAAACGTGCTGGCGATCAGGTCGCCAGCACGGCCCTGAAGCTGGTGATCAACAGTCTCTATGGTCAGTTGGGCAACCGCCGCAGCGGGCTGTTCTCGCCAGCGGATGCCCTGCGCGTGGTGCTCACGGGGCAATTACGTCTGCTGCAATTAATCGACGGCGTGCTAGACGCGGGAGGACATCTGGTGTCCGCCAACACCGACGGTGTGGTGGTGCGCGGATCATGCGAAGCCGCTGCAGCAGCGTGGGAGGCGACCACCGGTCTCAGCCTGGAGCGCACCCGCTACGGCAGGCTATGGCGGACCTCGGTCAACGATTACATCGCCATGAGCCCCGACGGCACTGTCGCCAAGACCAAGGGTCGCTTTGCTGGTGGCGATGACGTTGATGCAAGTCGCCGGGCAGCGGCTCCGATCGTCGCCCGGGCTGCGCTCGAACATCTGGTCCACGGACGGACCCTCGCCGATGTCGTGGCCGCGTCCGAATCGCCTGCCGACTTCGCACTCTGGCGACGGGCCAGAGATCTGGCCTGGGGTGGCCGAGCCGTGACCTCCCCAGTGGTCCGCTGGGTGGTCGGTCGCAGCGGCGAGCCGCTCGTCCAGTTGGCCGAGGGGCGTGGTCGTTCCACGGTCGCCGCCAAGGCGATTCCGCTTTCCGATCCGGCCACCTGCGATCTGACCCTGATTGACCGGGCCTGGTACGTCGCCGAAGCTCAGGCCCTGGTAGACCGCGTCCTAGGAACCGAGCAGGGCACCCAGCAACTGAGCCTTCTCTAGGCCTGCCGTATTTCTCGTAACCACCTTAAAGCCATGACTATAGATGGCCGTACACAAACCCGGGTAAATGGAGAAGGCTTGACCTCCCCCCGGTCGTCTTGGTAGGACTCCCCTCCGCCCACGGACCCGCAGCATCATGGCCAAACACCTCGTCATCGTCGAAAGCCCTGCCAAGGCCAAGACCATCAACAAGTATCTCGGACGCGATTACCTGGTAAAATCCTCGTTTGGCCACGTCCGCGACCTGCCCACCGGAGGTGATGAAAGCGACCCGGCCGACCGTCTGAAGAAGGCGAACGAGGCCAGGGCCAAGGGGATCAAACAGACTCCTGCCCAAAAGGCGAAGAAGAAGCAGACCGCCCTGATCCGCCGCATGGGCGTCGATCCCGAACACGGCTGGGAAGCCACCTACGAGATCGTTCCTGGCAAAGAGAAAGTGATCAAGGAGTTGCGCGAGGCAGCCGAGAAGGCCGAGACGATCTGGCTGGCCTCCGATCTGGACCGCGAAGGGGAAGCGATCGCCTGGCATCTCAAAGAGTGCCTCGGCGGACCGCCCGAGCGCTTCGCCCGCGTGACGTTCAACGAGATCACCAAGAGCGCGATCCAAGAGGCCTTCGAACACCCCGGCCACGTCAACGAGAACCGCGTCCACGCCCAGCAGGCCAGGCGCTTCCTCGACCGCGTCGTCGGCTTCCAGGTCAGTCCGTTGCTGTGGGCCAAGGTGGCGCGCGGTCTGTCTGCTGGTCGCGTGCAAAGCGTAGCCGTGCGCCTAATCGTCGACCGCGAGCACGAAATCAAGGCGTTCAAGCCCGACGAGTATTGGCAGTTGCATGCCGATCTGTCGAAGCCAGGCACGGCCCAGTTGCGCGCTGAAGTTGTGCGCCGCTCGGGCGCGAAGTTCGAACCGACCACGAAGGCCCACATTGATGCCGCCCTCAAGGCGCTCGAGGGTGCAACCTACCGCGTCGCCGACAGCGAGCGCAAACCGCAGCGTTCCTTTCCGTCCGCCCCATTCATCACCTCGACCTTACAGGCGGCCGCCTCGATCCGCCTGGGATTCTCCGTCAAGAAGACCATGACGATGGCGCAGCGCCTGTACGAGGCCGGCCACATCACCTACATGCGTACCGACAGCGTCAACCTGTCGGCCCAGGCCGTCACCGCGGTGCGCGAACTCATCGGCAGCCGCTTCGGTGGGTCCTATCTGCCCGAGAAGCCGAACGTCTACAAATCCAAGGCTGGTGCCCAGGAGGCACACGAGGCGATCCGTCCATCGGACGTCAGCCTGATGTCCACCGCCCTTGAGGCGGAACCCGACGCCGTCCGACTCTACGAACTGATCTGGCGCCAGTTCGTCGCCTGCCAGATGCCCCCTGCTGAGTTTGACACCACCACCGTGACAATCGCTGCTGCCGATTGCGAACTCGCGGCGCGCGGCCGCGTGCTGCGCTTCGATGGTTTCTTCAAGGTTCAGCCACCCGCCAAAAGCGACGATGTTGTGCTACCCGATCTCACGGTTGGCGACCAGTTGCAGCTAGAAAAGCTTGATCCAACCCAGCACTTCACCAAACCGCCGGCACGCTATTCAGAAGCTTCGCTGGTGAAGGAGATGGAAAAGCGCGGCATCGGCCGCCCCTCGACCTACGCCGCCATCATCTCGACGGTCCAGGACCGCGGCTATGCCCGCCTCGACGCGCGTCGTTTCCGCGCTGAGAAACTCGGCGAGATCGTCACCGAACGGCTGGTCGCTGCGTTCCCCGACCTGCTCGACTTCGGTTTCACAGCCGGCATGGAGGGTCATCTCGACGAGGTCGCCGACGCCAAGGCCGACTGGAAGGAAACCCTCGACAACTTCTACAAGCCGTTCAAGGCGCGCCTACTGTCGGTCGAGAAGGATCTCGAGGCGGTCAAACCAGTCCCCACCCCGATACCCTGCCCCGACTGCGCCCGGCCAATGGCGATCAAGTTTGCCCGCACCGGCGTCTTCATGTCGTGCAGTGGCTACGGCCTGCCGCCAAAGGAACGCTGCACCAAGACGATGAATCTGGTGCCAGGCGCGGAATCAGAGGCGGCCAAACCTGCCGAAGAGACCGAAGGCGAGGAGACCCAGGCCAGCGAGGCTGAGGTCGCCCAGTTGCAGGCCCAGCGCCGCTGCCCGATCTGTGGCACCGCCATGGACGCCTGGCTGCTCGATGAGACCCGTCGCCTGCATATCTGCGGCAACAGCCCGAATTGCGTCGGCGTCGAGGTCGAGACCGGGGCATTCAAGCTGAAGGGCTACGACGGCCCCTCGCTGCCGTGCGACAAATGCGGCAAGCCGATGCAGCTGAAGACCGGCCGTTTCGGCAAATATTTCGGCTGCACCGGCTGGCCGGATTGCAGCAATTCGCGCAAGCTGATGCGCAACGGCCAAGCTGCTCCGCCGAAGATCCCACCGGTTCCCATGCCCGAGCTGAAGTGCAGCAAGGCCGACGACCACTTCGTCCTGCGCGACGGCGGCAATGGACTGTTCCTCTCCGCTTCGACCTATCCGAAAGTGCGCGAGACGAGAAACCCGACCATCGACGATCTGCAACGCCACCGCACCGAACTGCCCGAGAAGTATCTCTTCCTCGCCGACGCCCCGGCGAAGGACCCCAAGGGCCGCGCCGTGAACGTCCGCTTCTCGCGCAAGGAGCGTGAATACTACATCTCCAGCGAGACAGCTGAAGGCAAACCGAGCGGCTGGAGCGCCCACATCGTCGACGGAAAGTGGAAGGTCGACAAGGCGGACTGAACTGCCGAGACGGAGGTCTCACGGCGCTCGGGTACCGCCCTGCCGAGGACTGAGACCACAGGCCGCACTGAGCGAACGACGACGGTTGGCGAACCACGGATAGACCAAGCGGACGACCGCCGGTAGCGGCGGGATCGCCAGGATCAACGCCAGCGGCATGGTTAGAGGCAGCCGCGCCAGGACGCAGCGCAAGGCATCTCCACCGGTGCGAAGCCGGCCGCCGGGCAGCAGCACATGCATGGCGGCGTAGCAGGCCACCGGGTCCAGCGAGGGGAACTGCCGGTACAAGGCTGACGACTGGAGCGGCACGGCCGACACCGCGCCCAGCCAGTCGAGCCTGACGATCCAACGGGATCCAGCCGAGCACAGGCCGCATCCGGCATCATAGACCACAATGGCCGTCTTCACGCCGGGTCCGGCCACACTTTGCGAATGCCAAAGCGCCTGGTCAGGGCGCAGGCGTCGATCAGGCGGTTGACGGCAGCATGTCCGTGAACCCGCTGCACATCAATGAGCACCCGGTCGATGACCATGGCCGGGTACGGATGGTCATCCTTCATCCGGTTTAGGACGGCTTCAGCCTCGGCTACTTCCATGACTTCAGCGTCGTGCCAGCGCCAGCCAGGCAATCGACGGCAGACTGCACCATCCACCCGGAAATGACATTGCCCGGAGTTGGCAGCGTGGATGTTGGCGCCATGCAACAGAGCAAGCGCCCCATCGCCAAGCCTGCCAGTCCGCCAGCCATTGACCCCCTCACGGACCTGCCCGAACTCGACCTCGGAGAGCCAGTTGCAGCCCCTGCCGCGAAATCGGCCACGACCGTTTCCTCGATCACCGCCGTTTCCGGTGCGGATGCCGCTTCAATCGATGCCCAGTTGGATGCGCTGGCGACCCGGACGACGGTCGAGGATCTGGCCCGACGCGGCAAGAAGAACCTCAAGACGTTATCCGAACGTCAGCTGAAGGAATGGATCCGTGAGGCGCTCAAGCGCGTCATCTCGACCACCACCTCGGTCAGTACCGCCGAGCAGGAACGTATGCTGGCGGCGACCCGCGCCGAACTCGGCAGCCTGATGGGCGAGGCCACCAGTGGCGGGGCGGAGCGCGAGGCCCTGGAAGCACAGGTCGCCCAGTTCAAGAAGGATCGCAGCACGCTGGCCAGCGAGCGCGACAGCCTACTCGTCCGGCTTGCCGAGATGGAACGGCGCCTCGATGATGCAGCCGGCCAGATTGCCGACGCCGAGACTGCGGCCGCCGTCTCGGCTGAACCGGATATTGAGGAGATCGAATCCCTGCGCAGCGAACTCGGACAAGCGTACACCCGACTGTCGACATCCGAAAACGAGCGTGCTGGCCTGCAGAAGACGCTCGGTGCCCGACTGGTTGCCAGCAGCGAAGTTGCTGCGGGCGTGCTCGAACTGGACCAGGCCTGCTATGGTGGAGTTCACCTGCAGGCGGCCCAGAGCGATGCAGCCGGCGAGGAAGCCGTCTTCTACGCCGACGAGGTCGCTGCCCGAGCCACCGCTGGCGACCTCGTGCGCGACATCAACGCATTGCGCATGGCGCTTGCTGATGCGACGCCGGACCTCGATGCCGAGGGATTGCCCGGCGACCAGGCCCGCGTTGCAGCACTGATCGCAACGTCGGCCAGGGCCGAGACCGCCGATCCTGCCGCCTTGGCTGGCCTGCAACGCGAACGCGATGAAGCCCGTCAGCATGCTGACAGCGCCAAGCGCGCACTGGCCCGCATGATCGCCCAGGGCGAGCAGCCGAATCAGCAGACGACCGCCCGCATCACCCGGGCGGAGAGCGACGCGCGCAATGCCGCGACTCGTCTGGCCCAACTCGAAAACGATCTGGCCGCAGCACAGCGCCAAGCCAGCGACTCCGCGTCAGCCCTCACCGCAGCCACGGCCCAGGCCGGCGGATTGCGCAACGACCTCTCGCATGCCCGCGACACCCAGCGCGCTGCCGCCGCCAGGGCGGAAAGCCTGTCGGGCGAAGTCGCGCGACTGACCCGCGAACTGGCCACCGCCCGAATCGGCAGCACCGAGGCAGCTGCGTTCAGCGCGGAATGCGATCGCTTGGCGGCCGCCGCCCGGACCGCCGAGGATCGGGCTAGTGCCTCGGCCGCCGTGCTGGCAGTTGCGATGGAGCGTACCGCGAACGCTGAGGCGGCCCGCCGCGCCGCCGAACTGGTGGCAGCTGAGTTGCGTGGGGCCGCCGCAGTTCCTGCTGTCGTCGGCGAAGAGCTGGTCAGGCCGTTCCTGGTTGAGGTCACTGCCGGTCGCCTCGGCCATGCCGGCGGAGCCTGGCGTTGGGCCTGGCCGACCCCGGAAGGCATCCAGACGGCAACCTTCCGAGGAGCCTGGTCAAACGGCGAAACCTTACCGGTCGGCACCGCAGAACTCCTCCACCTCCCGGAGGGGCCGTGGGCTGCGTGGCGCTCGATTGACGGCCACGCCCGCATCGCCGGACCCGATGGCCCGGCGCACGATCTCGGCGAAACAGATTCCACCCCGGTCCTTTCGCGCGGCACGGGCGTCCGCGCCCCCTTCGCCGGGATCACCAGTAACGGCACCGTCCTGGTGGCTGATGGCGATGGCCTTGCCGAAGCTCTGAGCAGCCGGCTCGGCTGTCCGCCGGCAGCCGGCCAGGCCAGCTCTTGGTGGTGGGCCCAGGAGGACAGTCGGCATCTCGCCTATCGCGACACCCATGGCTGTATCAATGAGCTGTTGGAACTGGACGGCACCTGGTACCACGCCTCGTTGACCGTCCACACCGGCTGTCCGCAAGCCGCCGGGGATCCGGTCGGCTACGCCCCAGGCGACGATGAGCATGTGCTATTCCGTTCCATCGACGACCACATCCACGAACTGTGCTTCCACGGCGAGCGCTGGAACGATCACGACCTGACCGCCCTGACCGGTGCGCCGATCGCCATCGGCCAGCCGAGCGGGGTCTACATCAAAGGCCGTCATCACGTCGCCTTCCGCGCCAATAATGGCACGATGCACCTGTTGCGGCTCGGTGGCGATTGGCGCCACACCGCCCTGGCGCGCCTCGGCCACACTGAATCTGACCCGATCCTGGCAAGCAGCGGCAGCGAAGGCGCCATCGCCTGGCTGTCCGGTGGACGCTGGTCGTGGGCACGCCTCGGCCAAGACCCGGCTTCGGCCAGCGCCGAACCCCTGCCGGGATAGCGTTCCACTGGGCGGATCAGCTCCACACTGCCAGCGATGCGCAGCCTGGTGAAGGATGTCCCCCTGCCGATGTCGCGCACCGAGATGCAGACCTGGTGGGGCTGGGACGAACTTGATGTACTACTGGTCAATGGCGACGCCTATGTCGACCATCCCAGTTTCGGCATCGCCCTGATCGGCCGCGCTCTGGTGGACGCTGGATTCCGTACCGGGATCGTGGCCCAGCCGCAGTGCGACGAGGATTTTCTGGTCATGGGCCTGCCGAAGCTGTTTGTCGGGGTCAGCTCGGGCAACATCGACTCGATGCTGAATCATTACACCGCGGCGCGCAAACCGCGCCGACAGGACCATTACAGTCCCGGTGGCAAATCCGGCCTGCGTCCGGATCGCGCCACCATGGTCTACACCAACACGGTGCGGCGCCTATTAAAGGGCGTGCCGGTGGTGATCGGCGGCGTCGAGGCCAGCCTGCGCCGCCTCGCCCATTGGGACCACTGGTCGAACACCTTCCGACGCTCGATCCTGCTCGACAGCAAGGCCGACCTGCTGGCCTATGGCATGGCCGAGCCGCAGATCATCGAGATCGCCCACCGCCTGCGCGCCGGCGAACCCATCCGCAGCCTCAATGACATTCGCGGCACTTGTTATGCGATGAACGTTGGTCAGGCGGCCGCTGATCCGTGGAACCGTGGCACCGTCGCGACTCCTGCCTTCGAGGCGATGACGACCAACATGGCGCAGTTCGCCGAGGGCGAACGCGTCCACTTCCTGGAGCAGGATCCCCAGCGTGGCCGCATCGTCACCCAAGTGACCGGCACCCGCGTGGTGGTGCAGAACCCGCCGATGCGAGCTCTGGAGGAAGGCGAACTCGACCGCATCTACGATCTGCCCTTCACCCGTCGTGAGCATCCCGCCTACGTAGCCGGGGTGCCGGCACTTGAGACCGTGCGTACCACTATCGTGACCCATCGCGGCTGCGTCGCGAACTGCAACTTCTGCTCGATCGTCTACCATCAGGGTAAGGACATTCAGAATCGCAGCGTGGCCTCAGTCGTCAAAGAGGCCGAGACGATTGCTGCTCTGCCTGGATTCCGTGGCACAATCAGCGATGTCGGCGGTCCCAGCGCCAACATGTTCCGCATGAAGTGTGGCAAGATGCGCAAGTTCGGTTCGTGCGTGCATCGCGACTGCCTGCTGCCCGAACCCTGCCCGTCGCTTGAAAGCGGTGCCGGCGAGAACATCGCCGCCCTGCGCAGCATCCGTGCCATTCCGGGGGTGAAGCACGTCTTCATTCAGAGCGGCATCCGCTACGACCTCGCGCTGCGCGACGGCGACGCCTACATCGACGAAATCGCCCAGCACCATGTCAGCGGTATTATGAAGGTGGCTCCGGAATCGACCGATGACGGCGTCCTGGCCCTAATGAACAAACCGAAATTCGACGTCTTCCGCACGTTCAAGAAGCGCTTCCAGCTCGCCTCGAAACGGCTCGGCAAAAAGCAGTTCATGACCGAGTATCTGATCGCTGGCCATCCCGGTACCTCGCTCGACACCATGGTCGGCACTGCCGCCACGTTGGCTGACGAAGGCATGCAACCGGATCAGGTCCAGGAATTCGTGCCCATTCCCATGACCATCAGCACGGCGATGTTCGTCACCGGACTCGATCCCTTCAGCATGCAGCCGATCGCGGTGGCGCGCGGCGACCGCGAGCGACGCATGCAGAAGGCGCTGATTCACGCTGGCAAGCCAGAGAACCGTAAGCTGGTGCTGGAAGCGTTGCAGAAAACCGGCCGCATGGATCTGGCCGACCACCTGACCTCGGGCGGACTTGGCCCCAGCGGGCACCTTGATGAACGCGCCCGTCGTGGCGGCTACGTCGGGCCGGCCTTCATGGCCGGAGACGGCGGCGGCGGCGGGATCGACCAAGTCATGGACGAGGACGAAGCCCGCCTGGATGACCACGACGGCCACTTCCCCGATCCGAACGCCAAGCAGGTCAAACTGGCCTGCGGCACGACCGTACCGAAGCACCTAGCCGAAGCGGCCAACCGCGGTGGCTACGACGTCAGCTGGAAAGGCCGCAAGAAGACTGCGACGATCAAGCCGCACCAACGGCGCCGCTGAGCGTTCGATCTATAATGGGGTCTTCCCGAGAAATCGTGGATCGAACCTGCCAAAAAGCCCAATCGCCGGGCGGAGCGTCCACTCAGCCGCCACCACTAGGCGGCGCTGGGCGGAGTGCCGAGCCGGGGATGATCTGGCTCGGCGCTCGTAGCGGCGTGGTAGATGGGTGTATGTCCCTTTGTTTCTATACGGTTCGGTCTCGCGGCGCCGAGCAAAATCATGTTCGTCCGCAGAGGTGCCATGCGGGCAGACCGCTGGGGCATGGAGAAGGCACTGACAGCGCTTGGCAGCGTACGTTGACCTAGGACGGTTGCGAAGCCCAGGTGTCGGTCAGGGTAGAGGTCCAACTGTTTGCCGGATCCCTGTCGCCGCGCCTCATTGAGGGTCTCCAGCCCGGCATCCATCAGCGATCGGTCCTGGCATAGGCGAATTCCTGTGCGTAAAGATGGCTGTTCTCAGCCAATGGCGCCTCTTGATTCGACCGCTTGCCGAGCAACCCGTAGCTTCAATGATGAGGAACAAAACTGGCGTCTCAGTTTCGCCGTCATCAAGCTCAACATTGCGGGAAGGAGCCGCCACTCATGAAAAAACCCGTCAACCGCAAGCGTCAGCGTGCCGCGCGTCCTCCGCGACCGGCGCCAGCGCCGTCTCCCACCCAGACCAGCTTCCCCGTCATCGGCATCGGCACGTCCGCCGGTGGGTTGGAGGCGCTCGAACAGTTCCTCCGCCCGGTGCCGCCCGCCTGCGGTTGCGCCTTCGTTATCGTCCAGCACCTCGACCCGAACCACAAAGGTATGCTGGCTGAACTACTGCAGCGCGTCACCGCCATGCCGGTCGTCCAGATCACCGACAGGACGCGGATTACACCGAACAGCGTCTATGTGATCCCGCCCAACCGGGATTTGTCGATCCTGCATGGCGTGCTGCACCTGCTTGCAAAGAGCAAGGGGCCTGGCCTACACTTGCCGATCGACTCCTTCCTCCGCTCCCTGGCCGCCGACCAGCGCGAGCGCAGCCTCGGAGTCATCCTCTCCGGCATGGGCTCGGACGGCACCCTCGGCTTGCGCGCCATCAAGGAGCAGGGCGGCGCGGTCTTCGTGCAGGCACCGGCCTCGGCGAAGTTCGACAGCATGCCGCGCAGCGCCATCGCCGCCGGACTGGCCGACGTGGTCGCCCCGGCCGAAGAACTGGCGGGCAGTATTCTTGCCTACCTGCAGCACACTCCGCTGCTGGTCGCCCGGCCCGACCTCGAGCTGGCCGATGCCGGCCCCGGCGACCTGGGGAAGGTTATCCTTCTGTTGCGCGCCCGCACCGGGCATGACTTCACGCACTACAAAAAGAACACCCTCTACCGCCGGATCGAACGGCGCATGGGTCTGCACCAGCTCAGCAAGATCTCGGATTACATCCGCTACCTGCGCGAGAACGTTCAAGAGGCCGACCTGTTGTTCAAGGAACTGCTCATCGGTGTCACCAGTTTCTTCCGCGATCCGGCAGTGTGGGAGCAACTGAAGGCCGAGGCCATCCCGGCTGTGCTGGCCGCCCACCCAGAGGGCGGGGTGCTGCGCGCCTGGGTCACCGCCTGCTCGACCGGCGAGGAGGCCTACACCCTGGCCATCACCTTCCGCGAAGCGCTCAAAAAGGTGAAACCTGCCGCCAGTTTCGCCCTGCAGATATTCGCCACCGACCTGGACAAGGACGCCGTCGACATAGCCCGCTGCGGGGTCTATCCGCTCAACATTGCAGCCGACGTCTCGGCGGCGCGGCTGCGCCAGTACTTCGTGCCGGACGAACATGGCTACCGGGTGAGCAAGGAAATCCGCGGGATGGTGACCTTCGCTCCGCAGAATCTGGTCATGGACCCACCCTTCACCCGGTTAGACGTGGTGACCTGCCGCAACCTACTGATCTACCTTGAGGCGGGTCTGCAGCAACGGATCCTACCGCTTTTCCACTACAGCCTCAACCCCGGCGGCATCCTGATGCTGGGAAGCTCGGAGACGGTTGGCTTGGCCAACGACCTCTTCACCGCCCTGCCCGGCAAGACGCGCCTGTACAGGCGGCAAGAGGCCACTCCGCGCTCAGACCGCTACGAGCTGCCGTCCGCCCTCGTCCGCCCGGCGATGGCAGCACCGCTTCCGACCCTGCAGCCGTCCTCCGTCCCTAATCTCCAGACACAGATGGAGGCGCTGCTGCTCCAGAGTCTTGCCCCGGTGGCGGTATTGGCCACCAGCATGGGCGACATCGTCTACATCAGCGGAAAGCCCGGTCGGTACCTCGAACCGGCGACCGGCAAGGCCAACCTGAACCTCTTTGCCATGGCCCGTGACGGCTTGCGTGGGGAGCTGGGCGAGGCCTTCGCCAAGGCCGTCCGTCAGAATGCCGTAATCGAACGCAAGAACGTGCCGGTAGCGGCCGGCAAGAGCGCCTACGCGGTAGACCTAGTGATCCAGCCCTTGGCCGATCCGATAGCGCTACGCGGGATGGTGCTGGTCGTCTTCACTGACGCCGTAACCCCGCCTGCCGGCCTCGTACCGGGCAAGACCAAGCAGACTACCGTCCAGACTACTCGGGTGGCAGAACTGACGCATGATCTCCGGCATGCGCGCGAAGAGATGCAGCTCGTCCGCGAGGACATGCAGGCCTCGCAGGAGGAGCTGAAGTCCGCCAACGAAGAACTGCAGAGCACCAACGAAGAGCTGCAAAGTACCAACGAGGAGCTGACCACCTCCAAGGAGGAGATGCAGTCGATGAATGAGGAGCTGCAGACGGTGAACCACGAATTGCAGGCAAAGCTAGACGAACTGTCGCTGGCCAGCGACGACATGAAGAACTTGCTCAACAGTACCGACATCGCCACCCTGTTCCTGGACGAGAAACTGCAGGTGCGACGCTTCACCACCCAGACGACTGGCATCATCAAGCTGATCCCCGGCGATATCGGCCGGCCGATCACCGACCTGGTCAGCGCCCTGGACTATCCCGACTTGGCCGAGGACGCCCGGGAGGTGCAGCGGTCGCTGATCTTCCACGAGTGCCAGGTCCCCGCCCTCGACGGCCGCTGGTTCTCCGTGCGCATCATGCCCTACCGTACACAGGACAACCGCATCGACGGTGTGGTCATCACCTTCGTAGATATCAGCGTGACCAAGGCGCTGGAGGCGACCCAGAGCGATGCTCTGGCGGCATTGCAGATCCACGACATCGACCTGACCGTCCAGTTGGACAAAGCGGAACTGCTGGAGCAGGCGTTGCGGCGGGCGAAGAGCGTACTGGAAAAACGCTTCGCCAATCAGGGCCAGGAACTCCGTCTGGCCAAGGCAAAGCCGCCGAGCGCGAAGAAGTCATGACCAAGCACAAGTCCACTGCCGTCGCTGCTGCCGCTGTCGCTGCTACCGCCGTCGCTACTGCCGCTGGCAAACTGCGCCGCCGCGCGGAAGTACACCTGGACGGACGATCACTGCCCAAAAAACTGACCCTGTCGGGGTCGGATGCGCAACGCCATTTCCATGAGTTGCAGGTTCACCAGATCGAATTGGAACTACAGAACCAGGAATTACAGGAAACCCGGTCTCTCGAAGAGAAGGCGCGGGCACGCTACAGCGATCTGTTTGAATGTGCTCCGGTTGGATACCTCATCCTTTCGCAAGAAGGCCGCATCGTCCAAGCCAACGTGGCCGCGACGACCCTGTTGGGAGTTGACCCCGGTGAGCTTTTGGGAAAACGGTTTACGACATTCATCGTCTCTTCTGATATCGCAGGTATAAAACACTTCCTTGGACTCGTTTTTGAAGATCGCGTACGCCATACCCGCGACGTGCTTATGACTGGGGCGAACCGCATCCCGCGAACGGTGCAACTTGAGGCCGTCCGGTCAGTCGATGGAAGGGAGTGTCGGGTTGTCTTATCGGATGTCACCAAACGCATGCTTGATCATGAGCGCGATGTAACCCGCGGGATCCTGTTGATGCAGGAAGAAGAGCGCAATAGTCTCAGTCGCGAACTGCACGATGTCGTTACGCAATCATTGATCAGCATCAATCTTGAAATTGAACTGCTAAAATTGCAGACGGAAGGCGGTTCCGACGCTTTTAAACACAGCCTTACGAAGACGCAACTCGTCGTGAGCCGATTGGTCGAGTCAGTTCAACGGTTTTCGAGCGATTTACGACCTGCGTCGCTTGACGATCTTGGTCTCATACCGGCATTGCAGACATTAGTGGATGATATCGCCGAACGCACAAAACTGCGCATACGATTTTCCGCCTGTGCCGCAGTCGAGGATGTGGGAGTGACCTGTCGTACCGTGTTGTACCGTGTGGCTCATGAGGCGCTGATTAATGTCATCCGCCACGCAAAAGCCAGCCAGGTCGAATTACGTATTCGTCAACGTAGGGGAAGTTTCTGCCTGGAGATTCGTGACGACGGCTGCTCTTTTTCTTTCTCCAGGGGTCCGTTGTTAAAAAAATACAAGCACCTCGGTCTACTCTGCATGCGTGAGCGCTTGGCAATAGTTGGCGGCACCCTTACCATCAATTCCGTCAAGGGTACAGGAACAACCATATCGGCATGCATTCCAGAAAAGACAACGACGGCGGAGGCAATCTGAGCCTACCGCCACGGAGCCGTAAAGTCCCGTCCTGATCGCGCTAGCGCCGGTGTCGAGCAAGTCACATCGACTGGTCTACCAAGCAAAAAAAACAAAGGAAAAACGAAGGGACATAATCTTCTCCTGAAGATTTAGTGCGGTGTTCATGGGACCCACAGTCCACTGCTGTCGGCGCACCAGCTGATGCCGGTGCGGGTCGTGAAGGTATGACGGACGGCTGGGGCGCCTAGCGCGGTGCCAAGCATGGCTCCGCCGCGCGCCATGGTGCCTAGCCAGGCCTCGGCGGTAAAGCCGAGACGGTCGAGGATGCCGGCCAGATCCGCCGGGATGGCGCCGCGTTTGCCTGCAGCGATCTGTCGACCACTGGCGTCGAACGCAGCCTGCTCCTGGGTAAGGCCGGCGGCCTCGCGGACTTGCTGGAGGCGAAAAACAGCGATCTTCTAGCGGGCGCCATCCGCGATGGCGGTACACTCGGCAGCAGGGAGCTTCTTGATGTCGTTGTCGAGCGGCTTCATGGCTTCTTTCCTTGGCGCTCACGCGCCTGTTCCTTTCCTTTCCTTGGCCACGTGAACGAGGTGGTGGTCATAGAGGGCATCGGCCTGCTTGGTGAGCGCCTTGTAGCAGCGCCCTTCATCCTGGCCAACCTTGTCGCAGCACGCGGGTCGGACCAAAGTCGGTCTCAATCAGGACCTCGGCGACCTTCAGTTGCGTTTTCAAGTTCAATCAATCGCCGCTTGTTCGCCTGTGCGGATTGCCTCTAGAATCTCGGCTGGGGTCTCGGCCTCGCGCAAACGCTCGACGACGTAGTCCGAGTTTTCCAGGATCGCCGCGATGCGCGCCTGCATACGCTGATGGACGCGCGGCTGGCCGGCCGGGGTCAGCAGGATGAAGAACATATGGACGCGTTCTTTGGCGTTGCCCTCGACCGGAACGCCGATTTCTGAACGGGCAAAGATCATTACCGGCTTGTCCAAACCGGGGAGACGGGCATGCGGCATGGCGATGTGCCGGCCGAGATAGGTCGGCGCCATTCGTTC
>JBBQCI010000078.1:0-18864 GCA_038318565.1 Planctomycetota bacterium
TAGTATCCCCGGCATGGAGGTCCCGATCGCCATCACCCTGCTGCGCGACAAGACCCACTGGGTGATCAGCAGCGATCCTGTGCTGCTGGCAACCTGGAGTTCCGGCGCACCCGGCGGATTTGCCGACACCGCGATGGCGAAGACCCTCTACGCCAAGGCGCCGAAGGATGCCGTACTGCTCGGGGCCAGCGATACCCCCGCCGTCCTCCGTACCATTCAGGGCTTCCTCGGCCTAGCCATGGCGGCCAACCGGGAACTTACCCCTGAGCAGAAGCAGTCGATCAACGGGGCGATCATCCGCCTAGCCAGCATCGCCTCGACCGGCTACGTGTTCTCCGGTGTCAGCGCCAAGAGCTCCAAGACCGAAGTGCGTGGCCTCATCGGGTCAGGACTCGTCCCTGTGTTCGTTGGGGCTGCCACCTTCGGCCTGGTGATGAAGTCAAACATGGCTAACCAGATGGCTGCGCTCGAAGATGCTATCCAGGATTCGAGTCCCGACGCCAAGGCGATTGATGCGCTGGGTTCGGTGTTGTTCCCGGCCCAGTTCCAGTTCCAAGGCGGTGTCTATCTCGATCAGGACGGCGATGGCATCGGCGAATTCGCCACCCTGCCCGAACTGCTTGGCAAGCGCGCGGCTCCTGGTCGCGCCCAGGCCGAGAAGATGGCCGAGGGATTTGCCGACGACGGTACCCGCGATGGATTCCGCTTCGGCATATTCCTGCCTGATAGCAAGGGCGCAGGCACTGCTGGCGAGGGTGGTCGCAAGGCCGACAAGGCCGTTGCAGATACTCAGGAGAAGACCTTTGTAATGTACGCGTGGCCGGTTGATGCCGCTGCCGGTTCGCGCGCCTTCGCAGTCGACCAGACCGGCGTCGTCTATGAGGCCCCGTACGCTGGCAAGGCGCCGGCCTGGAACGAGCTGTATGGCGGCCAGGGCTGGGATGGTGTCCCGGCATGGCAGCCAGCCCAGCGCTGATGCACGTCGCTGTGATCGCCTGCCTCGCCGCCGTATGTACGGCCGGCGAGGCTGATCCGTTAACACTTCGGATCGCGGATGCGTCGGTCTTGCGATCGCATTGGCAAGCGTCGTGGTTGCAGGGATGGTGGTCTGATCCCGGCATGGCGCAGTCACGAGCGGTCTGGGATGTCCGCCTAGAGGCATGGCGCAGCCAGCACGGCGTCGATCTTCCATCGCTGGCACACGTGGTCCGTGGCCTGCAATTCTGCGTGTTGGGGCCAATCGCTGGTCCACGACGGTGGGCGAGCTGGGGCATCCAGGCCGACGTCGGTACACAGGCCCCACAACTAGCCCGTCGCTTGGCTGCAGCAGAGAACGATGCTCCGTCGATTACCTTGGCCGGTTCCGATCAGGCTTGGAGCGTCCCGGGCGGAACGCTGGCCCGGTTTGGTGGCTTGATTGCCGTCGGTAGGCCACCTGCTGCGATTCCACTGGTTCCGGCTGCGCCTGTCGCCGATATCAGCCTCACCATGCAGGTTGGCGGGCTGCTTGCGACTCTGCGGGCTGTGATGCGGCCAGACGAACGCATGAAGGCCGAACCGTTGATGCGGCTGGTAGCCAACCTCTCCACCATCGTCCTCAACGCCAACCTCTCTGCCGATGGCATTGATTGGACCGGTAGCGTGGATGGTGATCTCGGTTGGTTGCGACCAGCTGATCGGAAAGTCCTAGCGCGATTGCCAGCCAACACGGCAATCGTGCAGGCGATCGGAGTCCATGGCCCGAGCCTGTGGGCGGGCTGGGGGCCGTCATTGCAGGCGGCAATCGCGAGCGATGGCGCGGATGGGCCGATCGCCCGGGGCGGCATCACTGCTGCGTTGCGCGATCTCGTCGAAGGACTGGATGGCACTATCGTCCTGGCCCATACCCCGGGAGTGCCGATCCCAGGACTAACCCTCGCCTTGCCCCGCAGCCAGCGGGTCGACGCGGCCGTGCTCGCGATCTGCCAGGCCTGCCACTGTCCGGTCCCTGCAGAGGATCGGTATCATGTGCTCGTGGTTCCCGATGTACCGATTCCGCTGCACTTGGTCCGCGGGCATGGCCACTGGGTCGTGACCACAGATCTATCGGTGGCTGCGGGATGGGCCGACTCGTCGGGAGGGTTGGATGCAACCGTCTTGGGTGGCATGATCACGGCTGCTCCGGCCGGAGCGTGCCTGGTCGGAGTCATCGACATGTCGACCGTGCTGCGCCAGCTGCTTGGTCCGATGAATCAGATGCTGGCAGTGAACCAGCAGGTGACTCCCGCTGAACGTCAGGCCGCGCTGACAGCTGTTGCCCGGCTTGCCGCAGCGCTGCCGCCGGGAGTCATGTCGGGCGAGATGTCGAACGGCAGATTGCAGATGCGCGGCCATGGTGGCGACCTCACGTGCCTGACCGGTGTGGGTGCCCTGATCATGCAGCTGTGGCCAGCTTTGACCGACGGCGATGTGACAGCGAACGAGGCGATGGCGGCCACCATCCTCAAGTCAGAGATTTTCCCGGCGCAGGTGCAATTCCAGGGTGGGTGTTATCAGGATGCCGATGGCGACAATCAGGGGGAGTTTGGTCTGCTTAGCGAACTGGGCGGTCGGCGTGCCACCAAAATCCCGGCGGGTCAACTCCATCTACTGAGTGGTCCAATCGCTGAGCAAGCCATGACCGAGAGCTATCAGTTCACCTGCTGGCTGCCCGATGGCGTGGGTGGTGCGATCGGTGAGCTAGCGGGGACCGACGCCCGTCCTGCCGTGGTCGCTGCCAGCGACGCCCAGGAATCGCGCTTCGTCGCCTATGCTTGGCCGCGTTCGCTCGACGATGGGGGCAAGGTGTTCGTCCTCGATCAGAGCGGTCAGGTGCGAGTCGTGCCGTGGGACGGATTGGTTCCCCACTGGAACGCCCTGTACGGCGGCGGAGGCTGGGAAGACCAGCCGGTGTGGCCCGTGTGGCAGCGACCGAGGAGAGCCAGATGAGTGCATCCGCGATGCGCCGTTACCGTCGTACCAGCGACGCCCAGCAGGATCTGATCGGCAATGCCGGCGATGCTCGGCTTGTCCTGGACACGCTCTTTGACCGCCAGGCGCCGCGTCGTCTGGAGATCGGTTGCGGTCATGGTGAATTTATCTCGCAGATGGCCCAGTTGCACCCCCACGAGGATTTCGTCGGCCTGGAAGTCGATCGCCTGCGGGTGAACAAGTGTGCCCACAAATGCCTGAAGTTGGGCGCCACCAACGTGCGCATGTACGCGGGCGTGGCCGAAGACCTGATCGGTCGGATGCCGGATGCCTGTTTCCACCGTATCTACATCCTGTTCCCCGATCCGTGGCCAAAGGCCGCCCATCGTCGGCGTCGGCTGGTCAATCGCGCCTTTCTGCTAGAGTTGGCAAGGGTTGCTGCGCCGGGCTGCGTGTTCATCTTTGCCAGCGACACCCACAATTACGCCATGCAGGTGCTGGCCAACGTTAGCACCATACCCGGCTACTGGCGCAGTCTTCACCCCGCTGGTTACAAAGTCGATGTGCCGGTGCGCTTTGAAACGGTGTTCGAGCGCCATAAGCGAGCCGAAGGATGCACCATCATGCAGGTCCGCTTCGAGCGGATGTGATCAGACTCCAAAAGTAGGAGTAACTACTCAGCCGGGTTCCCGTCGCGCAGCGATGGGGCGGGCGCCGAGTGGTGGTGGCGGATATCATGGGCGAAGCCCATTCGCCCACGGTTTCGGAGCCGTGCGACGAAACGAAACCGAGCCGCGACAAAGCCCGCGGGGGCAGGCCCGCAGGGCCGCGGAGCCCCTGAGTTGTTACACGTAGGATCCGCTATCGTTTGCGGCGCAGGGCGTGGGACCCGCCAGTCCCGGTGCCCGGTTCCGTCGCCGATGACGGTTGGTACGGAGTCGACCCGTTGGTCTGGGTCCGATCCGCCGAAGGGGGGCCGCCAGCGCGTTCCGATGGTTTTGGCGGTGACGGCATGATGCTGACACCCAAGGCGGCAGCCGCCTTCAACAGACGGTCGATGGCTGGCGACCAGACTTCGCTGGCACTGTCGGAGTCTTCATTGGCGTGCTCGTCGCAGTATCGGTGCATCTGGGCCAAGTGATGTCCGAACCACCGGTTGGCCTGGACTTCGTCGGTCGCAGCGATGGCACGCACCAGATCGTCAAGCCGGTGAGCCGCATCGGTGAAGCGCTCACCCTGTCGCAGCATCAGGACGACATCGTTGGTCACGCGCTCAGCCCAGGCTGCCGAACCGGTGAACTGGCTGATCGCTGTGCGCAAGGGCTCTCGGCTGCCGGCCAACCGCAGCGCGGACCACTCGGTCATCTCCGTCAGGGCTTGCGGTAGGGCGCGCTTGCCGACGGCAGCGAGTTGTGCAGCGAGTTGCGGGCAGCCGTGAAGTGTGCGTGCCCGGGCCTGGACAGCGAGGTGGGCGGACAGTTCCTGGATCAGGAGCAAGGCGCGGACCTGTTGAGTCGGCGACCACGGCGAAGCAGTCATAGCAGGCAGTGTGCGTCCCCGGAACCTGATCGCCAGCATTCAAATGCCGGTCGGACCAGTGTCCCTGGGTCGGGTCGGGGCGATGCAGTGGGGGCAGGCCAGGCGGCTGGCGACGTGCATCCGGCCATCGGTTCCACGACGGAGTGGACGATGCACGAGTCGGTGGCCACAGACCAGGACATAGTCCTTGAACCAGGGCTTACGCGGATCCGGGGTTGACCAGCGCAGGACGGGACGGATGGGCAAGAGGGCTTGGCTCATGCCTGCCATCTTGCCCGTCGAATGGGTTCTGTGTGCAATTACAAATGCACATGGCGAAAGATGCCTCCCTCTGGAGGGCGCACCAGAGGGAGAAGCGCGGAACCTGCGTGTTCTACTTCTTGGTTTCGGGCTTGGCCGGCTCAGTAGCCTTTGCTGGCTCAGTAGCCTTTGCCGCTTCAGGCGCTTCAGGCGCCTCAGCCGGTTTGGCCGGAGCAGCCGTCTTGCCGACCACTTCCTTTAGGGTGACCTCGAACACCAGGATCTGGTTGGCGCCGATCTTGGGCGGGCTGCCCGCCTCGCCGTAGCCCAATTCTGGCGGCACGAACAGCTTCCAGTGGTCGCCAGGTTTCATCAGCTGCAGACCCTCGGTCCAGCCCTTGATGACACCGGTCACGGCGAATTGCATGTCCTCATTGGCGTCGAACTGGACGCCATCGATCAGGGTCCCTTTGTAAGCCACCTTGACCTGATCTGCTGTGGTCGGCTTCGGTCCACCGTCTGGGCCACTGGTCACGATCTGGTACTGCAGGCCGCTGGGTGTTGACGTGATGCCGGGCAGTTTGCTGTTGTCGTCCAACCACTGCTTGACCGTTTTGCCGCTGGAGCCGGCCATCGGCTCCTTCGGCTTGTCTTCCCACCAGGAGGTAACGTCAGGGCGGAGCTTCTTGAAGGTGGCGTCACTGATCACATAGAAGAACTGCTGAAAGCGTGCTTGGGCACGCTCGGCGCGCTGCTTTCCGGTCAGTTTCTTCTTGTCCTTCTTCGGCTCGGCTGCGCCTTCGGCGGGTTTGGCCGTTTCTGTCTTGGACTCCTCATCGAGTCCGGCGTCATAGGTCACGAAGACCGCGGCGTAACGGTTGGCTCCCTCTGCAGGTTTGCCGTCGTCTTTCTTGGCATCGTCCTTCTTGGTCTCGTCTTTCTTAGCGTCGTCCTTATCCTGATCATCGCTCAGGGCGATCTTGCCGAACATGAACGAGTAGCGCAGCCCATCCTTGGTGGTGATGTCACTGCGGCCTTCGGTACCGAACAGGGCGAACGGCTTGCCTTGGATCTGCACGACCAAGGCGTTAGGCAACTGGAACAGCTGCGGTTCACCCGAGAGGTAGAATCCGCTGGTCTGCAGGCGGCGCAGGTCGAACGGCCGCACGCCCTGCAGGCGCATCGCCGACAGCTCGGACAGCACCTCGTCGATCTTGCTCTTGGCCAGACGTTTGTCGGCCGGGGCGTTGGTGCTTAGCCAATCCGTGTCCTGGCCATCTCGGCTGACCTTGGTTACCGCACCAGGAGTGATAACGCCCTTGTCGGGATCCACCTGGTAGTCGACGATCGCCACACCACGAGTGCTTTCGCGCTGGATCTTGAACGGATCCGTCTCGACGTAATCGACGAACTTAGTCGACAGGTCGCTATCCACCTTGGCGGTGTAGACTTCGGGTTTGCCAACTTCGCGAACATAATTCAGGCCATCGCCGCCCTCGGCGCGGTTGCCGACGACGAGGTCCAGCGCGATGGCGCCGGTGTTGTCGGTCAGGGTGATGCGCTTGCCGAAGCCCTTCTTGGCTTCGCCAGGTTCAAGCGGATCGACGACGCCGAGACTTTCGTACTCGGCCGATTTGTCGGTGACCAAGCGGCTCCTCTTGACGCCGAGAACGCCGGACGATGAGCGTGTTACGCGAGTGTTTCCGTCGGCCGGATAGTTGCTGTGGCTGGGAATGACCCAGCGGTCGCCATCTCGCTTGACCTCGAAGAGGGTCGCGGCGGAGAGCGCCTCGTCCCAACTGACGACGCGCAGGCCGGTGATCGACTCTGCAGCGACACCGCTGCGGCCAAGGATACCGAGGTCCGACGTGGACTCGGTGGTGGTCTTGCCGCCGCTGAAGGCAGGGATTACCCACGCCGGAATGGCGGTGGCGATGGCGAGCAGGCCAAGCACCACCGGCAGGGTGGCACGATTGCCCCCGTTGGAGGGAGCGTTGGCGGGATTGGTGGAAGCTGCGGTCTGGTCCATGGTGGATCTTTCAGGCCTGACGGCGGCGGGCTGCGGGGATGTGGCTCTTCTCGCGCACCACTCTGTTGGCGAACACCGCCAGGGCGATGATGGCGAGCACGGCGGAGGGGATGGCCACGGCGAGGAACTTCACCCACCATTGGTAGGCCTCGACCGTGCGTGCCTCCTGGATCTCCAGTTTACGCTGCTTCTGCTCGATTTTCAGCTGTATGCCGCTGACTTCGAGCTGGATGCGGCGCTGGCCGACGACCTCGGCCCGGCTCTTCTCGTGGGCCTTTGTTTCTTCGTCGAGAACGTCGCGAGCGTCGATAGCTGACAGGCTGGCCTGAAAGTCGCTATTGACCTTGTCGATCGTACCCTGCAGTTCGGTGGTGATGATGTCCAGCTGCGTGGTGCGCAGTTTCTGCGCCTCGGTCGCCACGGTTTCGAATTTCAGCAGTGGACGGCGGGCCGGACGACGGGTGCGCAGTTCCAGGTAGGCCTTGTCGTCGAACAGGGCATCGACGGCGTTGGCGACGAATTGCACGTTCTTGAGGTCCATCAGGACACGCAACTCATCCTGCTTACCGAGCTGGTTACCTTGGTCGCGGTAAAAGCGGAAGAATTCGTTGTCGACTAGGTCGAGATCGGCGATCAGGATCACCTTGACCGGCTTGCCGGACAGCGTGCCAATGACTGGCTTGGGCCCTTCCTTGCCTTCCTCGGCCTTGACGCCAGGCGCAAGTTTGGGGTAGGCACTCGGCATGGCGCCCGAGATTTCCACTGCCAGGGCCGGACGCTTGGCCTGATCTGGGAACGGACGGCGCTTGATGTCATCAGGCCGCTTCAGCTGGACCTGGCCACCCTGCCAGTTCGGTTGGGTCAGTTCCATGATGGAATTCATGCCCCAGTCGTCGCCGCTGGCCGGCAGTAGCAGGGGGGTGATGGTCAAGCCCGCCGGCTTGTCGGCGGCAGCCGATACCGAACCGGGATAGGGCAGCAGCAGGGCATTGACGCCGGTGGTCACGGCCGAGTGGTCGCTGCTTTCGATCGAGCCTTGCTCCTTGGTCAGCCACTGGAAGTAGGGCGGGATGAGTTTGCGGAAGTAGTGCGACGGATTGTAGTTGCTCCAGTAGATCTCGTCGCGGCGGTATTCGACGCCGAGCGCCTTCATCAAAGGTTGCAGGTCGCCCTTCTGAGGGCCGTCGTTCTGCGGTGGCATGCCCATTTGGTTCTGCTGTTGCGGATTCCGCTTCGGTTGGCCGGGGATCAAGTCGCCACGACCCTGGGTGACCTGGAAGAAGGGCAGCGGGTCTTCAAGCAGCAGGGCCGGCCGGCCGGCCCATACATAATCGTGCAGCTTCTCGATCTGTTGCTGGGTTAGGGTGCTCGGCTGCGGCACCATCAGCACTTCGACATCCGCCGCGACGTCGCTGTCGAGCGAAACGGTGCGCACTTCGTACTGGCGCTTCCACTCTTCGACGATTTCCCAGCCGGGGGTCATGCCCATGGTCTGATAGTTGAATCCGCCCATCACGTCGATGTCGGTGGTGGCGATGCCCAGCACGCGCTTCTTGATGTCCGAGACACTGCGAATGGCGCGTACCAGTTCGTACTCGACCGACAAACCGGGATCGAAGCTCTGAATGATCTGGTTACGGCCGGCGCTCGACACGGCGGCACCGAGGAAAACTTCGCTGGTGCGGCGGCCGCTTGCCGAGTTGATCAGCTCGCGGCGTGGCTTGATGTTGAACTCGGTTTGGGCGAGGGCGCCATCCTTGTCGAGCGAGTCGGCCGGCTGGCGCAGATCAAGTTTGATCTGCGACGGCGCGGCGCGTGCGATCGCCTTTAGCTTGTCGACGACTTCCTTGCCTTTCAAGGCGAGCTCTGGCGGCAGATCCCTGGAGATGAAGGCGGTGATGGTCACCGGCTCCTTGAGCGCCTTCAAGGCTGCGATCGATGCGGTCGAGACCGACGACAGGCCTTCGGCGGTGGTGTCGGCATCAACCCCAGCGCGGCCGGTCAGGCGGCTGAGATTGGCAACCAGAATGATGGCGAAGAACAGGCTGGCGATCTGCGTCACCACCTGGGCATGGCTGCCTGGGCGCCAACGGCGGCTGCTCAGCACGAAGGTCGCAGCGCCGAGGGCTGCAGCCACAACGGCCAGAGCGACGGCGACTGCGCCGATCGAGATGACGCCGCGCGAGAAGCCATCGTAAAAATCCCAGAAGTGGAACGACCATTGGGCCGCCGCGCAGCCGATGACGCCAAGCACGAACGCGACAGCGGGCAGGCTGACCAGGGTCGAGGCGAGCACCGCGATGGCGGCGAACGCCAGACCGGCGAACCACCAGCCCAGGTAGTTGGCCAGAACAAGGCCCCAGTCTGGGGCGCCGAGCCAGGCGATCACAAAGACGTGCGACAGGGTGCAGGCTAGTGCGATGGTGAAGAAGATGGACACGGCGGCCCACTTGCCGATCAGCGCATCGAGCGGCGACAACGGCAGCGTGAGGAGGTGTTCTTCGGTGCCGTGGTCGCGTTCAGCAGCCCACGCACCCATGCCCAAAGCGGGCAGCAGGACAGCGAGCATCCAACCAAAGGCGTCGTCGCGCAGCCACGGGCCGAGGTCGGCGATGTTGCGAGCGAAGTAGTTGCTGGTGCTGGTCTCGAACCAGAACATCACGGCGCCAGCGATGAGCACAAACGCCAGGATAAAGACGTAGCCAAGCGGATTGCCGAGGAAGCTTGACAGCTGACGGCGGGCGGTGGCATCAATGCCATTGAACTGGAAGGTGCTCATGCCGCGACTCCCTTGGTCAGTTCACGGAAGCGGGCTTCCAGCGAGCCGCCAGCGGCGAGTTCGGCCGGGGTACCCGAGAAGCGTAGACGGCCTTCGCTGATCAGCACGACACGGTCGGCGATCGCTTCGACCTCCTGGAGAATGTGGGTCGAGAGAAGCACGGTCTTATCCTTGGCGAGACTCTTGATGAGATCGCGTACGAGCTGGATCTGATTCGGGTCGAGTCCGGCTGTGGGCTCGTCCAGGATGATCACCTTGGGATCATGGAGGATCGCCTGGGCCAGGCCGACGCGCTGGCGGAAGCCTTTCGACAGTTTGCGGATCGGCTTGTGCCAGACCTCGTCGATGCGGCACGAATTGGCAACGCGGTCGAGGGCATCTTTCAAGCGCGCCGGGGCAAGTCCGTGGACGCGGCCGGCGTAAGCCAGCTGCTGGGCCGGAGTCATCTCGGGGTAGAGAGGGCCGTTTTCAGGCAGGTAACCGAGCTGACGGGCGGCAGCGATACGGTCCGTATCGACATCAATGCCGGCGATCCGTGCGGTACCGGCGCTGGGCGCGAGGAAGCCGGTCAGCATCTTCATGGTGGTGGACTTGCCGGCACCGTTGGGTCCAAGGAACGCCGTCACCGAGCCTTGCGGAACGGCAAAACTGACGTCCTGCACAGCGGTAAAGGCACCATAGTATTTGCACAGGCCGATCGCTTCGATCAGCGGGGGCAAGGGGGCATCAGACATTGCGTGTCTCCATGACGTTGGCCTCAGACGTACACGGTGTGTACACCTTACCGGCGGAGCAGTGGGCAGAGGGCGCGGATGGTGCGGGGGGTGTGGCCAATCGCAACTGGTCCTTGCGGTCGGCCGTCGGCCCGCTCAGGTGCGCCTGACACAGGAGACGACCATGCAGTTTGACCTCAGCCGCGACTTCCTTGATGGCATCGTAATGCAGCACCCCCAAGTGAAGAGCGGGCAAGAGGCCCAGATCCGCGCTGGTGGCCAACTCCACTTCATGCCCAGCAGTACCGACGGCAGTATGCATACGGCGGTGATCAGCTTTGCTCTGTTCATCGGCGAGGGTGATCAGCCCTTCGCGCGTGGCGGCTGGCGTTTCCTCTTCACCTCCGACGAGTCGTGCGATCCGCGCGAGCACCAGAACCATCCGTTCATGGCCCAGTTGCTGGTCGTCGGCGCTGGCAAAGTCATGGTGCAGATGAACAACCTCCTGATGCACGCTGGTTTGCCGATGATCCCCTTCGATCCTACCCAGATGGCGGTGAAGGCCCAGCAGGCCGGCATGACGCCACCCGGGGTTCCGGCCGGTGCTATCCAGGCTGAAGCCAAGCCCGCGGGCTGAAGAGCCGCCGCCGAACCGGGTTTGACCTGCGATCGCGGTGGGCAATGGTGCAGGCGTGACCCTCGCCCTGCGCTTCCATCAAGCCACGAAATACGCTCCCGAGACGATCGGGAACCATCCCGGTCTCGACTGGGATAGCCAGCCTCCGACCCACAAGGAGTACCACGGCGAGTCCGGGGTCGAGCTGGCCGCTTTGCTGCCGCTTGATCCGAACCCGTTCACCGGCGAGCCAGCCCAAGTGGTCGAACACTGGCATGGTAAGACGCTGGCAGCGTTGTCGCGCTGGATCTACTTCATCTATGGAGTGACGGCGATCGTCCGCCAGCCCGAGCGGGACCAGTTGCTGCGTTCTGCGCCGTCGGCAGGCGGACTCTATCCCGCCGAACTGTACATCGCGGTGCGCGACTGGCCCGGTTTGGAAACTGGCCTGTATGGATATGACCCGCGTCGTCATCGTCTCGTGCTGTTGGCCGACGCCAATGTCGCTGACGCACTCGCCCAGGCTGCGTATGGCAATGCCGAGGTTGCGGCTGCGCCTGTGGTCGCGGTGGTGGCCGGCGTTTTCCAGCGCAGTCGGTGGCGGTACCAGGAACGCGCCTATCGTCGCGTGCTCCTCGACAGCGGTCATCTGATCGGCAATGCCGGCCTGATCTCCCATGCACTCGGGCTACGGATGCATGCCACCGCGGCATTCTGCGACCAGCGCGCCGCCGCCGCGTTGCGACTGGATGTGCATGAGGAGGGAGTCTTGGCCCTGCTGGCCTTGAACATCCCTGGCGCCGGCGAGCGGCCGACCTGGACCGCGCTGCCATCGTCGGCCACCACCACGGGCGAACCGACCCTGTCGGGACTTCACCTGGCCAGCTGCCTGCCCGAGACGCGCCCGCGTCTGGTGGCCAAGGGTGAGACCGCCGCCGAAGCCTTGGAGACGACGCATGGCTGGGTTGGCGGCGATCGCCTGCGCGGAGCCGGCTGCGCCGGCCCGGTACCTCTGGCCAATGAACTGCTGGGCGTCGTGCTACGTCGTCGCAGCTGTCGCCGCTTCAAGCGTGGGGCGATCAGTCGTGACGCCTTAGCCCGCATCCTTGCCGCCTCGTACCTGCCCGAACAGGTTGGCCTGGGAGAGCAGCCGGGATTCGACAGATCGCGTCTCACCAGCTTCATCGCCATCAGCGATGTCGAAGGGATCGCTCCGGGCGTATACTACCTGGCACCGCATCAGTTGGAGTTGCGTCCGGTACGCCTTGGTGATCCGCGGGAAGCCAGCCGCTACCTGGCCTTGGGTCAGGATCTTGCCGGCGAGGCCGGGGCGGTGGTGTTCCATGCGGCTGACCTGGCTGGCTGTGTCCGGGATCTGGGTGAACGTGCATACCGCTATCTCCACCTGGATGCTGGCATGGTTGGTCAGCGCATGAATCTGGCGGCTGTGGCTGAAGGGCTAGGCGCCAGCGGCATCGGCGGATTCTTCGATGATCAGACGGCGGATCTGCTGGGCATCCCGCGTGAGCAAGCGGTCGTCTATATCACGGTGTTGGGACTGGTTGACCAACCCCAGCAGTAGCTGAAAACCTGGTCACGACCCGTGGCGTTTGTTTATCCGCCCCTTCCCAGCGTCTCGACTCACATCCCGGCTAGGAGGGGGTCAAAGGGGGCTTGCCCCCTTGCTCCAACAGCCTGTTTTCGCGGAATCCGCAAACTCGCGACCGAAGGGAGGCGGAATCCGCGAAAACCATGAGTCTGGCGGAGAAACTCCGACAGGCTCCTAGTCTTCCGCCTAGCTACGGCTATGTTCAACATGCTGTGTCCGCGACTCGGGACAGGCTGGGAAACTGGGTCTGGAAACCGGAACCGAAGGCACGCTCTCACTATGCGCACCCTCCTCCTTCTCCTCGCCTTCGCCGTCTTCGCCTGAGCTGCTGAATCCCACCGCTATCCTGCCGACACGCCCGGAGTCGTCGACGTGGTCAAGTCCTATGGGGCTGATCCCAGCGGGGCCAAGGACAGCACCGCCGCGCTGCAGGCGGCGATCAGCGAGTCGAAGGCGAAGGGCAACCGCATCATCTGGCTGGTCAAGGGCACCTACCTGGTCAGCGCCATGCTGAAGTGGGCCGGCCCGCCCCAAATGGGCCCATCGCTGCTGGGCGATTCGCGCGAGGGCACCATCATCCGCTTGGCCGACAGGTCGCCCGGCTTCCAGGATCCCGACGCGGCGCAGGGCGTGGTGCGCACCGGCTGGGGCTCGGCCGACAACTTCTGCATCGACATTCGCGACCTGACCATCGACACCGGTTCGGGGAACCCCGGCGCCAGTGGCATTCAGTACATGTCGAACAACCAGGGCAGCATTCGCCGGGTGACGGTGCGCTCGGGCGATGGCGCCGGCGTCGCTGGGCTCGACCTCGCCTACACCGACATGATCGGGCCATGTTACCTCGCGGACATCTCGGTCGAGGGCTTCAATGTCGGCGTGCGCACCAGCAGCACGGTCAACAGCAACGTGATCGAGCGGCTGAGTCTCAAACACCAGCGCGTCGCCGGCATCCGCAACAACGGCTAGTGCATGAGACTCCGCCGTCTCACCAGCGTGCAGAAGGACGGCGTGCCCGGCGTGATCAACGAGGCTGGTTGGGGCTTCATGACCCTGATCGACAGTTCCCTGACTGGTTCAGGCGACGCGGCGCCAATCAACCGCGCGTTCCTGCTGGCGCGCAATGTCGAAACCAAGGGCTACGTGCGCTCGCTGGTCGATGAACAAAACGGCCGCGAGGACCGCGAGGCGCGCATCGACGAATACCGTTCCCATGCCCCGCTGGCGCTGCACGAGTCGCTGCAGCGCACGCTGGGACTGCCGATCGCCGACGCGCCGGAACAGGCTTGGGGCGATCCCGCCAGCTGGGCCGACGTGCGCACGTTTGGTGCCAATGGCGGCGATGAGGCCGACGACACCGTCGCGTTCCAGAAGGCGATCGACTCCGGCGCCAGCACCGTGTTCATCCCGGTCGGGAAGTTCATCCTTGACGGCAACGTCATCCTGCGCGGCAAGGTGACGCGCATCATCGGCGTGCGCGGCGAATGGGCCAGCTGGCGTGGGCCACGCCCGCGGGCGTCACCGGCGGCGTGTTCCAGATCGGCAAAGACGCGCAAAAGCTAGTAGCGTTCGCCGAACATCATCCTGGGCAAGGGCCAGCAGGTGTGGATGCGGCAGTTCAACCCCGAGACCCAAGACGCCGCTAAGATCCGCAACGAGGGTGCGGATCTGTGGATCCTCGGCCTGAAGACCGAGCGCGGCAGCACCTTGCTTGACGCGGTCGGCGGTCGTAGCGAGATCCTCGGCGGCCTGTGCTATCCGTGCTGGGATCCTGGTGCCAACCCGATGTTCCGTCTCAAGGACGCCGAGGCATCAATCACCATAGGCGAGGCTGGATTCCACCAGCGCTTCGGCATCTTGGTCGATGATACCCGCGGCGCTGAGACCAAGCAGCTGAAGCTTGGCCAGGCCCCCGACCGCTGCGCCGGCTCAGCCCTGGTGCTCTTCACCGACCGTCCGGCGAAGCCGGGTACGGCCAAGGCTCCGGCGGCCCCCACCACCAAGGCCTCGTCGGCGCACAGCATGCACCTAGCGTGGACGGCGGAGGCCGATGCGGTCGAGTACGTCATCGAGCGCGACGGCACCGCGGTCGGCAGCACCGCCGCCACCGTCTTCACAGACAGCGGCCTCGCCGACGGCACCACCTTCTCGTACACCGTCTCAGCCCGCGGCCGCGACCTGACCCTGGCGCGTTCGCCCGCGGTCAAGGCGACGACCACTGCCGACACAACCGCTCCAGTGATAACCGGCGGGGGGATGCGGCTGCTGCCGGCACGGGTGAACCTCGCCTTCGATGAAGCCATCGCACCGGATAGCCTGGCGGCTGCGACGTTTGCATTCACCCCCAAGCTGGAGGTGCGTGAGCGCCGCCTGCTTGGCGAGAGCCGCAGCATCCAGCTGATCACCAGCGATCCGCCGGCAGGCACCACCTCGCTGCACGTGACCATCACCGGCCTGAGCGATCGCGCGAGCAAGCCCAATGCGATGAAGAGCGTCAGCGCGACCATCCGCGCGGGCAAGGCGCCAACCGTGCAGACCACGCTCGACTTCGCTGGTGGCAAGGTCGGAGTCAACAACAACGGCGAATGGAAGGGAGGCCTTCTCGCGGTGTCGCAGGCTCCGTCGAAGGCCGGCGCCAGCGATACCGGCACCCAGGTGCAGGTGACGAAGTTCTGCCAAGCCGTGATCGGTAACACCCAGATCAACAAGGGACGGACCTATTCGGTGGTGCTGCGCATGCGCGCCGACAAGCCGGGACCGCTGACCATCCTGTTCCGCCAGTGGGACGCGCCGTACACCACCTATGCCTCGGCGACCCTGACGCCCGGCCCGGAGGTCGGGACCTACGCCGCCGAGTTTACCGGCCAGGCCTACAGCAACGAGGCTGGCATCTTCCTCGTGGCCGAGGGCGACAACACCTTCTGGTTCCAACAGCTGCAGGTCGCCTGGTTCGAGGACTGATGCGCGCTGGCGCGGTCTGCCCAGGCAGGCCGCGCTGAAGCCAATGCAGCAAGCGTGCCATGTGACAACTGAATCGGCCGCCGCGTCAGTTGCACCGTAGGCATTCTGCTGGGATCATGTCGGCATGAACCGCCTCCTCATCCTCTGCCTATTCCCTCTCGCGGTGTACGCTGCGGACCTGTCCAGCGCTCAGATGGAGATGAGCGGAATCGCCGCCGCGACGCCGGAAGCGGTGCAGTCTGGCCGGCTGATCCTTGGCCAGGAGGCCGGCCAACCAGCGCGCCTGCTGCTGCGGCCACGCTTTCCCGGTGCGCCGCCGCTGGCGTCGGCTGCGGCCGGCGAACTGCGCCTGCATCTCGCTGGTGCCGCAGGCACCTGGAAATCGACGCGCATCGAGTTGCGCGTCATGCCGGCCGCTGAGGCGGCGTGGAGCGCAGCCTCTGCGACGTGGACGTGGCAGCACCTGTCGGGCGTCCGCCATGTGAAGACCGGGGCTTGGGAGCACTACGCCTGGCCGGGCGGACCCGGCGCCGCCGGGACGCTGGGGACAGCGGCGCTCGCCTCGGCCGAGGCTGGACGCGACGGCGACGTGTTGCTGTTCATCTCCGACTCGGCCGTCCTGGTCGCCTTGGCCGGGCGTGGCGCCGGCGCCCTGTTGGTTACCGCGCCGGGCCTCGAGCACGACGGCGGGGCGGTGACCGTGAAATCGGCGACCATGGTGTTGCGCCAGACGCAGACCGTCCGGCCGGTGGTCAACATCCCAGTCGAGGTACCGACCGCCTGCGACCGCCTGTCGCTGCTCATCCTCGGTGCCAACGGACGGCCAGTGCGCGAACTGCTCCATGCTGTGCCCGCCCCGCCTGGCACGCACAGTATCGCCTGGGACGGACTCGACGACGCCGGCAAGGAGCTGCCCGCCGGCGCCTACACGTGGAAGGCCCTGACCAGCGCCGGCCTGCGTGCCGAGTACCTGCTGACCCTCGGCCTGTCGGTCGACCATCAAAACCTGTGGCCGGGCAACCACATCGGAGTCAGCGGCCTGGCCGTCGATCCGGCGCGCGATCGCGTCTACCTCGGCTCGGGCTGCAGTGAGGCGTATGGCTTCGCCCTGGCCATGGACCAGCAGGGCCAGCGGATCTGGACCAATCCCGAATTCTGGTTCGACGCCTGGAAGGGACCCGACGCCATGGCGGTGGATGGTGATGACATCTTCTTCGCTCAGCTCGATGGCGACGTCTTCCGCCTTGATGCGCGCACCGGCAAGCGTCTCGGCAACGCGTGGAAGCTGATGCCCGCCGGCAAGCCGGTGCGATCGGGCACCGCCGACCGCGGCTGGGGGGCGATGAAGAATGGCCGCATGCACAGCGGCAACGTCGCCTATCTCGATCTCGCAGCCGGCCGCGGCCGTCTGGCCATGTCGTTCGAGCTGCACGATCTGGTCCGTTTCGTCCATCCGGTCAAGGGCAGCGTGCTGCGCGAGGTCGCCCTGCCTGCCCCACGCGGTCTCGCCTTCGCCGCCGACGGCCGGTTGCTGGCGATCAGCGACGGGCGCATCGTCGCCCTCGGCGACGCAGGCGATGCGGTCGAGGTCGTGCCGGCGACGTCGCTCACCGATCCGTGGCGCCTGGCGATCGATCCGCAGGACGGCTCGCTGCTGGTCGCGGAGCTGGGCGCCTCGCAGCAGATCGTGCGCTTCAGCGCCGCCGGCAAGGAGTTGCAGCGCTATGGCCGGAAGGGCGGCAGGCCGGCCGAGGGCGCCTATGACGGCGGCGTCGGATTCCTCGGTCTGACCACCCTCGCAGCCGGAACCAACGGCTCGATCTGGGTGGCAGAGGCCTACACCGCACCGCGCCGCATCGCGCAGTTCGATCGTGGCGGCCAGCTGGTGCGCGAATGGTTCGGACCGCAGATGTATGCCAGCCGCTGCTTCCCCGACCCGGCCGACCATCGTGTGGTGTGGATGGACAGCTACTGGGGCGAGCTGATCGAGGCCGAAGTCGACTACGCCAAGCGCAGTTGGACGGTGAAGGGCACCTGGCGCTACGGCGATGGCTACAACCACGAGGATGGCATGTGGTTCGTGCGCCATCACAGCGACCAGACCTATCTGTGCGATGAAAGCGGCCCGCGCGTCCTGCGCGTTGACCGGGCCGGACGGCGCCTGGTACCGGTCGCTGAGGTCGGCGCCGCCTTCTATCCCGGCGGCAACTCCGGCTGGCGTATTCCCGAGACGTTCCGGCCAGGGCCAGGCCAGTGGGACGAGGGCGCCGCCAAGCTGCGCGATCCCAAGGACGAGCGTTCGCACAAGTCGTGGTCGTTCTGGTGGCATGACGCCGATGACGATGGCCGGCAGACCGCCGCCGAGGCGGTGTGGAGCGAATACCTGCTCGGCTTCCCACGCACCAGCTACGTCGACGATCAACTCGCCTACCACACCACGCTGAGTCTGTCGTGGAAGGATCACGGCGCCTGGTGCGGCAAGGAGCTGGCCCAGGGGCAAGGCGTGCTGCGCGTCGCCGCCTGGACGCCGGGTGGCGCGCCACACTACGAACTGGCCGCCGCCAGCTGGCTGCCCGCAGACCAGCAGCGCGGAGCGAATGGCCTGTGGATCGATCGGGACGGCAACCGCTGGGGCTGCGACAAGCAGCGCCTCATGCGCTGGAACCCGGACGGCACCTTGGCCTGGACGGTCGGCCGGCCGACCGCCGGCGCCCGCCCTGGTCCCGGCGAAACCAAGTCCATTCATCGCATGATCGGCACCGCCCATGGCACATGCGCCGTAGCCGAAATCCACAACTCCGACAGCGGGGTGTGGGACCGCGACGGCCTGTGGGTCGGTCGCCTGCTCGAAGCCCCCGACCTGTCGAAGACCACGGCCAGGGCCTACGAGTTGTGCGGCGAGAACTTCGGCGGCGTGATCATCGAGGAGCCGGGCCGACCCGGCGCCGCCCTCTATTACGGCGGCACTCCAAACGCCGTCGCTGTCTACCGCATCACCGGCTATGCCGATCTCCGCCGCTCGGGGGGCCAGGTCAGCCTGCTTCCCAAGAACTGAATCGTTCTAAGCTCCAATTGAATCACAAACAGCCGATGGCTAGCATGGGGCAAGGAGTCCACGCCATGCGCCGCGGCTTCACCCTCATCGAACTGCTCGTGGTCACCTCCATCATTGCCGTCCTCGCCGGCCTGCTGCTACCGGCGATCAGCCTGGTCAAAAAGCAGGCCCAGGACGTGGGCTGCCGCAGCAACCTGCGGCAGCTCGGCTTCGCCTCGCTGGCCTATGCTGAAGACTGGCGTGGCCAGCTGCCCGGATACGACTGGGGACCGAGTCTGGTATCGAAGGCGCACTGGCCCTCCAGCCTGGCCGACTATGTCGGGGTCGAGTGGTGGTACTACTGGTGGCCGGAATCCATGGGCCGGCCGACTCCG
>JBBQCI010000079.1:0-18307 GCA_038318565.1 Planctomycetota bacterium
GGTGTTCAGACCGCCTGGGAAGTCCGCGCATCAGTCGATGCCGCACGCCTGACGGCGGGCTTCGCTGAGCGCTGGAGCAGCGGAGCGGTCGAGGACGGTGGCTGCTGCGACCACGCCTGGGCTGGCACGCCCCTGGCGGACGGCGAAGTCGTGTGGTGGCGGGTGCGGGTACGCGACGTGGCCGGCAGCTGGAGCGTCTGGTCCGATCCGGCCCGCCTGGAATGCGGACTGGTCGATTGGTCCGGCAGCCGCTGGCTGGGCTACACCGGCGGCTGGCCAGGCCGCGTGCTGCTGCTGCGCGGCTCGTTCCAGATGGCGCAGGCACCGCTGCTGGCCCGCCTCTACGTCGCCAGTCCCGGCGGCTGCCGGCTGAGCATCAATGGCCAGGCTCTGGCGGCCGGCGAACTCGACCCCGGGCTGACCGTCTTCGCCAAGCGTGTCGCCTACCGCGTCCTCGACGTCGGCGGCCTGCTGACCACCGGCGAGAACGTGCTCGGCGCCGTGGCCGGGACGGGGTGGTACGGAGTGCCCATGCTGCGGGCAGTGCTGGTCGTCTGGCATGCCGATGGCACCTGCACGCGCGTGGTCAGCAGCTTCGGCTGGCACGTTGGCGTCGGCGAGGTGTCGGCCTCCAGCCCGTATGACGGAGAGGACGTCGATCTGCGACAACACCAGCCGGGATGGGACAAGCCCGCCTTCATGACCGGCGCCGCACCGGTGGAACGTACCCGGCGCTGGTTCGTGGCCCACATCGTCGACGGCCCCGCGGGTATCCTGGCGCCGCAGATCGCCGAAAGCGAGATGGTGGTCGCCGAGGAACCCCTGCGTGAGATCCGTCGTCTTGCCGATGGGGCCCGCGTCTATGACGCCGGTCGCAACCAGGCGGGTTGGGCCCGGGTACGTGGGACGCTGCCTGGCGGCGCCACCCTCTCGCTGCGCTTCGCCGAGATCTGCGGTGATGACGGCGCGATCAACCAGGCCCCGCTCTACAGTGCGCGCGCCGAGGACCGCCTCACCGGCGACGGCACCGCCTGCGACTGGCAGCCTGCCTTCACCTACCACGGTTACCGCTACGTGCAGGCGGCTGGTGCGGTGGACGGTCTGACCCTCAGCGCCTGCGAGGTGCGCACCGCCACGGCGCGGCGCTCGGACTTCACCTGCGACCATCCGCTGCTCATGCGTATGCACGAGGCCATGCTGCGTACCGAGGCGGCTAACCAGCACGCGGTGTTCACCGACTGCCCGCAGCGCTCCGAGCGGATGGGTTGGCTCAACGATCTCACCGCGCGCGCGCCGCAGGCCTTCATCACCTACGATGTCGGACGCCTGGCAGCCAAGGTCTGTGATGACTTCGCCGACGCCCAGGATGCTGACGGCGCCATCCCCGACACCGTGCCCTACCGCATCGGCCATGCCCCGGCCGATCCGGTGTGCATCGCGCCGCTGTTCCTGCCGCTGCTGCAGCACCGCCACTTCGGCCGGACCAGCGAGGTCGTCCGCCACCTCGCCACCATGCGCGGCTGGGTGCGCTGCCTGCTCGGACGCGCTGACGCCGACGGCATCCTGCATCTCAGCCACTATGGCGACTGGTCGCCCCCGTCGGGCGATGCGCAGAAGATCGTCAGCGCCCTCAACCCTGGCTGCCCGGGGCCGTTCATCTCCACGGCTTTCCTCGCTGAGGACTGCCGTCTGCTGGCGCGGGCCTGTGCCATCGCCGGCCAGGCTGAGGAATCCGCGCAGTGGCAGCGCGAACACCAGCGCATCGCAGCAGCTTGGCGCTCCCGCTTCGTCGCCGCCGATGGCACCGTGGGCACCGGTAGCCAGAGCTGCCTCGCGGTCGCCCTCGGCCTCGGCCTGCTGCTGCCAGCGCAGGTGCCGCCGGCGGTTGCCGCCCTCGCCGCCGACGTGCGCAGCCGTGGCCACCTCACCACCGGCAACATCGCCACCCGCTTCCTGCTGGAAGTGCTCAGCGACCACGGCCACCACGACCTGGCCTTCGCTCTGGCGACCCGCACCGCCTATCCGTCGTGGGGCTATATGCTGGAGAACGGCGCCACCACGCTGTGGGAGCGCTGGGAGGGCGGCGCCGGTGGCGACATGAACAGCCACAGCCATCCGATGCTCGGCAGCTACCAGAGCTGGCTCTACGAGCGTCTCGCTGGCCTGATGGTGGCCGAGGACGCCTGCGGCGCCGACTGCTTCACCATCGTGCCGCGACCGGCCGCCGGCCTGACGCACTGCTCGGCACATCTTGACACGCCGCGTGGCCGCGCCGCCATCGCCTGGCGGGTTGAAGGCGGACGATTCGCTGGCGAAATCCAGCTGCCGCCAGGCACCAGCGCCGCAGTGCAACTGCCCGATGGCAGCCGGTTCGACTGCGCCGGTGGCCGCCATGCGCTGACCTGCGCCGTGACTTGAACTGAGCTGCCGATCAGGGGTGTCCGAGCAGCGGAGCGAGCCGCTGCCGGCGTTCACCGGTCTCTGCGAGTATGGCGCGTAGACGTTGGCGCAACGCTGCCTCGGCGTCAGTCGTATCGCCACCGGCGCGCACGATGCGTAGCGGCGGCAATGAACGGCTGAGGGCATCGAGGTGGAAGCAGGGCGACCCAACCACGCCAGCCTCGTGGGAGGGCCGAGAACAGTTCGACGCAGCAGCCGTCGACGCTGCCGAAGTTGTCGTCGCTGAAGTGCCCCTCGCCCACTCACACGCGACGGCTGCTGAGGGCCGCCAGCGGCACGCCGGCCTTCTCGTCGCCCAGTTCCATGACACACAGCCCGACCCGCACCCGCGCATCGGCGGCATCGAGGGCGGCGAGGAAGCCGGACATTTCAGCCTGTTGGCGCTCCAGCCAGGCACGGACCAGCGGTGTCGCCCGGCGTGCGGCCACGTCAGCGCGTAGCCGCTCCCAATCGGCGCCGTCCAGCCCGGAAGCGGCCCGGTGCTCGGCGCAGAAGCAGCCGCCGATCTCGCCGGGCGAGCGGGCGAGTCGGCAGTCGTCATCGAGCAGCACCTCGCGAAAGCCCAGCTCAGCCAGAGCGCGGATGGCGGCGATGTTCTCCGCCGTCGCCGGCGCATGCAGCGAGGTGCCGCAGAAGTGGCGCGCCAGGTGGTCCTCAGCCAGGCGCCAATGCGTCGGCGGACTCAGGGGAAACGCGGTGTCGGTCAGGCCCAGCGATTCGCCAGGATGCCCAAGCGGCATGGTCAGCGCTTCGCACTCCAGCCCGGCGGCGAGGCAGGCGGCGCGGGCTGCAGCAAGTTGCGCCGTGGGCGCAAACCAGTGGCCGTAGCCCCAGGCGATGAGCCAGACTCGGTCGCAGCCGGCAGCGGGACGCCGAGCGATGTCCGCTGCGCACCACAGAACAACTCCGGGGTGGTGGCGGATGCCAACGGCACGCTCTGGCAGTTCACCGCGTTCTATTCGGTCGATGAGCAGTTCGGCGGCGGTCGGGCCGGTTCCTATTCACGCGTGCTGGCCTTCCGCCGCGCTGCCGACGGCAGCTGGCACGACCAGGGCATCGCCGCCGATCCGCTTCCTTGGGGTCTGACCTATGCCGGCAATCCCTTCCCCTTCCACGACCGCGATGGCACGCCCTGTCTGGCAGTTAGCGTGGTGGATGGCAGTAATGGCTTCGCCGACTGGTCGCACATCGGGCTGGCGATCCTGCGCTCGCACAGCCGTTCCTTCGCCGGCGCTTGGTCGACGCCGCTTTCTCCTGCGCGACCTGCCCGGGCGCCAGCATCACGACCGTGCCATCTACTGGCGGCTCCTCCCGCGCGCTGATGGCAGCTGGCTGGCACTGTGGAACCACGGCGAGCAGGACCTCGCGTGGCGCGGGCTGATTCTGCCCGACCTGGAGCACGAACTCGACCACGCTGCCGTGCTGACGGCGCCAGAGTTGGCGCGCAATCAGGAAGAGGGCGGCGGTGGCTTCGTGAGCGACGGCGCCGCCTTCCTCAGTACCTGGCAGATCCCCAGCATCAACGATCCTAGCGCGGTGCAGCGGCTCTACCGCGTCGACCTGGCGCGGCCCCTCGATCCGGCCGGCTGGCGTATCGTGCCGGGGTCGCTGGGCTGGACCGATCCCGGTGATCCGCGCCAGGATGGCGGCCCCACTGCCGACGCGTGGAACCTGTCGCTGCCGCGGCCGGACACGCTGTGGGCCACCGCGATGGTGTGGAGTGAAAGCCAGCGTCGCAACCGCGTCCTTGCCCGGCACTGTCCCTGGCCCATCCCCGTCGGTCCATGGCACCTGGGTGCGCCTGACCGGATCTGGGACAGCCACGGCCCGCAGGAGCGCGTTGTCGCCTGTCTGGAGTGGGCTGTGGGTCGGAGTTGGTCGGCAGACCTGGAGATCGACATCACCCGACCTGGCGCCGGCCTGGTCATCGGGCTGGTTCCGGCCGAGACCCCGCCCGGCGTCAGCGGTTTCGGCTTGGCCCTGGGCGGGATCGGACAAGCGATGGACGCGGTTCCGTCGCTCTCGCCACCGGTGGGACGCCAGCGCTTACACCTGGAGCGTGACGGCCAGCACCTGCGGATCGCGGGTGTGGGTCAGGCGGCCGCCGTGGTCGAGCTTCCCGCGAGCCTGGGCGAGGACACCCGGCTGGCGCTGGCCGTCGGCCGTGGCACGGCGCTGATCATCCACCATCTGACGCTTCAGGATCCCGGACGATGACCATGAATCCGTGCCGTTTCGAGATCCCAATCTGTTCTTGCGGACATGCGTGAGGCCTTCGCATCTGAGGGCGTGCGCTGACTGACCAAACCAGGCGGTAGTCGGCTGAGGTCGAGGTGAACTGGATTATAGGACCCGTTCCGCATGCAGAGCTGCCTCGGTGGGCGGTGCCACCGGCAGGGGTAGACGTCCGTCGGTGGCAACGACCAGACGCGCTTCGCTCCAGAGCCCGGCAGATCTGCGGACTGCGCTAATCTAGGTTTTCCATGCGCAACGAACGGCGGAAGGCGCTCGGGGTCATGCCTACGACCTGCTTGAAGACACGCTGGAAATGGAAGGGATCAGCGTAGCCGAGGCGCTCCGCTACCGTCTGCACCGGCAGGGCTCCGTCCGCGAGCAATTCCCGCGCACGTTCCATGGCGGTCTGCAGCAGCCAGCGCTTGAGGCCCATGCCGGTATCGCGCTGGAAGCGTTTGGAGAGGGCGGCGGGGCTGAGGCCCTCGCGCCTAGCGAGGGCGGCGACGTTCTGGCCGTTGCCGGCGTGGCGCAGGACGTGGGCGATCAGCTCGCGATGGCGTTCGCCGCGGATTGCGGTCACGGCACGTTCCGGCTGAAAGCAAGCGGCTACGGCGAGCAGGAGCGGCTGCCAATTCCGGGACGCACCCTCCCCATCGTTTCCGTGGGCGGCGCAGAGCAGCTCGGCGAGGGGACCCAGGTCACGGCCATCGGGTTCACCCAGGGTGGAGAAAACGTCTTGGCTAAGGGCATCCAGCCAGCGGAGGTGGAAGTAGTGGAAGCGGGAGCCGGCGGCATAGCGCACGGCGAAGGAGCGGCCACTGGGGAGGAGCCAGGTCCGTCCTGGATTCAGGGCGAGACGGCGGCGTCCCAGGCAGAGCTCGGCCGATCCGCGGATGAAGTGGAATATCCGGGTGAAGGCCGGTCCTGGATGCTGGTAGCTGATGTCCTCTGCCACCGGGTAGACACCACTGGCGAGAACCAGGACGCGCTGCTCACCGCTGCTGGTGTCGGGACGCCAGAGGAAGAGGCCGCTGTCGTCGCGATGCATGCTGGCTCCACTGTCATCATGCCGCGACTGTCCAATCCATCCAGTCGGATGTCCGCGACCGGCATGGCGATCGCGGACGCATGGCGTTAGGATGCGGCCAGGAGTCATCCATGTCCATCTTCTTCCGCCCGGCGGTGGGCGCAGCTGCTGATGTCATCCCCTGCTTCTGGCAGGGGACTTTCCACCTCTTCTACCTGCAGGACTGGCGTGACACCGGTGGTCACGGCGAAGGTGTGCCTTGGTGGCACCTGAACACCCGCGACTTCGTCACCTACCACGACCACGGCGAGGCCATCCCGCGAGGCCCGGTCGGCAGTCAGGACCAGTGGGTCTACACTGGCTGCGTGATCGAGGACCAGAGCGTCCACCACGCCTTCTACACCGGCCACAATCCACACCTCGTCGCCATCGGAAAACCCCAGCAGGCGGTGCTGCATGCCAGCAGCCCCGACCTACAGGCCTGGACCAAGGATCCCGGATTCAGCTTCATCGCCCCAGCCGACTACGAACCCGACGACTGGCGCGACCCCTTCGTCTTCCGCGATGAGCAGGCCGGCGGGTGGGGCATGCTGTTGGCTGCACGGCGCCGCAGCGGCCCAGCCCGCCACCGCGGTTGCGTTACCTACGCCAGCAGCCCCGATCTGCAGACCTGGACGGTGCGCGAACCCTTCTGGGATCCGCAGCAGTTCTTCACCCACGAATGCCCCGACCTCTTCCGCATGGGCGGCTGGTGGTACCTGGTGTTCAGCGAATTCAGCGAGCGCTGCCAGACCCGCTACCGCATGGCCCGCAGCTTGCGCGGGCCGTGGCTCTGCCCGGTGGACGACGCCCTCGACACCCGCGCCTGGTATGCGGCCAAGACGGCCAGCGACGGCGCCCGGCGCTACGCCATCGGTTGGCTGGCGACCCGGGAGCAGGACCGCGACGACCACGGCTGCCAGTGGGGCGGCGACCTCGTTGTCCATGAAGTGGTGCAGCGGGCGGATGGCACTCTTGCCAGTCGACTGCCGGAGGGGTTGGCGGGTTCCTTCACTCGTCACCTGTCCCTGCCGGCGGCGCAGCCGGTGCTCGGCTCCTGGCAAGGTCAGGCGACGGATGCCACAGGTCGTCTGAGTACGGCCCTGTTTGGTACCATGCCGGACGACTGCCTGATCAAGGCCACCGTCACCATGGCGGCGGGGGTGAGTTCAGCCGGTCTGCTCCTGCGTGCGAGTGCGGATGGCAACGACGGCTTCCATTTGCGCCTAGAGCCGGGCCGTCAGCGCCTAGTCCTCGACCGCTGGCCTCGCCCAGGCGACGGGCCTGCCCTGGGCGAACGTCCGCTGACCATCGTGCCCGGTCGGCCGGTGAATCTGCAGGTCCTGATCAGCGGCAGCTGCCTGGTGGCTTACGCCGATGGCGAGATCGCCTTGTCGAGCCGCATCCATCAGCACGTCGCCGGCGCTTTGGGGATCTTCGCCAATGATGGGGCCGTCGCTTTTTCCGACGTCAGTGTGCGGGTGCGTCCATGAATCCGTTCTTCGCCCCGGAAGCTGGCCTCAGCGGCGACACCTTCCCCTTCTTCCACGAGGGCACGTGGCATCTCTTCCACATGTGCATGCCGTCGATCGCCCATCACGTCAGCCGCGACCTGGTCCACTGGGAGCGCCGCCCCGACGCGGTGGACCGCGGTCCCGCCGGCTCGCCGGACGACGGCAACAACGCCACCGGTTGCGTTGTGGAGCACGGCGGCAGCGTCTGTGAGATCGTCATCGATGAGCGCTTCTTTCTCAGTCTGCGCTGCTACGACCACCGTGATGGTGCTTTGGGCGTTGAATACCGCGATGGGCCCGGGAGTTGGAGCCAACTCGCCTGGCGGCCCTTCGATCCTCCGCTCCGGCCAGCGCTTCCGGGCTGAGCCTCGCCGCCGTCAGCGCCAGCACGCCGCGCAGAGCGCCAAATGGAAGACCAGAGCCAGGCCGTTGGTCAGCCACAGGGCCGGGCGGCGGAAGCGCCAGCCGTAGGCGGTCCAGAAGATGAAGACGCCGAGGAAGGCACCGAGGAAGAACGTGGACAGTGTCGGCGGTGGGCCAGTCCAGGCCTGCCAGGCCTGCACCGCGAGGGCGGCGCAGGTGCCCAGGCCGGCGGTGGTGCCGAGGAACTCCCAGGCGCGGTCGGCGGGGCTCATGGTGTTCCCAGCAGATCGGTGAGGCGCGCGGCGAGCTGCTCTGCCGGCAGGACGCCTGCCAAACCGGCGAGAATGGCAGGCCGCTGATGGCGCAGCCACTCCTGGTTTGCCTGCACCCAGGCGCCGAACTCGCGGCACAGGCCCACGTGAACGTGCGGCCAGCGGAAGACCACGCCCTCGGCGCCATCGAAGACGTACTGGTTGTCCTGCCACCAGGCGATGATGGCGGCGCAGCCGGCGACGCAGCGCGCGACCGCATCGGTGTCGTTGGTGGGCGAAGCTGCGCTGGCGAGCAGGCAGGCGCGACGGCACTCCACCTGACGGGCGAGGAGGTCGAGATAGCGGGCGGCGCCGCCGGGCAGCTCGTTGGCGACCGGCCCCAGTTGGCTGGATCGGAGGCGTTGCGGCAGATCGGCCGGCAGGTCGGCCACGGTCGTCGTTAAGCTGCGCCAGGCCGGGCACAGCAACGCGGGATCGCCGCCGAGAAACGTCGCCAGATCGACAAAGACCTCGTCGTCGCGACGATCGAGGTAGGCCGGATCCCGGGCAGCGCGGGCGAAGAACCATAGGTTGGGCAGCTGCAGCAGCGGCTGCTGGGCATTGCCGAAGACGCCGCGGCCGCTGCGGATGCCCGCGGCCTCTTGGCGCATCATGGAGCGGATGCGTTCGAAGGCGGGTTCGATCGCGGGCGGGATTGGTTCGAACTCGATCGCCTGGTAGAGGAACGTCACGGCTTCGCCGACCAGGCCAGTGGCCTCCACGGCTTCGATGCAGCGCCGGTAGTTGTGGTGTTGGGTGGTGGCGTGGCGGCCAGGCAGCACGCTGAACGGTGCCAGTTCCGTTCGCGCCGCCGCCAGGGCCTCGGCCTCAGCCTTCAGCCACGGCGCTGGATCCGTATTCCAGATCTGCCCGTCCATGTAGGGCTGGCCCCAGCCCGCCCACAGCCAGGGCACCACTTGTTGCTCGTGCGGATGGGTACCGACGGCGGCGATGGTGGCGCGGTCAGCGCGGAAGACGGCGATGAAGTCGGCGGGCGTCGCGCCGGGATAGCTGCCCGGATCGCCGTCGATGGTGACGTAGGCGTCGGCGTTGTTCAGTTCGCCCATGATCGCGGCGCGGTGGGCGAAGTAGTCCTGGCGCTGCGCGGGATCATCAAGACGCACGATGTGTTTTGCTGGGTAGAAATTGCGTTCAAGCCACGGTTTCCCAGCGATCGACGGATCGCTGCCGAGGGCCGCGCATTGAGTCAGCCAGCAGCGCAGGCCGGCGATCTGGGCATCGGCGATAGTGCTGCGGAACCGCTGCAGGTCGACGCGATCCGCCGGCGACAGCGGCATGGGGATAGCCTCCACCACCGGCCACAGCATTACAGTGTCGAAGTCCAGGCGACGCAGCAGGCGGAACATTCCACGGTAGTCGTCAGGGCTCCAGCTGCGCACCGCGTAGGGATGGGCGAATTTCCAGCAGGCGTGCAAGTAGAAGCCGACCAGGGGCCGGGAGGATTCGGCGGGTTCGATGGGTTCGACGGCGGCGAGGCTGCTGGCGAGCAAGCTGCTAGCGATGGCGGTGCGGATCATGGGGAGGTCTCCGTCAGTCAGGATGCGGAGTGCGGAGTGCGGCCTGCCTCCGCGATGGCGCTTTCCGCGCCGCCGATACCACGTTCCGCATGCGCTGCCGAATCGCCTCGCCACTTGCCGGTACGGCCCTGGCGCTTGGCCTTAGTCAGCTCTCAGTCGTTGATGAGTCGCGTGCTCCTGGCGATCACGACCACGATGGCCAGCTGCGCTGCCTCATCCTAGTTCACACCAGCGGTGGCAGGTGTCAGACCTCAGTCCATGGCCGGGACATCGTCCACCGCATGGGCACCTTTGCCGCCTATGCGCCGGGTAGCCAGCTGCGCAATCGGGTGCCGGCGGGCACGCCCTGGACCTGTCGTTATCTGATGCTGACGGGGCCCTGGGCTGAGCGCATCGCCGCCCAGCTCGAGGACGGCCTACTGGTCGAGCCCCGCCCACCTGCCTCCATGCTCGCCCGCTTCGACGAGGCCATCGCCAGCGTGCTGGACGCAGGCGCCGATTGGGATTGGCAACTTGCCCGCGCGTTGGCCGAGCTGGCGCTGTGGATCGGCAGTCAAGGCCTCGCGGATGGCGACCTGCTGCTGGCTGTTGGTCGGTTGGTGGACGCGAATCCCGAGGAGCCCTGGCCGCTGGCGACGGTGGCGAATCGCCTGGGCCTGGGCGTCGACGCCCTCGACCACCGCTTCCGCCAGCGCAGCGGCTGTGCCCCAGCACGCTGGATCCGCACTCGGCGCATCGCCCACGCCCAGCGCCTGATGGCGGCCGGGGCCACCGATCGCGCTGCGGCCGAGGCCATCGGCATGGATGCGCCCGCCTTCAGCCGCGCCTTCCTGGCGGTGACGGGCCAGCGGCCCAGCGGGTGGCGGCGCAACCTCACTGCGTGGTGATCAACGCCCGTCGTCCCTTCATCCTCGCGGGTCTACGTCGGCGGGTTTCTGCCCGGGTCGGTATCGGCCTTCGCCGAACCAGGACGGCCGGTAGGGGGCGAGCGGTTCGACTAGGCCGTCCGGCTTGATGCGCTCGCCAAGCCCGGTTAGCCAATAGCAGGCGTTCACCAGTAATCGGCGCAGGTCGGCGCAGGCGAAGTCAACCGAGGCGCCTATGGTGCTGCACAGCACCCGGGTCTCGACCCCCTGTTCGTTGCGCACGCGGCGCAGCCAGACCAACGGCATGGGACTGCTATTCCTGGCGTCCTGTACCGGCGAGCTGTCGGGACTGAGGTCACGGGTCACCAGGCCGCGCATGAGCACGACGGCATCCGGCGGTAGGTCGCGAACGGAGTAGACATCGGTGGGGCCAACGACGTCGCTGACACCGCGCAGGATGGGATGACTGCCACTGGCCGGCTCGACCACGCCGCGGGTGCCTTCGACACCATGCTCGCCGTGATGGTTGACCCAGGTCTCGCCCAGCACCCGCCGGCCGAAGCCGCCCTCCCAGCCGGGGGCATTGCTGGCGAAGCCGTAATGAGCGAAGATGCTGTCCGGGTTGCGCTGATAATGGAAGGCGTGGGTCGCGGTACGCAGGCCGATTAGCGGCCGGCCAGAGCGCACGTAGGCATCGATGTGGGCCATCTGGGCGTCGGGCAGTTCGCGAAAGCGGGTGGCGATCACTAGCAGATCCGCGTCAGCCAAGGCCTCCAGCCCGGGGATGTTGGTCTGGCAGCCGGGATCGACGCAGCCGCTGGTCGCGTCGATGGCGAAGAGCACCCGGCAGCTGAAGCCATGGTGTTGCGCCAGGATGCCGGCAAGCATCGGTAGAGACTCCTCGGAGCGATACTCCTCGTCGCCGGAGATGAGCACAATGCGCTTGCCATCGCCCGGGCCGCCGCCAGCGGGAAGATCGAGCCAGGGAGTGGAGGTACTGGTGCTGTTCATGGCGCGCATTCCTTGCTGAGAGTGTTGCGGACATACGTCCCGTTCTGCTGCGTCGCCTGATCGGGATCGTCGGCAGCGGCCGGGGATTCCTCTTCGACCATGATCCAGCCGCGGTAGCCCTGGTGGGAGAGCTGGCGGACGAGGCCGGGGAAATCCGACCTCCCCGCGCCCATCCCGACCCAGGCGCCGCTGCGGTCGAGGTCCTTGAAATGGACGTGACGGACGAGGTCGCGAGCGTCGGCGACAACGGCTCCGGGATCAAGTCCGCCTTTGTACAAATGGCCGCTGTCGGGAGCGAAGCCAAGGCCACGGCGGGCCAGCTCCGGCAGCAGCAGGCGGTAGTCCTCGGGGCTGCGGAAGACGGATCCGGCAGGGGAATTGGGATGGAATGCGCTGACGATGCCGCGTTCGGCGGCGCGTTGCGCGACCGCGTCGAGGCAGGCCAGCGTGTTTTCCTGGCGCTGGCGCAGCTCGCGACGATCGGCACCGGGCATCTGGCAGAGCACGAGCAGGGCGCCGGGGAACTGCGCGAGGATGGTCAGAGCAGTTTCGGCGTCGGCGCGTTCCTGGGCGCTCTCGCAGGCTTGGCGCCAGTCGGCGACCAGGGTCAGGGCGCCCAACTCCAGGCCTTCCGCAGCGAGCAGGTCGTGCAGCCGTGCGGGATCAGTATAGGCGCCGAGCATGCCCAGCTCCGGCTCAATGCCGGCGAAGCCGGCCTGGCGCACGATGCGCGCGATGTGATCGAGGCGACCGCGAAAACGCTCTCCAGACATCTGCCAAGTATAGAGCTGGCAGCCGAAGCGGATGTCGCTCATGGCGCCAGGGTCCCGCTGCGCAGAAAGGCGCAGCTTTGGGAGTTGAAGCGCTCCAGGTCCTCCCAGTGGTGGGCATGGCCGCAGCCCGGGAAGCTCAGCACCTGACGCGCGGGCAGCAGACGAGCGAGCTCATCGGTACAGCGCGGCGGGGTGAAGATGTCCTGCTCGCCGACGGTCAGCAGGGTGGGCACCCCCAGTCCAGCAAGGCGTGACGTGCTGTCGTGTCCGCTGCAGGCGGCGCACTGGGCGGCGAAGCTGTCGAGGGGCATGTAGTCGATAACGGCCGCCCGCCGGGCCTGTGCGAGATCCTGCTGCTGCCGCTCGACGTAGGCCGGGGCGAAGATCCACAGCTGGAGTAGCAGGGCGAACTGTTCCGGCGTGCAGATGGCGCGCATTTGACTGAAATGTGCAAACACGCCGTGGAGATAGGCATCGCAGCGGGCCCAGGTTGAGACCAGCAGCAGGCGGCTGATCCGTTCCGGCTGGGCCAGAGCGAGTTCCTGGGCGATGGCGCCGCCCATTGAAATGCCCGCCACCGCCGTGCTGCCGATGCCCAGGGCGTCGAGGACGGCGGCAGCGTCTTCGGCCATCTCGCGCGTGCTGTAAGCGACGGGCGGAGTATCCGAGGCGCCGGCCCCGCGGTTGTCGAGGAGGATGCAGCGGAAGTGGCGGGCGTACGCACTGACATGGGCTTCCCAGCGATCCGATCCCGCGCCCAGGCCCATGAGCAGGAGCAGCGGCGGCCCCTCGCCCCGCAGTTCATAGTGCAGGTGCACACCATCGCGGACCAGCACACTCATGACGTGCCTCCGGCGTCCAGACCAGCGAGGACCTGGCGCATGAAGGGGATGGCCAGACGGGCGTCGTGCTCGGTGCTGGGGCAGAAACAGAAGTCGAAGCACCACCACTCCAGGCGCCCGAGGTCGGGACGCAGGGCCTGCAGCAGAGCTGGGAAATCCAGCTGTCCGCTGCCGAAAGGCGCGTGGGTGCTAGTCTCGCCGTTGTGCAGCGTGCCGTCGCTGTCGATGAGGTGGAGGTGTCCAATGCGGCCGAGCAGGAGCCGGGCGAGCTCTAGCGCGCCGCCAGCCAGGACTTCGTGTTTGCCGCTCTGGCGGGCTCCGACGCCAGCGCAGAGGTGGGCGTGGCTGCTATCGAAGAGGACCTGAAAACTGGGGTGCGCGACCCTGCGCAGCAGGCGTAGGATCTCGCTCGGCTTGTTCAGCCAGAATCCCGGCTCGAACTCCCACACCAGGGTCACGTCGGCGGCGGAGCAGCGTTCGGCAGCGGCCTGCCAGGTGCGGCAGAGGGCGGCGAAACGGCGTTCGTAGTCCGCCGGCGCGAGTGCGGCCGGTGGGCTCACGGTATCGACGCGCAACACGCGGATGTTCAGATCGCCGCAGAAGTCGAGGCAGCGGGCGAGACTGTCGAGGTAGTCTGCGGTCTGGCACTCGGCCGGCGGAGTGGCGGTGAAATCCGGGGCATAGCCCGAGATTCCCAGGCCGCGCCCGGCTATCCTGCGCGCCAGCTCGCGACGGGCGGTAGCGCTGGCGTAGTCGTCGGGATGAGGATGAGGGCGGAAGCCGTTGATCTCGACCCCGTCGTAGCCGGCGTCCCGGGCGTAGTCGCAGAACGCGTCGAAGCTCCACGGAGCAGCGGCAAAGGGGCCGAAGGAGAAGGCCCAGCTGCCGAGGGCGAAGCGGGGCCTCATGGCCGCGCTCCGCCGCAGATTGCCACTGCCTGGCGCAAGGCGACCAAGGGATCGCCCTCCGGCAGGAACTCGTGGCCGATGAAGCCGTCATAGCCACAAGCGTGCAGGGCAGCGACGACGCCGGGGAAGTGGATCTCTTGGCCGTCGTCCAGATTGCCGCGCCCGGGGCAGCCAGCGACGTGGACGTGGCCGATGAGCTCGGCGTAGGTGCGGATGCGCTGGATGAGGTTGCCCTCCATCAGCTGCAGGTGGTACACGTCCAGCAGCAGCTTCACCCGCGGCGAACCCACCGCCCGCACAATACGGGCGCACCAGTCCAGATCGTCGCCCTGGTAGCCGGGGTGCCCCTTCATCGGATCGGGATCGGCCAGGCTGTTGAGCATCTCGAAGCAGAGGGTGACTCCGGCGCGCTCGGCGTCCTGGGCCACCGCGCTGAGGCCGGCGATGCAACTAGCCGAGCCTTCGTCCTCGTCGATCTCGCCGGCGGCGGGGTCGTCGGGATCCCGCTGCCGCAGTCCGCTGAAAGCGATGACATTCGGCGAGCCATGCGCGGCGGCCCCGGCGATGGCGTGACGGGTGGCGCGCAGCGCCTCACTGCGCTGACGTGGGTTGTTGAAACCACGGGCGAAGGGCGGCAGAGGGCCAAGGTCGACCTGGGTGAGGGCGCAGCCCAAACCCAGGGCGGCGACAGCGGGGATCTGCTCCGGCAGCAGCAGTTCCACGCTGACGCAGCCGCAGGTACGGGCGGCCTGCGCCACTTGCGCCAGGCTCCAGCCCACCTCTGGACGTTGGAAACACCAGGCAGCCACCGAGTGCCGAAATCCAGCAGGCATGACCGTCACGCCCAGGGCTGGAGGATGACTTTTCCGCACTGGCCGCCGACCTGCAGCTCCCAGGCCTGTTGCACCTGGTCCAGGGGGAAGCGATGGGTAATCAACTGGTCGAGCTGGCTGCTGACGCCCTGGATTACCTGCAGCAGGCGCGGGACATCGTGGTGATTGTAGTGCCAGGCCCCGTGTAGGGTGAGGCCCTTCTGGATGATGGTGTCGACGTCGAGTTGGCCCTTCCAACCAATGAAGGCGATCTGGCCCCGGCGGCGTACGACATCGAGAAGGAACGGCTTGGATACCGCTGTGCCGCTGGTCTCTAGGGCCTTGTCGGCGCCGCGCCCACCCGTGAGGTCGCGCACCTGCTGGGCGGCCTGCTCCTGCCGCGGATCGATGACCGCCATCGCACCCAGACGACGCGCCAGCTCGGCGCGGTAGGGATTGCTATCGACGCCGATGACGCGGGCTCCGCGCTGGCGGGCATTGATGACTCCGCCCAGACCCACCGGGCCGAGGCCGCTGATCAGCACGGTGTCGAAGGCATCTACCTGCATCGCCTGCATCCCACCGAAGGTGGGTCCGAGACCACAGCAGGCCATGGCGGCGTGCTCATAACCTAGCCCCTCCGGGATGGGCGTCAGGTAGGCCTCTGACTGCAGCAGGTACTGGGCCATGGTGCCGATGCCGGCGGCGCTGCCGGTTTCGCCCAGCAGGTCGCGATTGCTGGTGCAGTGGATGAAGGCCCCGGAGCGGCAGAGCGGGCAGCCGCCGCAGGCGCTCTGGGGCTGCACGATGACCCGGTCGCCGACCTTGAGCCGACTGCAGCGATCCACCGCCACCACCTCGCCGGCGGCCTCGTGTCCAAGGCGGTCGTAGACCTCTCCGTCGCGGAACATGGTGTATTCGGTGCACATCGGGGCAGCATGGACCTTCACCACCACGATGTCTTTTTTTGGTCGCGGATCCGGCCGCTCGGCGACGGTGCCCTGGAACTTGCCGGTGATGGTGGCGATGCGCATGGGATTCCTCCGGGCTGCCTCGGCGTGCGCCGCGTGGCAGGATGTGGTTGGGTACTAGCATCCTAACGAGGATCGCACCGGGTTATCAATGGACGTTCGAACCGGCTCTTTGCACAATCCCACCATGACGAGCAGACGCAGCCCCGCCGCTGGGACTCCTGATCAGAGCCTGGCGATCCGTACCTACGGGGTGGATTCGCGCCACCGCCCCGACTGGATCTGCAATCGTCCGCAGGGTTCCGGCGACTACCTCATCATGTGCTTCACCACGCCCTTCCTCGCCCTGACCAGCGCGGGCCGACAGCGGGGCGGCCCCGGCGACTGCCTGATCAACACCCCGGACTTCCCCAACTGGCACGGCTCGGTGCCGCAGGCGGCGGACGGCTTTCGCAACGACTACATCCACCTCGCTGGCGGGCTGGTGCCGGCCCTGCTACGGCGCTATCAGTTGCCGCTCAACACGCTCTTCCACGTTGGCGACGCCCATGTCATGGGCAGCCTGCTGGAGGAGGTCCAGCGCGACCAGCGCAACAATGAGGCCTTCTGCCAGGATGCCCAACGCTGCCGCATCGAACTGCTGCTGCTGGCCCTGGCCCGGGCGAGTACCATCCATGCTGGCCGCCGGGGACCGACGCGGGGCGAACTGGCGTGGCGGCCCCGCTTCCAGGACTTCCGCGCCCGCCTCCATGCCGAGTACCGCGAGCCCTGGCGGGTGGCCGGCATGGCCAAACGCCTGGGGTTGAGCGAGAACCGCTTCTGCGCCCTTTACCGCGGCTTCTTCCAGGTCAGCCCGGTGGAGGACCTCATCCGCGTGCGCATCGAGCAGGCCAAGCAGATGCTGGCGAACTCCGCCGCCACGCAGGCCGCAGTCGCCGAGGCCTGCGGCTTCGCCAGCGTGTTTTATTTTGCCCGCGTGTTCCGCCAGCGGGTCGGCATCACGCCCGGGCACTTCGCCAGCCGGCATGGATCGTCACGCCAGCCGTGAGGACAACCGTAGTCGCGCAGGTGGGCCTTTCGCCAGTCTTTGCCTACCCTGGTAGATCCCCTGGCGGCCTGCCTCAGCGCTGACCTGAGCAGCCTGCCGACCCTGCGCGAATTGGCCGAGGCCAGCGATCCAGTGAAGCGCGCCTACGCCAGCTGGGCCATCGCCCGGGTGAGCGAGTCGCCCCGGACCGCGTCGACCTGACACACCGATCCCCTGGCCGGCGACGACCGGGCGGATGGCGGTCCGCGTCAGCCGTTGCGTTCCCTGGCCGCTGCAGTGGCGCTGACCCGCGCCGGCGACACGGTCGTACTCGCGTCCGGCATCTACCGCGAAACGCTGGCCCCGATCCACGGTGGCACCGCTGAGCGGCCGCTTGCCTTCGTCGCCGACGGCGTCGCCCCAGTCATCACCGCGGCCGATCCGTGGACGCCGGTATGGCGCGACGAAGGCGACGGTCAGTGGTCGACGCCGTGGACCGCGCTGGCCTGGGACGAGCCACGCGCCTGGGAGACACCAAGCGCCGAGACGACGGCCAACCGCTGCGAACAGGTGTGGGGCGACGGCGCTTTGTTCATTCATACCGCTGACCGCGAACGCCTGACGCTGCTCGGCTGCGGTCGTGAGGCACTGCAGTTGATGCCGGACCAATCGCGATGCAGCGGCAACGCCAGCGATGACAATCTGCTGTGGGCCGATGGCAGCGAACCGCTGTGTCGGCTGGAGGACGGCGACAATCGGTTGCGCCCGATGGATCAATGGGCGCTATGCTCGGGCCACGACCGCCACAGCCTAGCCCTGCCGCCGGATTGGCTCGGCCTGCCACTCAATCCCGATGGCCTGCGCGATCGCTTGCGCCGGGCCTGGCTGGCACGCGGCCTGGCGGATACCGGTCTGTGCGACGGCGTGGCGCCGCTGCCAGTGCGGCAGTGGCTGGCGCTGCTGTGTCCCGGACGTGAGGGCTGGGTGCCGTTGGAGTGCGTGCAGACCGGTCCCTCGTGCGGCGTGCAGCTGTGGCGAGCGCCGCAGCGGCAGCGATACGGTCTTCGCGTTCGGCCAGCAGCCAGGCGATGCGGTGGTCGCGAGGCGGGCCGAACGTGGCGGAAAGATCGATGAATCCGTCACCGCCAGCGCTGACCGCGTTGCGCTCCAGGCACTCGCCGCGGTCCTCAAGATGCACTGGCAGGCTGGCGAGGATTTCGGCTGGCGGTAGAGCCGCGGGCGACGCCGCTCCACGGCGCACCGGCGGCGCGGCGCAGATCGTGCCGTAAGCAAACCACTCCAGCGGCCATGGGACATGGACCAGGCGCGGGGCCAGACCGCGCACCGCCTGCGCCAGGGAGCCTCGCCACGGCCGCGGCTCCCTGCCGACCACAGCGCGGAACTCTGCGGGGATAGACTGTCCGATGAGCCGGTCGGAGGGAGGTACCCGGGGGGGTGCCGGGGCTGAACGCCGTACCGGAGGCCCGATTGCGCGTGCAATCCCCTGTCCGTCCGCGTGGCGAGCGCGGCGCGGGTTGTGGTCAGGACCTATTCGATCCGGAGCTCGGGCGCTGCGCGCCCTGCGCTCCGGGGTGGAGCATGGTGCCCGC
>JBBQCI010000080.1:0-17104 GCA_038318565.1 Planctomycetota bacterium
GCGCTTGCCGCCATCGGCAGCGCGGGCGACGGCAGTGAGTTCATCCCTGCACCGCCTGCGGTGCCTGAATACATCGGTCCAAGCTGGCCCGCGCCGGAGGACGGCAAGTGAGCTCGCACGTCAACCGTCTCGACCGGCTCAATACGCCGGTCATGCACGACTCAAAACTTGTCCCGGTCGCCTGGGCCGTCTGCGCCATCGGCATCGCGGCATTCACGGCCTGCTTCTTTGTCGAAGGGGGAGCGCCACGGGCTTGGTCGTCACTGCTTGCCGGATTGATGCTGCCGCTGTGGCTAGCCGTCGGCTCGATCTTCTTCCTCGCAGTCCATGCCCTGTGCGGAGCGCGCTGGACCGTGCCGCTGCAAAATGTCATGCAGGGGGTCGGAGCCGGCCTGCCGCTTGCCATCCTTGCCCTGCTCGCGATCGGTTCATTCGGCATACCCTTCATCTATGAATGGGCGCACGGCAATCCCGCCCGCGACAGCCTGTTTCGCGACCCGCATGGCAGCAAAGCTTTGTGGATGAGCGAGACGCGCTGGTTCGCCACCGTTGCCGCCATTCTCTGCGTCCTGCTGGTCCTGGCCCGCGGCCTGGCCCGGCTTGGCACGGTTGTCGACGAAGCCGGCCGCGCCCGGCTGGTACGCTGGTCGGTCATCTCCCTGGTCCTGCTGGTTCCTACGTTCACCATGCTGATGTGGGACACCCTGCTGACCTTGCATGTACAGTGGGTCAGTGCGGTGTTCGGCGGCTATTGCCTGATCGCGGCGATCCACGCCTTCCTTGGCTGCACGGCCATCCTGTTGGTCTGGCTGGGCCGTTCCGGCAAGGGGCTGCACCAAGTGGTCGCTCCGCACCTGCGCAAGGATCTCGCTACCTGGATGATCGCCTGGTCATGCATCGTGGCCTACATCTCCTACGTCCAGTACACCATCATCGGCTTCGCCAACCTGGACGAAGAGACGTTCTGGTACCTGATGCGTGCTCAGCATGGCTATGGAACCCAGGCCGTGGTTGAAGTCGTGCTGCGCTGCGCCATCCCCTTCACTCTGTTGATGAGCCAATCCCTGCGCACCAAACCGTGGGCTTTGAGCACCGCCGGTGTCTGCATCCTTTTCGGCAGCTGGCTGGAGATTCACTGGCTGATCATCCCGGCATTCTCCCCAAACCACTACCGTCATCCGGTCGGCCCCGAAGCCATGGTCGCGCTGGGCTTCCTGGCCGGTTCTTTCCTCCTTGCTGTCCGCTACTGGCGCCGTCGCGGCCTGGTGCCGTATGGCGACGTACGCCTGCTGCCTGCGATCAATGCGGAGCACCTCCACTGATGAGCCACCCCGCCCCCAACAAGGCCCGCGAGTTCTCCCATCCGCTTCTGTGGACGATCGGCGTCGTCGTATCCACCGCGGCTATGTCGTGGGTGTTCTTCCATTGGCTGTTCGTCGGCATGCAGCACGGACGTGACGCCGGCGTGGTCGATTTCGCACCTACCGAAACAGCCAAGCCGATCGATCATCCGGCCCTGATCGCTGACCGCTCTCAGGCGGTGCTGGATCGTGGCCAGCAAGTCTATCTCAAGAACTGCGCTTCGTGTCACGGTCCCAATGGCGACCAGAACATGACCGGCTCAAATCCGGCTCCACGCAACTTCCACACCGAAGGCTATCATGCCGACTGGGGCGGTGGCCCGTATGGCTTCTACCTGACCCTCACCAAGGGTTATGGCCAGGGGATGCCCGGTTTCGCCAACCTTGAGGCGTCCGATCGCTATGCTGTCACGCATTTTGTGCGCGAGGCCTGGCAGAAAGGCCAACCAGTCTATGTCGAGGATGACAAGCCGGCGATCAAGGCGCAGATTCCGCAGCCCGGCGCGATTGCTGATGGTCCGCGCACCCCGCCGTACTTGGTCGAACAGCACGAACGTCTGCACCCGCTGATGGCCGTCGCCGCGAACGAAGGTTCCCGACGCTCTGCAGCCGCCCGTTCCTGGCTGGTGCAGGCCGCCAGCGGGGCGGAAACAGCGGAACGTCTCCTGCTCAGGCGTGCCGCCAAGCTTCCCGAAGCTCGCGGCGGCTGGATCATCCAACTGCACGAGGCCGCCCATTCTGGTGATCGCGCTCGGGTCATCACCGTCCTCATCAGTGCCGATAGCGGCGATCCGTCGTTTGCACTTGAGCCCGCCGTCAGCATCGACGCTGCCGCTGGCGTGCTTCTTGATGCCGCTGGGCAGAAGGTCTGAACATGCTCCGTACGATCCTCGCCATGCTTCTGCTGTTCTGCGTGGCTCTGCCGGCCGCCGAGACTGCCGTTCCGACTCCCGGCCAGGTCGATGGCTACGTCAAGCTGTTCAACCAGGATCTTTATGCGTTGAAGGGACCCAAAGGCTCGGTCGCCACCCCGATCACCGGTGCTTTCGACGCACCAGCCAGCGACATCGCCCGTGATGTCAATACAGGTACCCGGTTCAGCTTCCTGGTGTTCCTGCCATTCCTGATCCTGCCGCAGGTCCTGCTGGTGTGGATCATCTGGAAGTATCGCAAGAAGGACGACGGCCGGGCTCCGGCCACATTCACTGGTAACCACAAGCTGGAACTGGTGTGGACGGCCATCCCGTGCGTCGCCTTGGTGATTGTCGGCATTCCGATGACGGATCTGCTGGTCAAGATGGAGGCGCCTCCGGCTGATCAGCGTCGGGACATGGTGGTCGAGGTACGCGGTAAAAGCTTCGCCTGGGACTATAAGTATCAGCGCCTCGGCGGTGCTGGCGTGACCCGCCGTGAGGAGCAGTTCGAGATCGGCCAGGATGTGGTCGGTGCCCAGGAGCCGTTGGTGATGGTCAAGGATCGTCGCGTGATCATGAACATGACGAGCAACGACGTGAACCACGCGTGGTGGATACCTGCCTTCGGGGTCAAGAAGGACGTGATTAAGGGCCGCTACACCAACGTCTGGTTCACCCCGGATACGCTGGGTTTCTTCAAGGGCCAATGCGCTGAACTGTGCGGTCAGGGACACGGCATCATGCTGATCAGCGGCTTAGTCGTCGGTGAGGATGACTTTGCCGTATGGACCGAGGCCCAGCGCCACCGCGGCGATACGGTTCGCATCTGGTCGGCCATTTCGGCCAAGGATGTGGACGCCAAGAATCTTGACGAGGCAGTGGAGACATACTTGAAGAAGGGCGCCGATCCGTGGCGCCAGTTCGCCCTGCGCTACTGGGTGGCCAGCAACTTCGCGTCGCTGGCGCGCAAGCCCGCTGAACTCCGTGGCGACGCCCTGGCCGGGGCCATCCTGTCCCGTCGTGCGCAACTTGAGACCGTGATCAACCGTCATGGCGCGGCGCCTGCCGCCGCCGCGAACTGAGGCTGTTTCCATGAGCGATTCTCCAATGCCGCCGATCAAGCGCTACACCGGCGTGATGGATTGGTTGACCACGGTCGACCATAAGAAAATCGGGTTGATGTACTTCTGGTTCGTCATCATCAGTGCCCTGATCGGTGGCGCGATGGCTGGTGCGATCCGCGTACAGCTGGCCATGCCTGGTGCCACGGTTGAGGCCTTGCAGGAGGCTGCGCTCAACGGTACCGCAGCGGTCAGCCTGTTCTCGGACGCCAACGGCCTGTTCGGCGATCGTCATCTCTACAACGAAATGGTCACCATGCATGCCAGCATGATGATCTTCTTCGTTCTGATCCCGGGATTCATTGGCTTCTCGAACTACATCGTGCCCCTGATGATTGGCGCCCGGGACATGGCTTTCCCCAAGTTGAATGCCTTGGGTTTCTGGCTGCTTGTCCCGGCTGCCGTCCTACAGCTGTCCAGCTTCTTCGTCGTCGGCGGCGCAGCTGCGTCCGGGTGGACTGCGTATCCGCCGCTGTCGCTCAAGGCCGCCAGTGCAGGTCCCGGCCAGGACATGTGGATCCTTGGTGTCCACCTCGCCGGCGTGTCGTCGATCCTCGCCGCGGTCAATTTCATCGTGACGATCATCTCGTTGCGGGTGAAGGAGATGACCTGGATGAAGATGCCGCTGTTCGTCTGGGCTACCTTCTTCGTCGCCATCATCCAGCTGGTCGCGACCCCGGTGCTGGCCGCGGCGGTGACGATGATCCTGATGGATCGCAACTTCGGCACCACCTTCACACTCGCCAGCCAGGGCGGCGATCCGGTGCTGTACCAGCACATCTTCTGGTTCTACAGCCATCCGGCCGTCTACATCATGATCCTGCCCGGCTTCGGCGCGATCAGCCACGTCATCGCGGCGTTCAGCCACAAGCGTGTGTTCGGCTACCTGGGCATGGTACTTGCCGTTGGCGTCATCAGCTTCATCGGTTTCCTGGTCTGGGCCCATCACATGTTCACGGTCGGCATGCCGACCTGGCTTCAAGCGTTCTTCATGTATGCCTCGCTGGTCATCGCGGTGCCCACCGGCATCAAGGTGTTCAGCTGGCTGGCTACCATGTGGGGTGGCACCATCCGGTTCACCGCGGCAATGAAGTTTGCCGCTGGATTCATCAGCATGTTCGTGTTCGGCGGCATCGGCGGCCTGCTGCTTGCCCTGACCCCGATCGACATGTCGATGCACGATACCTACTTCGTAGTTGGCCACTTCCACATGGCGATGGTCGGTGGGTCGGTGATGCTATTGTTTTCTATGACTTACTTCTGGTGGCCGAAGATGTCCGGCCGCATGCTCTGCGAAAAGCAGGGTACGTGGATCTTCTGGCTGATGCTGATTGGCATCCTGTTGGCATTCATGACTATGCATGTCAGCGGTGCACTGGGCATGGCCCGCCGCGTGCCGGTCTACTACAAGGACTTCATGCTGCTGAACCACATCACCACGTTCGGCTACGTCCTGACGTTCGTTGCCTCGGTGTGGTTCGTGATCGACCTGATCCGCAGTTATGGCCGACCCAAGGTGACCGAGGACGATCCGTGGCACATCAATCACATTCAGCAGTCGTTCGAGTGGGCGACCAGCTGCCCGCCGCCGGTCTACAACTTTGAGCACACCCCGCCCATCCCGGTGATCGATCAGATGGGCAAGCACTGACGTCATGGAAGCCATCACCGCGCCGCAGCAGCTGAGCGTGGCCCCCACCGCGCCTCGCGCGGTGCTGGCGGGATGGCTCACGTTCCTGCTCGCTGGCATTTTCTGCCTGAACACCGCGGGTGGTTGGGTTCGCCTGAGCGGAGCCGGTGTGGCCATCCCCCACTGGCCGGTGATCGAACTGGAAGGGGGTCGCAAGACCCTGTTGCCACCGATGAACGACATAGGTTGGCAGGCTGCCCACCAAGCCTGGGCCGGGCATCAGGCTGTACTGCAGGCCAAGATTGCCGCAGGCGAGATCCATAGCGCAGCGGTCGGTCGTCAACCGGAGTCGATTGTGGCCTTCCGTGCGATGTTCCTGACTGAGTGGTTCCATCGCCTGTTGGCTGCTGTGATCGGACTGCTCGCTCTTGCCTGTCTCGGAACCATCCTGGCAGATCCCGCCCTGCGCCGACGGGTGGGTATTCCCATGGCCATCGCGGTGGTGCTGATCGGGGCCCAGGCAGGCATCGGTGCTGCATTGATCGGACAGGGTACGTCGACCCGCTGGCTGTTCCTCCATCAGGGCAATGCGGCGCTCATTCTCGCCTGCGTGCTGGTAAGCATCCTGCGTCTGCTTCAGGGCGGTGAACCAAACAGGAACCGGCAGACCGGCGTCGGACTGCCAACCCTGTTGCTTGGTGTCGTGCTTGGCACGTGGTGCATGCTCATGCTCGGAGGCATGCTTGCTTCCAGCCGTCACCATCTGCCTGATGGCGGGATCCTTGGCCTCGGAGCCGGTCCTGCCTGGTGGTCGGCAGCGTCGATGGCGACCAATCTGCTTGATAATGCGAGTCTGCACCACATTGCCCATCGCATCGGAGCCCTCCTGGTCGCAGCCGGCGTGATTGCTGCCGTAGTCGTGGCGCATCGCCGTGGCGTACCTGAGCGGGCCCGCCTCGCGCTGTCGGTCGCCGGTACATTCGTTGCCCTGCAGGCAGTGCTGGGCATCGCCGCCGCTGTGATGCCAGCGGGCGAGATCACGGTGCCCCTCGCCCATCTATTCCTGGGACACGTCCTGTTCCTGACCCTGGTGTTGGCGTGGTACGATCTGCGGCAGGGCGTTCAGGATCAGTCCATTTCTACGCAGGCAGCAACGGTATGAGTCTCGCATCCTTCGGCATGGATCTGCTGCGGCTGGCCAAGTTTCGCATCACGTTGGTGGCGGTGTTCACCGGTTATGCGGCTGTCGCGGTGCATGGCACGTACGCCACGGACATCGGCTATCTGTGGCCGCTGATCATCGCCTTGTTCACCACTGGGGCGTCGGCCAACGCGCTCAATCAATTGTTCGAGCGCGAGAAGGACGCAACCATGTCCCGTACCCGTCAGCGCCGTCCGCTGCCGGCGGGCCGTATCGGCGTGGTGACCGCGGTAACCTTCTCTCTGTGCATGATCGGCATTGCTGTCTTCCTGGAGTTGTGGTTCTACAACAGCTGGCTAGCCGTGATCTGCTCGCTGGTGACGGTCATCTACTATGCCTTCATCTATACCTTATGGCTGAAGCCGCGGTATTGGATCGCGACGGTCATTGGCGGCGTGCCAGGCGCGATGGGCCCGATGATCGCCTGGGCGGCGATCGACAACGCCTTACCCCTCGCCCCCTGGGCCCTCTTTACGCTCATTTTCCTGTGGACCCCACCGCATGTCTGGGCGCTGGCGATCCGCTTGAAGGATGACTATGCCCGGGCCGGGATTCCGATGCTGCCGGTGGTCCGGGGCATCGATGCGACGACCAAGCAGATGCTGATCTACGGCGTGATCCTGGTGCTCTTCACCGTCGCCCTGCCACTGCTGCCGGCCTTCAGCCGCAGCTGGATCTATCTGGCCCTCGCCTGTCTGCTGGGCGCCGTATTTTTAGTGTGGTGCGTTCTGGTACACGTCCGTCGCCCGGTGCCGCCGACCATGCCTCTTTTTAGATTCACCATCATTCATCTGTCGTTGCTGTTCCTGGCCCTGATCGTTGATGCGTTCGTGTTTGGATCAGCCGTATGAGCACTATCGCCATGTCGAAATGGAAGCTGGCCCTGCTGGTCGCCGGATTGCCATTGACCATGGCTGCACTGGCGTTCTTCGTCATGCCCAAGTTGTATTCGTTGTGGTGTACGATCAGCGGCACAGGACTGGCTCCGAACAATGCCATGGTCGCCGTCGCCCCGGACGCCCCCAGTGGCCGGTTCGTCGAGGTGTTCTTCGAGAGCAAGGTCTATGACAACCTGCCGGTCCGTTTCTGGTGCGACGAGCCATCGGTGCAGGTCGAGGTCGGCCGCGAGGCGATGAACACGTACTACCTTGAAAACACGGGATCCAAGCCGCTGCATATCCGCCCGGTCCACCAAGTTAGTCCGATCAGTGCGACCCCGCATTTCGGCATGCGCCTGTGCTTCTGCTTTAATGATCAGGTGATCCAGCCGGGCGAGCGAAAAGAATTCCCGGTGGCGTTCACCTTCTCACCCAAACTGGATCCACGCACCTCGACGGTGTCGGTGTGCTACAGCCTGTTCTCGATCAACCCGGATTCGCCACGTTCGGCTGACCAGATCCGCATCCAGAAGCAGATTGAGGAGGCCGGTGGAGTCGTCTCCCCGGGATTCAGGATCATGAGTGAGTCCGAGATCGATCGCATGAAACAGGACGAAGCTCGGGAGAAAATCAAGCCATGAGTGATGCCCGTCTGGATCCTAATCGGCTCGGCCTCGCCATCGGCGCCGGCCTGCTCGTCTTCATCATCGTCCTGATGCTGGTCTTCAGTCGCCATGGGCTCCCCAAAGACCCCAAGGAATGGCGACGCATTGAACAGCAGCGTTCTGCAACCGAAGCCAAATGACCTTCTCTGCATGGGCCCCAACCTGTGAGTTCTGACATGAGCACCACCGATCCGCATCCTCCTGCTGCCCACGACGCCGGTCATGACGATCCGATGAGCCACGTGCCACCGCCGAGCATCTGGCCCCTGGTCGTCACGGCGGGACTGGCAGTCGTCCCCTTCGGCGTCGTATCGTTGCTGGGTGGCCTGAAGAACTGGCCCATCATCTCAAACCCATCGGTGGGTTTGACCCTGATCCTGGTCGGCTTCGCGGTGTTCATCGTCGGTCTGATGTCGTGGTGCCATCAGATCATCAGTGAGAAGCGTCTGTCGCATGATCCGGTTGCCCAGCAGAAGGATCTGCAGCTGTTTATTCTGCTATTTCTGGTTGGCGAGCTGGCTGCCTTCGGCGCCGTGTTCGGATTCATCTTCCATAGGAACTTCTACGATCCGCACTTCGGGCCCCCGCATATCGCTGGATTCCACTTCGGCGGGCCGCTGGCTGCGATTGCGACGTTCCTGCTGCTGTCCAGCTCGGTGACCTGCGAATTTGCCCATCATGCCGTGGAGCACCGCCATTTCGGTCGGGCCCGCTACCTGCTCATGGCGACCATCGCTCTTGGGGCCGTGTTCCTCGGCTTCCAGGGTTTTGAGTGGGGCGAGTTCATCCAACGCGGCTTCTATCCGATGAACATCCCCGAGGGTGGTGCCTCCAGCTTCGCCGCCGCATTCTATACCGGTACCGGCTTCCACGGCCTCCACGTTGCCATCGGCTTGGTCATGCTGTGTATGGCCTGGTTCCGCATGGAGGCCGGCAGCTATCGCGATGGCCGCACTTTCTCGATGACGGCAGCCAGTTGGTACTGGCACTTTGTCGACATTGTGTGGGTGCTGCTCTTCATCACCATTTACGTGCTGTCATGAGCGCTCGTCCGTCCGTCCTGTTCGCCAGTCGCATCGACTGATGCCGATGTCGGATGGCGTAACTGGGCAGCCTAGTGGCCGGAAGACCGGTCTGGGATCGATCTTCCTCGTCTTGTTCGTCGACCTGATCGGATTCAGCATCGTCTTTCCGCTCTATGCGGTGATGCTCGACTGGTATGGCAGCCAGGGCAGTGGGCTGTTGGGTTCGATGATGGGCTTTGTCGAGTCGATTTTCCCCGGTGGCGAGCACTGGCAGCGTGCCGCATTGTTTGGCGGTCTGCTCGGCGCCATGTACGCCGGACTACAGTTCGTCGCCGCGCCATTCTGGGGCCGTATGTCCGATCGGCATGGCCGGCGGCCCATTCTGTTAATCTCGCTGTGCGGCTCGTTTGCGGCGAACCTGCTGTGGGTGTTCTCGGCTGACTTCGGACTGTTGCTGGTGTCGCGTCTGCTTGCCGGGGTTATGACCGGCAACGTTGCCGTCGCCAATGCGGCGGTTGCCGACATCACTACCGAGCAGAACCGGTCGAAGGGCATGGCCGCGGTCGGCATGGCGTTTGGACTCGGATTCATCATGGGGCCGGCCATCGGCGGTCTCTTGTCTGCGGTCCGCCTTGACCACGCGCTGCCCGCCCTGGTGCCGTACGGAATCAATCCGTTCTCGGCCCCGGCGGCCTTGGCGGCCGGCCTTGCCGGTCTGAACCTGTTGTGGGCCTGGCGTTCCTTCCGAGAGACGTTGCCGCCCGAGCGGCGCAGTGCTGTCGAGCCGTTCACTCGTACGGCCAATCCCCTGGCTATCTTCCGCAATGATCTGCCCACGCGTGTGCATGCGGTGAATGCGGCGTTCTGCATCCATACCCTGCTGTTCAGCGGCCTAGAGACGACCTTGGTGTTTCTCGGCGCCCAGCGGCTGGAGCTTGGCCCGATCGCTTTCGGCTGGCTGTTCGCAGGCATGGGATTCGGCTCGGCCCTGATGCAGGGGGCCGTGGTCAGGCCATTCGGGGCACGCATCGGCATGACACGCTTGGCCATGGTGGGGTTCATGCTTCATGTCGCCGGTTTCGTCTTGCTCGCGTTGGTCGATACCCATCCGTCGCTGGGCCTGCTGGTAGCTGGCGTTGCGGTGATGGCGCTGGCCACCGGCCTGGTCTTTCCCTCGCTGGCCACCTTGGCGAGTCTTGCTGCTCCGCCCGATCGCCAGGGCTACGCAATGGGTACTTTCCGCTCTGCCAGTTCACTTGGTCGTGCGATAGGGCCCTTGGTCGCGGCGGTCGCCTATTTTGCACTGTCTCCGGGTGCACCCTATTGGCTTGGAGCTGCAGGCATGCTGATTCCGTTGTTCCTGGTCTGGCGCATGGCAGGTCGCTGAGCTCATCCCATGCGTACGTGGCTTCTCGTGCTCCTGATCGGGTCTGTGTTCGCTTGTGAATACTCTGAGATCGACCGATTGTATCTGCTGGATGCCGCGCGGGACCGCAACATCGGCGTGAAAGTCTATCTGCCAGCGGGTGATGGTCCAACGCCAGTCGTCATCTTCTCGCACGGTCTGGGCGGTTCACAGTGGGGATATGGCTATCTTGGCCGGCATCTCGCCAGTCGCGGCATCGTCAGTATTCACTGCACCCATCCGGGCAGTGACTGGCTGCTGTGGGACGGCAAGGGACCTGGTTCGGCCATGGCCAGCTTGCGCAAGGCGGCCGAAGATCCGGCCAATTGGCGTGATCGGCCCCGGGACATCAGTCTCGTCATGGATCGGTTTGATGAACTCACCCAGCAGGCACCTGCTTTGGCTGGCCGTCTCGATCGCACTCGCATCGCGGTTGTCGGTCATTCGTTCGGTGCCTTTACGACGATGGCTATAGCTGGACTTAAGCCGACGTTCCCTGAAGCAGGGGCCGTCGACCTGACTGATCCACGCCCAATCGCGTTCGTTGCCATGTCCCCACAGGGCGTGGGCGGATTCCTACCAAGCGGATCCTGGAATGGCCTCATCCGACCGATTCTCCTGCTGACTGGCAGCGAAGACGAGCAGCCATTTTCCGGATCGAACCATGGTCTCGCCTGGCGCATGGAGGCGTGGAACGAAATCCCCGTCGGAGCCAAATGGCTCGCCGTGATGGATGGCGCGACACACATGACATTTTCAGCGGGAGGGATGGGGGAAAAAGCGGAGCCAACCAAGTTGGAAACAATCTGCACCATTGTTACCAGTTTTCTTGACTCCCGCTTCTCCAATCAGCCGTTTACAGCTCCGGTCCTTCCTGGAGTAACCTGGATGATTGGCACGGCACCGGGCGATCAGGTGGATCGCGACCGGTAGACGCTGGGCGTCATCCCGGTCAGGCGTCGGAACACCTTGGTGAAGTAGCTGGCATCGGCGAAACCGACTTCCAGCGAAACCTCCAGGGCGGTGCGGCCATGATTGAGCAGTTCTTTGGCTCGGTCGATCCTGGCCCGGTTGAGCAAGTCGTTGAAGCCACGACCGGCGTGACTCTTGATCAGCCGGGTCAGGCGCTGCGGAGCAATCCCGATGGCGGCGGCTACCGCCTCGCGGCCAAGGTCCTCGTCGCAGTGTTCGTTGATCCAACGTAGGCAGCGCTGGAACGTCTCCTCCTCGGGATCGCGCCGGTTGAGCGTCTCCAGGCTGTCGAAGATCGATTCGCAGGTGCGTCGCAGCCAACGCGCGAGTTCCTCCTCGTCGCGGATTGCAGACAGGGCAAGCAGATCGACGCCGCCACCCAGCAGGACATCGCGCCGACCCCCGGCCTCGACCGCTGTGCGCATGAGCAGCACGACCAGTTCCAGCAGCAGGGCTTTGGCCCGTTCGACACTGCCTGAGGCCTGGTGATAGATGCCGGTCAACATGCGGTTGAGAATCCCGCGAGCTTGGCCACGTTCGCCGGAGCGGACGGCTGCTAGTAGCGAGGCTTCTTCGCGCAGATAGGTCGCAGCAAGACCTACGAGTCCACCGCGCTTGAGCGCATGGAGAAACGCAGCGCGCTGTCGTTCACGCTCGTGCTGCTCGCGCGCTCGTTCCAGCAGAGTTGCGTTGGTTAGGTTAGCCTGTTCGGCCTGCTCGCGCAGGGCTGAACAGGCCCGACGCACGTCGATGGCCGGTGCTTCCAAGCCATGAGGAAACAAGGCGGATTCGCTCAGCCAGGAGACCAAGCCGCCGATCACTAGCGCGTTGTTGGTCAGCGGCACCGCCCAGCAGAAGCATGCCGTACCTTCAACCACTGCCGGCTCACCCCAGCGCAACGCCTCGCTGATTGCATGGCCGGCCCGATCCTGGTCGAGGCCGTCTGGCCAGCGGCCATGCACGGCAACCCCGTCGGTCGTGCAGGCGACGAGGTCGCACAGCGGCCAGGCGCGGCGCCAGGCAATGCGCAGGCTGCGGTAGGTTGCGGCGGAGACAGGTGCGGGCACGTACTCAGGCTACAGCCTGCCGCCCGTGGCCTCCAGCGGGTAGTCCGCCGGTTAGCAGATGGTGACGAGCAGGCGAGCCATCAGCCCGTGCAGCCACAACCGCAGCTGGTTTGCGCAGCGCGAACTCCGCAGGCCCGCATGAATGCGACTAGGTGCTCGACCGGGGCGTTGGGCGGAATGTCGCAGCCAGAGCTGATCACGACGTTGCGTAGACCCGCCAGACTTGTCTCAAGAGCGACCGTTTTATTCGTGATAGTAGTTTCGTCCATGCCGACGAACACACCCGAAGGATCGAGGTTTCCGCAGACCACCACGTTGCTCGGCACAGCTCGGGCGGCGGCTGGCAAGTCCATCGGTTGGCCAAAATGCAGCGCGGTTGCGCCACTGGCCAGGATATGCGGAATATGCGCGATCTTGGCACCACAATTGTGCAGAATGACGCCAAACTGGCCGTCCTCCACCGCCGTGATGATACGCTTGACGTACGGCGAGCTGAACCGGCCGAGCATTTTCGGGGACAGCAGACCAGCGGTTGGCTCGGCCATGAACAGTGCCTTGGCTCCGGCCTGCTTGAATGCGCTCACGTAGGCGATCAGGAAGTCCGTGGCCTTGTCTATCAGCGCCTCCATCGCTTCGGGCTCATTCATGGAGAATTCGAGCGATTCGCTGACGCCAAAGAGCCGGCCAGCCAGGGTGAACGGACCAATGCAGCCAGCAACGACAAACGGGGAACCCGGCTGGGCGGCGAGCAGACGGACGGTATCGAGATAGACGTTCGTACGTCCTGAACCGACCTTGGGCACCTGCAGCGCGGCGATGCTGGCAGCATCGGTGACCAGTCGTCCGATAACCGTCGGTACTTCATCTTCAACCATGCGGACGGTGGCGCCGAAGGCCTCGGATTCGACGCTGAGGTCCATCGCCGACTGGTACCAGGGCATGCCCAGTTTGGCGCGCAGGGCCAAGCTGACCTCGGCCTGGATCGCGGCATTGGTCGTCATCTGCTTAATCGTCTTGCCGACCAGCTTGGCGCCAGGGAAGGTGGCCACTGGCATGACTTGGCGGGTAGGGGAGGCGAGAACGAGAGCGGTGAAGTCGGACATGGGGTGGATCCTCGACCGCATCATCGGGGAGATTCCTACGTCGGCTGGTAATTGGCGTCGAAGGTTGGTAAACGACGCTATGACGGCTCAGCCCCATCGCTGCACGACGGGGGGGTCCTGTGTCTGAGCGCGGTCAGGCTTCGGCGAGGCTGGCGGAGAGATCCGCCCGCCACAGCCGGCCCGCAACCACGGTGGCGACTGCCCGCCGTAGATGGCTGAGGCCGGTCATTGGCGAAGCTGCGAATGCCGCGAGGTCTGCAGGTTCGCCACGGGCGATGCGGCCTCCAGGCAGCCCCCAGGCCCGTCGTGGAGCGCTGATTGCGGCGGCAAGAACGGCAGCGATAGGAATGCCGGCGTCGGCATAGGCCGCCAAATCGTCATGCAGGCCATCACCATGGCGGACGCCCAGGCTGCCGGCGTCTGAACCGGCCAGGATCACCGTACCGCGACGATGCGCTTCCAGCAGATTGGCGCGATGCTGGTCGAGGATCCTGCCCAGGCCGGCGACGCCGTCGGGGCCGACGCCGCAGGACGCTGGGTTGTCGCGCACCCACGACACCGGAATCCAGGTCGGGGTCCAGGCGGTGCCACCGGCGGCCATGCGGTCGAGCAAAGGAGCATCGAGGAAGAATCCGTGCTCGATCGAGCCAATCCCAGCCTGCACCGCCAGATCGATGCCCTCACGGCCGCTGCAATGCGCCACCGTTGGCTTGCCCAGTTCGCGCGCGGCAGCAGTGATGGCGTTCAGTTCGGTGAGGTCAAATTGCGGTCCGCCCTTCACCGCGGCGGCGGCGAAGTCGATAATGCCGGTGAGGACGATCTTGAGGTCATCACTGTCCCCCCGGGTGCGTACCGCGGCCCCGGCGGTGGCAGCATCAGTGACCTCTTCGGCCATGAACGAACCGTAGCGGCCCTTACGCCTGATCGCCACGCCGGCTGAGCGCACCACAGGCAAGGTCGTGCCGGCTGCCTCGGCGCGCAGGGCATGGTTGATGCCCCATTTATCACCGCAGTCGCGCACCAGAGTGATGCCCGAAGCGCGTAGTCGTTCGAGGTTCTTCCGGCCGGTGGCCAGGAAGACCTCGCGGCCGGCTTCCATGTACGCACTGCGCATTGCCGTGTCGTAGACGTGCCCATCGAGGAAGAGGTGCGCGTGCGACTCGACCAGACCGGGACTGAGGAATCCGACATGCAGGGTTTCAGCATGCGGCACCGTGACACGACCGTCGTGCATGGCGCTGATCTGTCCGGCATCAATGACCACGGTTACCGGATGGTGGTGGAATGCAGCCCCGTCGAACCAGGAATCGGCGTGGATGGCGAGCATGACTAGGCGGCCTTCTCGACCGGGGTGGCGAGCTTGTAGAACGTCTTCAGACCGGAGAGCGCGTCGAAGCCGTCGTCGCAGGCGATGAACTCATCGAAGGCGACCAGGGCGGGGTGACCCTCGGGCAGCACGCGGTAGTCGCGCCCGGCGGTGGCCAAGCTCATGTCCAGGCCGAGCGGCACACAACGGGTAAGAAAGGCCGCTTCGAAGGCCAGTCCGATCGCCATGCCGCCGACGGTGCGCTTGGGCAGCATGATGCCGATGTTCGACAGGCCGACCGACATGCGCACACCTTTCAGAGCCGGATCCGAGCCGATACGACGGATCGATTCGACCGCAGAACGCAGCAACTGCTCGGTATCGGTGGCCATCGGGCCGACCGAGACGTCAAGGATGACGTCGGAGAGCTGGAGATCGGCGTGCTCGGCGCGTGCACGAGAAACCAGTCGGCGGGCGGTGTCGGTCACCTCGTCGGCGTTCTTGTTCGGCGTGGCTGCACCATGCTCCATACGTTCGGAGGCCATGAGCAGGACCTGGGCCTGATGACGTTTTCGTAAGCCGAGCAGTTCCCAGCGGGTTTCCGCGACCGAATTAATGACCGGTGGGCGGCCACCAGCCTTGTCCGGATCGTACGCCGCCTGTCCGGCCTCTTGGCTTGCACAGTTCGGGCTGTCGATCGACAGCGGCACCGATACAGCCGATTGTACCGCTCGCACCAGTTCGCCGACGAAGGCAGGCTCATTCTCGCCAGCGATTCCGGCGTTGACGTTCAGCAGCGGAGCGCCTTTGGCGACCTGGCTGCGCGCCAGTTCGGCGATGCCGGCGAGGTCACGGGCGTCGAGTAACTTTTTGGACGAGGCGAAACCGGGATTGATGCGTTCGCCGATGACGGTCAGGCCGGGGAAGGACATAGGGTTTCCTTGGTGATAGTCGTGGGGTTGATGCAGGACGTGACTTCGGCGAGCGCGCCGCGATCGGCTCCGAAGAGCATCAGGTGGACTCCGGCGATGCCGGGGATGGCGCGGGCCTCGGCGCACAGGCGGTTCGCCTCGGCGACGCCTGCGGCACGCAGGTCCTTGGCGGCACGCAGATGAGCAGCGAAGTTGGCATCGACAACGACACCGGCGATGCGATGCAGATGATCGAGCGCCTTCAGCGAGGTGACCACCGGGATGCCGGCGAGGATGGCGACCCGGCGGGGCAGGTCCTGGGCCCGGGCAAGTTCCATGAAGCGAGACAGGCGGACCGTTTCGGTCAGCACCTGGGTCTGGGCGAATTCGGCACCGCAGTCGGCTTTGACCCGCAGTCGGCGCACTGGCACATCGATTGGATCGGATAGCGGATTGATCGCGCAGCCCAGGAATGGGCGCGGAGCCTGCGCCACTTCCTCGCCGGTGTGGAAGATGCGTGAGCGATCGCGCAGGTGGCGGGCCTCGTACAGCATCAGCGAGGAGTCGAGGTCGTACACCGGCTTGACCATCGGCCTCCCGACTCGCCAATCCCCTGTCAGGCAGAGCAGATTTGCGACCTGGGACTGGGCGAGCGAGAACAGTTCGCCGGTGAAGGTGGTGCGGGTGCAATCGCGGGCGGTCACTTGGGCGATCGCTTCGAGGCCCATGGCCTGCAGCTCGCGAGCGACGACGGAACTGGGCAGCGATGGATTGCCACTCAGGTAGGCGGTTGCGTTGATCGCATCGAAACAGCCACGCAGCGCTTCGGCCTCGTGACGGACCCGCGACAGATCGGAACCACGTGGCGCCCGGATCTCGGTCGTGACGACGAAGCGTCCGGCGCGCAAGGCTGCCTCCAGACGTGATGCGGTGCGCGGCTGACCCTCGGCCCAGCCGGCCGAAGCGATTGCCGGCAGGGGGTCGCGACTGCCGCGATCAGCCCCGGTGCAGGCGTTGACCAAGCTGGCCGTATTGCACAGGGCATGGTCGATGGCCGGCATGATCGGGGCGGCCTCTGGCCGGCCGCCATGGCGACCGGCGTGGATCTTGACGTGGATGCACGGACGGTCGGCATCGACTTCACAGCGTCCACCCAGGGTGCCACCGCACGGTCCATTGCGCAGGCCCTTGGGGCAGCGCATCGGGCAGGTCATGGCGTTGGCGCGCAGCACGCATTGACCGCAGGCCCGACAGCCGAACAGCACGCCCTTGAGGAAGGCTTCACCACGATCGAGCAGGAGGTTGATCACGCCTGTATTCTAGCCCGGCACCCCCACCCTGTTGCTGGCAGTCGACGGTGGAGGCTGGCAATCCACGAAGCCCCTCCTACCACCATGCCATGAGCGTCCTCGATGACGGCCGAACGATCGGCGGATTGCGCATTGGCCGCCTGCTTGGGCATGGCGCGATGGGCGAGGTCTATCGTGCTGAACAGCTGGTTCTTGGTCGCTCGGTGGCGGTGAAACGGATCCTGCCGCAGCATGC
>JBBQCI010000081.1:0-17041 GCA_038318565.1 Planctomycetota bacterium
ACACGGCTCACTGACGTTCGCCGATCGGGACCACGATGTCCCCCGGCTCGCTGGGCGCGTGCCGCCCAGGACCACACAGCGAGCACGGCTCTATCGCGGCACGCTTCGGCGCTCGCTGGCGACGCACCATGTCACGACACGTCGCGCACGGCGCGCGGCCAGCTTGGCCGGCCGTCCCCTCAGGCGGCCCGCCTGAGGGTGCGAGGGTGCGAAGTCGTTCGCCGAACGGGCGAATTCAGGCAGGCTTCGACATCGACTTTGCCCACGGCAGATCGAACTGCTTGATGTGGGTGGTGAAGTACTGGTTTAAGGCATCGAGCGAGTCAGTGCCGATGTTGGCTCCGACGCTGGCGCGCTTGCTGAGTGCGACCAGCTGGACTTTCAGCAGGCGGTGGTTGGCCGAGTGGGCCTCCAGGCCAGTGTATTTAGCAGCCGACATCTCGGCTTCCTCCTCGTCGAGGTGTTTGATCAGATGCATGGCGAGTTCTTCGACCTGGCGGGCTACTGGTACCGGCCCGGTCTTGTTAATGATGCCGGTATAGATGCGGTCCATGCGATCGAACAGATCGTCGTGCATCGCATCGACCGAGGCGACACCAGTGTGGTAGCGGGTAAGCCAATGCTGGACGGCCATGGGAGTCTCCTGGATACGGTAATCCTGTACGGGTCGCCGGTGTGGGCAACCATTTGGCGCTGAGGGCGTGGAATCATGCGCCGGCTGGCAGGCACAGGTACCAGGCACTGAGTAGTACAGAGGTGATATCGGGTACCCGAGAATACTTGCCTCATCTGGTGGCCGTGGCACACTCCAATCATGTCGCTCACCGATATGTGGCGCAACGTGCGGGACAAGATGGGGGGCCATAAATCGGCCCCGGCCAGCGAGTTGCTGCCGCGTATGCGTGAACAATCGGGCGCCTACAAGGCTCTTGCGTCGAACCAGCCGTCGGTGCGCGAAGTGACGCCATTTGCCAACGAGCAACTGCTGGAACAGGCTACGCCGATTCCACCGCCGGATTGGGCGACGATCTTCCCGGGCCATGTCAAAGCCCTGGTCGCCGACCTAGCCAAGCGCGGGGAAAGCATCGGGAATTGGGAAATCCAGGACGGTCGGGATCAGGGCGTATCCGAGTCCGGCCACACGGTCAGCTTCGTGCTGCATAAGATCGGCACCTCGGCGACCATCCAGGTCGAACTGACCATGTTCAAAGGCCAACTGAGCAAGGTGCGTGTCAGTTAGAAGCGCTACGAAGCAGCTCGTGCGGGCTGTGGGCTCGCACCAGCGGCTGCCATGCGTCGCTCAGGTCGCCTGACCCGGCGCCTGTTGACCGGGTCCACCCTGCCAAAACCCGCTGGCGGTGATGCCCAATTCGTCTGCCGGAACCGAACGTCCCAGAATCTTCCGTCGGCAGTAGTCGGCGAGTGGCAGGTCATGCACCCCGGCGCGGTCGACGATCCAGGCGTATTCCTCAGCCGTGAGGCTGACCTTGATCACCTGATCGCGGGGATTTTCGCTACGTGGGCGACCACGCTGACGCGGTTCGGGAGGGGGCGGAGGTACAGACATACCGGTACCCTAATCACACCCGCGGGCAGTGCCATGGGATCCTGGTCCTGGGAAAGACAGGCGCGTCAGAAGCGTAGTTTCAGGCCTAGCCAGCTGAACACCCCGGGTACGGCGCCGGGGAAGGCGATGCGGGCCTGACCCTGAAAGCGGTCGAGCACGGACGACGGATTGCGCGGGACCAGCAGGACGCGCACGGCGCCGGCGCTAACTGTGGGCGCCAGGGCCAGCCGCCTCGTCTCGTTGGCACTGGGATTGATCTGCTGCACCGTCGCTTCGACTTGGTCATTGCCGAAGCGGACGAAGGCCGGATCGCCGATCGCCAGTCGGGCATCGGCCGGCAGTTCGGCATCGATCACCAAGCTGCTGCTGTCAATCAGGCTGAACACCTGGCGGCCGGCGGCGAACGATTCGTTGGCGCCTGGCACGATATGGACAATGCCGTCGATCGGGGCAATCAGATCGGCCTGACGCAGACTGTCGAGGCGGCGCTCTTCGCTGGTACGGCGGACCTCGTTCTCAGCCAACTGTGCTTTCACATCGTCGAGATTGCCTGTGATTTCGACGATGCGTGCGGCGAATTCCTGACGTAGGCGTTCCCGCGGGTCGGGCAGTGGCGATGCGGCAGGTATGGTCGGGGTGGTGGCGGTTGCCGGTGTCGCCAAGGCTGGCGCTGGCGGAGTCGCCGCCATCTCCTGGATCAGGCGGTCATGAGTCTGTTGGGCCAGGCGCAGGGTCTCGCCCTGGGCTTGGATGCGCGACTTCAGGGCGAGCTCTTGCTGGCGCAGGGCGTCAAGCGAGCTGCGGTTCAACTCGTCATTCCACAACTTGGCGAGCCGTGTTCCGGCCGTGACCTGTTGGCCATCACGAACCTGCAGCTCGCGCACGGTGCCGGCGATCGGCGCCACCACCTCGACCAACCTGCCGTTGACGATGGCGCGTTCGCAGATGGGCACTGCCGAGGTTGCGCCCCACCATAGCAGGCCGACACCAAGCGTCAGGCAGGCGGCCAGGGCGGAACCCCAGCGGGCAGCCGGAGGCCAGGCCCGCGCTTCCGGAGCCGGCAGGGCGGGGGTGGGCATGTGGACGCGCGGCCGGCCAGCCGACGAGTCGTCCGGCATCGGCATCGGAACGAACGTGCCGCTGGTGGTGCGGAAGCTGGCACCAAGCACCGCCTCGGGCGAGCCATTCGGCGACAGGGCGTTCTGCGCTTGCTGCGGCATTGGCATCGGCTGCTGCATAGGCCAGGAACCCTGCGGTCCCCACGCGGCGGTAGCCGGGCTGGGCCATGGCACCGGGGCCTGACCTTGCGGCATCATGTGGGTGGCGGTGGCCGGGCTGGGCCACGGCACCTGGGCCTGCGGCTGCTGCGGTGCCGATGTGAAGGCGGCGGTCATCGGCGATGACCACGGTACGGCCGCATTGCGGTCACGCTTCGAGGCACGCAGGCGATCACGTAGTTCATCGACCCGGCGCTTGGCCCGGTCGAGCTTGCCAGTCGCGGCCTCGCGCACGGCAGCGAAGTCGGCGCGGATGCGGCTGGCCTCGGCCTCAAGGGCATCGGCACGACTGCGCGCCTCGATCAGCTGGGCCGACAGGTCGCCCAGTTCCTTGAGTCTGGCCTCGCCGTCCTCCATCCGGGCGGCAAGGTCATGCAGGCGGACCTGCAGCTGGGTGTTCTGGCGAGCGGCCTCGTAGGCGGCGCGATCCTGCTCGCGTCTGGCGGCTTCGGCCTGTTCCAAGCGTTCGCGGGCTTCGCCCAGCGCGGTCTCGGCGGCGTGGACCCGTTGTTCGGCGGCGGTAGCGCGGGCGCCGGCGTTGGCGGCCTTGGCTTCGGCGACGGCGATACGCGCTTCAGCGTGTTCGCCGGCCTTGGCCAGCTCGGTTGCGCGGGCAGCCTCGGTGCGGGCGGCATGCAGATCGCGTCGCAACCGTTCGGTGTCGCCACGGGCGTTATCGCGCTCGGCCGCGGCTCGGTCGCGTTCGGCGGCCGTCTTGCGCGTCTCCGACTGCTTCTCGCGGGCCTCTCCCTCGGCAAGCAGGCGCTTGAGTTTGGCGACTTCGGCGACCAACGTCGCATCGACCGCATGTAACTCCTGGGTCGCCTTGCCGATCGCCTCGGTTGGTGGATCCTGTCGTTCGCTCAGGCTACCTGCGAGCGCGCGGCTGGCTTCCAATTCGGCCTCGTGACGGGATCGCTCCTCGTCGAGCCGGGCCTGCAGGGTGGCGACCTCGTTAAGCAGCCGCGCGTGATCGGCGCGCATGCGGCCGATCTCGCGCTGCAGCTCGGCGGCCCGGGCGTCGCCCTTACCACCTGCAGTGCGGACCAGAGCGATGTCCTCGGGTGAACGCAGGGCGCTGATGCGGGCAGTGCTGGCACGCGATGGATCGCGCTTCGATCGTTCCAGCTCCTGGTCGAGTCGCGAGGCGTCATCGGCGGCAGCGCTCAGGTGTTCGCGCAGGACGCTGGCGGCGTCACGCTCGGCGTCGGTGCGCCGCTCAGCCTCGGCAAGTTGGGCTTCCAGTGCGGCACGTTCGTTGTCGGTTGCGAGGATGCGCTTCTCTAGCCCGCTGACGCGGTCGAGCGCATCGCCAAGATCGCGCTGGCCCAGTTCGCGCAGATGCCGCACTAGGGCGACGATCACCGTTTCGGCGGCGAGCGCGACGATCGACGGATCGTCGCCGTTGGCGACCTCGGCGAGGCGTTCGACCACTGCGCCGATCGACGGGTCGCTCAGCTGGCAGTCGCGGGCGAGGCGCAGGACCTCGCTGGCCAGGCCGCGCAGTTCGGCGAGATCGGCGGCCCGGCCGGCGCGCTCCTCGGACAGGCGGTTATCGGCGGCATGTACCGCCTGGCGCAACGATTCCAACTCGTTGGGAGTGATGCGCCGGGCTTCCGAGCCGAGCAACTGGTCGAGCGTCTTGCGGTCTTGGGTCCGCGGATCGTACGACCACGTCTCGGACGGTATCTCGCCGGTCTGGACCAGGCCGACGATCTGGCTGCGCGGATAGGGGCCGCGCCATTCGCCTTCCAAGTAGAGATGGAACTGGCTGTCCTCGGTGGCTGGTTCGGCGCTGCCTTCCGGTTCCTGGACGCCCAGGGTCGGCGAGGATCCCATTGCCGCCACGCCTGCCTCGTCGCGGATGCGGGTGCGCAGCTCGGCCCATTCATCTTGTTGGCGGGCGGCTTCAAGGAGGATGGTGGCGGTATCGATGGCGAGGGGCCGTTCCAGGCTATGCGCGACCAGTTCGTTGGCGATCGTCTTGCCGGGTCCCGATTCGTCGAAGGCAAATTCGGCGGTGTTCCAGGCGAACAGGTTGTGCAGCTGCTCGCGGGCCTGGTCGTGGATGAGCTCGTCCAGTTCGGCGCGCTGGGTCTGGTTGCGCGCCTCCATCGCGGTGTAGTACCAGGTCGCGCCACGCAGCCGCTCGCCCGGCTCCATGGTGATGCCCAGCAGTTCGATGCGCAGCGGGAGGTCTTCGCGCCCTTCCTTGTCGAGGAAGCCGACACCGATGATCTCGCCCTGCTGGAACACGACATCGCGCGATCCGGCGTTACTGCGCAGACGCAGGACCCCGGTCGCCTTGATGTTGTTGAGCGTCTGGAAGACGTCAGGCAGCGGCAGGGTGCGTAGATTACCGGCAAAAGGCATGTGGCGGCAGCTTAGCGCATCGGGTCAGGCGGTGCAATCCGCTAGACGGCACCATGGGTGGGGGGCGTCAACGCTTTGGCTACTAGGGAACTCGTTCGGAGGCTGGCGGGGCTTCTGACTGGGGCTTTTTCGCGCGCTGGCTAAGATATGCTGCTCAGCGCGCTGCCCGACGCCGGCAGCGCGCTTGTCCTCCACCTGGCGTCCGGAACATTCCATGACTCCCAAGCAGGCCGCCGCCCGTCTCCTTCTTGCCGCCACCAAGGGCAAGCCGCACCCGACCACGCTCGACCGTACCCAGATGGCCGAGTTCCTTGATACTCGCATCAGTGACGAGAAGCGGGCAAAAGTCCTCGATTTCGTCTCGAAGATCGAAACGCCCTACTTGGAGCGCTTGTTGAAACTGACCGGCGAGGGTGGCGATGAGGCCGAGACTGCTGCACCGCAGGCCTGACCGGCAGACCGCAGAAGTCGTCAGGCATCCCCCAGTCGGCCCGGCTGGGGGATGTAGATGGTTCCATGAAACGATGAGATTCTGCGCAAAAAGCACCGGTTGCCCCTACGACCGAATCGCGACACGGCCCTAACGGAGGTACGTTCATGGGATCGCTCCCGAGACCACAGATCAATGTGCAGGAACTCGCCTTTCAAAGCACCGTCAAGCGAGGCCTAGACCTCGCGCAGACGCAGATTGTCCGCATTCGCGGGCGCAAGCCCCCGTTCAGTGGGGTCCGGATCGGTCGTACGGATGTCACCCTGGATTCAGCTTCGCAAACCCGCCAGGGGTATGCCGTCACATCCGTGTTCTCATCCTCGAACGTACGCGCGATCGAGGAGATCGAGAAACACCTCGCCAACTGGCTGAAGGCCTGTCCTGACAAGCGCTTTGAGCATAACCGCGAAGCACTCGTGAAGGCTGGCACCGGCACCGTCTATCTCGCAGTGCGTTGAGCTGATTGCGCCGCCGTCACCGTACGCACGCATGATGATCGTCCTCTGGCTCGCCCTCGGGCTGATAGTCTCGTATGGTCTGCTCATCTGGTTGTTCCAGGACCGGCTCATCTACGTTCCGACGACGACGTTCCCCGAGGTGGCCGCCGGCGCGCAAGCGGTCGGGGCGCAGCGATTCTCCTTTCGCTGCGCCGATGCCGATCAGATCGCCTGGCTGCTGCCGCCTGCACCGCAGGCAGACCGGGTGCTGGTCATCGCCTGTATAGGCAACGCCGGATGTGCCGCGATGTGGCTCGAGGACCCTGCCTATCTCTTGCCGCAGCTGCATGGGCGGCTTGGTGCTGCCATCCTCGCGGTGGATTACCCTGGATATGGAGCATGTCCGGGACGGCCATCGCCAGAGGCGATCCTCCTGCAGACTCGCGCGGCTCAGGCGGCGGCCTTGACGCACCTGGGATGGGATCGATCGACGGTGCAGTTCGCCGTCATCGGCATGTCGCTTGGCACTGGGGTGGCCAGTCAGCACGCAGTGGCTGAAGGCATCAATCGGCTCGCTCTGATCTCTCCCTACACCAGTCTGCTCGACATGGCGCGCCTGCGGCAACCGTGGCCTTTTTGGCATTTGCTGCGGCATCGTTTCGACAATCGGACTAGCATTGCAACGATTGCCGGGCGTGGCGCCTGTCGGGTGCAGATCTGGCATGGGGATGACGATCAGATCATTCCTGTGGCCCATAGCCGCCAGCTGGCGGCAGCGTTTGCCGGTGTTGTCGCTTATCGCGAGGTCGCCGGCGCCGGGCACGACGATGTGATCGCCGTTGATCTGCCCTGCTCGCTCGAGGAGCTGGTGCAGGTGTGCGTCGGGCCCCTAATCACAGGGCTCGACCACGCCAATAAACGGTAGTTGGCGCCAGTGTCCTGCGTGATCCAAGCCGTAGCCGACGACGAACCGATCGGGGATGCTGAATCCGACGAAATCAGCCTCAGTCAGACCTCCGGCGTGGCGCCGGGCCGGTTTGTCGAGCAGGACACACACCAGCACCTCACTGGCGCAGGCTGCCAAGGCGGCTGAACGGGCTGCCGCCAGGGTCAGGCCGGTATCCAGGATGTCATCGACGAGGATGACGGTGCGGCCATGCAGGTCGGGCATCGGCTCTAGCGCGACCTGTCCGCTACTGGTCACTCCACCACGGTAGCTGCTGGCGCGCACGAAGCGCAATTCCAGGTCGGGGCGGTGCACCGAGCGGGCGAGGTCGGCGGCGAAGACGAACGCGCCGTCCATCAGCACCAGCATCACGGGATCCCGGGCGCTGCGCAGGCGCAGGGTCAACGTCTCGGCGAGCGCCGAGACGCGCCTCGCGATAGCGTCGGCGGGGATCAGGACAGGCGGCAGGGCCGCGGACATCCGCTTACTCCGGTGGGAGTTCGGCAGCCGGGGCTTCAGCAGGCGCCGCAGCGGGAGTTTCGGCCGGCGTTTCAACCGGGGCATCGGCGGCCGGAGTTTCGATTGGCGCAGCGGGAGTTTCGGCCGGCGCCTCTGCCGGCGTTTCAGCGGCGGGCGTTTCGGCTGGCGCAGCGGGTGTTTCTGTAGGCGCAGCCGCGGCCGGCGCTTCGACAGGCGCCGCTGCTGGAGTCTCTGCCGGAGTTTCCAGAGGACCTTCAGCCGTGGCGGGAGCGCTCTGGGCCGGTGGCGCTTCGACTGCCGGGGCGGCTGGTTCTGCGGGAGCGGTGGCCGCATCCGCTGGTACGGTCGGGACATCCGGAGCGGTCACTGCTGACTCCGCCGGTGCGGCTGGCTCGGCAGGCGCTGCCGCTGGGGTACTAGCCACAACGCCTTGTCCGATGCCGTTGGCAGCCAGGGCGCTGTCGAGGGCGTCCAGGTCGCGGACTGAGGCTTCGTATTGTTCGCGCTCACGGCCGGTCAGCAGGCCAATACTGGCCACGTCGGATTCGAGCGCGGCGCGCGCGGCGCTAATCTCGGCCACCTGAATGGCAGCGGCCTTGCCGGCCATCAGCAGAGATTCGTTGCGCGCAATCACGGCCTGGACGGCCTGGTAGCGCGCATCGATGCGGCTGCTCGGGCGGTAGGGCCGATCGTTGGTCACGCCGCGGGTCAGCGCCTTGTCGAGCAGGCTCGGCTGGGCTTTGACGTCCTCGGCGGCGGCCAGGATGGCGGGTGCTATAAGAGAGACGGCGAAGAGACGGCGCATGGGATCGCTCCGGAGGACTTGCATTGCATATGCCGGGGGCAGACGGCAAGGCTGGCCACGGGTTGGCGTCATGAGGTGTCACAGCCACTGCTGGGGACGACCTGGCATCCTCCGCAGCTCCAGGCGGGGCGCCTTGGGCAACGGGCGGCCAAGCTGACCGCGCTCCGTGCTTCGTCAGCGGGCGTAGACCTGTCCGCCGTCGACCACTAGGACCTGACCGGTGACGCAGCGAGCTGCGTCCGAGAGCAGAAAGACAGCGGCGTTGGCAATGTCTTGCGGCTTGATGTCGCGCTTCAGGGCGGTCAGGCCGATGTAATACGGGATGACCTCATCGGGCTTGATGCCCTTCTTCTTGGCTGCCTCAGCGATGTAGGCCGGATTCCAGATCTTTGATCCTTCGAAGACGTTGCCAGGCGCGATGCAGTTGACGCGGATGCCGGCGGGCCCGAGTTCCAGGGCCCAGCCGCGCGCCAGATGCAGCTCACCGGCCTTGGTCGCGTTGTAGGCGCTGTTGTTCTTCGACGGTTCCAAGCCGCTTTTGCTGGAGAGCAGCACCATGCTGCCGCCGCTTCCCTGTTTTTTGAACATGCGGGTGGCTTCTCGACCGCACAGGAAGTAACCGGTGAGGTTGATATCCAGGGCGAAGCGCCATTTGTCGAGCGGGGTGTCCTCGAGCGGGAAGGCGGGCGCGACACCGGCGGCGCAGACCAGGCCGTCGAGGCGACCGAAGCGCGCGACGCCGGCGGCGAAGGCGTTCTGCACGCTGGCCTCGTCGGTGACATTCATCTTCACGGCCAAGCCGTGCTCGCGGAATTCGGGGGCGACCGTATTTAGTCCTGATTCATCGATGTCAGCGAGGATGCAGTTGGCGCCAGCCTGGTGCAGGCCGCGGGCGATGCCCAGACCCAGGCCGCTGGCGGCGCCGGTGATCAGGATGGTCCGGCCGGTTAGGCTGTTGGAGGCGATGGGGACAGGGGCGGATTCGGTGCTCATGGCTCAGGCCTTGCGGGTAGGACGGCGGTTTCGGGTGAACCAGGCGGCGTGGTGGTCGAAGGCGGCGGGAAGCCGCGCCTGCCAATAGTCCCAGTTGTGCACGCCGGGGAATTCCCGGTAGACATGCGGAATCGTGCGCCGCGTCAGCAGCCGGTGGAACTGGCGATTATGTTCGATCAAGAAGTCCTCGGATCCGCAGTCGATCAGGATCTGCGGTAGCGGCTTGGCCCTGGCGAGGAGATGGATCGGATCGTCGCTGCGCTTCGGCTTCGTCCCGAAGATGCCGTGCATGAGGTGCGGGCGTTTGCAATCGGTGTACCAGCGGCAGATGTCGAGGACGCCGCTGTGCGAGACCAACGAACCGAACAGGTGCGGGTACTTCAGTCCCAGCTTCATAGCGCCGTATCCGCCCATCGACAGTCCGCCGATGGCGCGGCGTCCGCGCGAACCACCGATGCCGAAGGTGCGCTCCGCCAGTTCGATCGAGTACATGATGTGGCGTTCCCACGCGCCGGTGCCGTCGGCGGCGTCGGTGTAAAAGGACAGTCCGCCGTCGAGCATGACCACCGCGGCACCAATGCGCTCGGCTTCGGGCTCGATGGTGGTGCGGCGTTGCCAGATGGTGTGGTCGTCGCTGTGACCATGCAATTGGACGATCAGCGGATGCGGTCCCGGCCGCTGTGGCAGGGCGACCAGCATCTCCATCTGCTTGCCAAGCGGTTCACTGAAGTAAGCGAGGCTGGCGAGCATGGCTTAGAACGGTAGCCCGCGGACCGCGTGGGCAATACGGTCTTCCGCTGTGGCGGGCGGGTTGCAGGTGGCAGAGGCTTGTTCCGCGCGTCCTTTCCTGTTGGATACGCCGATGCCTAAGGATCAGATCCGCCGCGGCCGCGCCCTGCCCCACGCCACCTTGGGTAAGCGCAGGACGACGCCGTTCACCTACGCCCCGCGTCTGCTCGAAGCAGTGCCGCTGCCGGTTGGCCGTGCCTTTGCGCAGCCTGGGCTGTGGGTGTGCCTGCGCTGCCTGCGTTTCACCAGTCTGTGCCCGGTGACCGGCCAGCCCGACTGGGGTGCCATCACCATCAACTACATTCCGGCCGGCACCCTGGTGGAAAGCAAGAGCCTCAAGGAATACCTCGGCAGCTTTCGCATGCACGGCGACTTTCACGAGGACGTCGTACGGGTGATCTGCGACGATTTGGTCACGCTGCTGGAACCGCGCTATGTCGAGGTGATCGGCCGCTTCGACAGCCGCGGCTCGGTTGCGATCTGGCCGTTCGTGCAGTACGCCAGGGCGGACGACGCCGAAATGCAGATCCTGCGTACTCACCGCATGCGCGACTACGCGCCAGGCAAGTACGACGGCCGCGAGCCGGCCGCTGAAGGCTGAAGGGTGAAGGCTGAAGGCTGAAGGCTGAAGAGCCTTTCTTGTCCTCGTCGACGATCTGCGATCGGGATGGATATAATGCTCGCGAAAGGTGAACCTCATGCGCATTCTCCGCCCTGCCGCCGAGCGCGGCCGCACCCGCATCGGCTGGCTCGATAGCCGCCATACCTTCGCCTTCGGCGAGTACCGGGACGAGCAGTGGACCAGTTTCCGCGCTTTGCGTGTCATTAATGACGATCTCGTCGAGCCGGGTATGGGCTTCGGGACGCATGGTCATCGCGACATGGAGATCATCACCTGGGTGCTCGATGGATCGCTGGAGCACCGCGATTCAACCGGCGGCGGTGGCATCCTGAAGCCCGGCGATGTCCAGGTGATGACTGCCGGCACCGGCATCCGCCATAGCGAGTTCAATGCGTCCAAGACCGAGGTCTCGCACTTCCTGCAGGTGTGGATCCAGCCAGATCGCGCCGGCGAGAAGCCGGCCTACGGGCAAGCCCATGTGCCCGCTGCCGAGCGATCCGGACGCTGGGCCGTGCTGGCCGCCGGTGGCGATCGTCCGGCGACTGTGCGCATCGCTGCCGATGCCGCCGTGCAGGTCGCCTCGTTGGAGCCAGGGCAGCGCCTGGACCATGCCATTGCCACCGGTCGTCATGCCTGGCTGCATGTCGCTCGCGGGAACGTCGTGGTTGACCGTCAGGCGCTGGAGGCCGGGGACGCGATCGGCGTCTCGCTGGAGCCTGGGCTGGCCATTCAGGCGACGACGGCGGCGGAGGTCATGCTGTACGATCTGGCGTAAGCCGGATCAGGCGGGCAATCCCTGTCACTTGCGGATCAACTGCGCATCCGCCAGGACGAGGTGGTCGCCAATGTCCAGCCGCTCGCCCGCCTCGACGGTCAGGGTCAGTCGCTTCACGCCGGTCAGATCCAGGTCGAGGATTCGCGCCGGCTCGCCGCCACGTACCCGTCCGCGCCACAGCTGCCGGTCGTCTGCGGTGAGGACGCCGATGCAGTCTCCTTCTGGCAGGACGCTGTCGCAGATGCCGACGCTCGTGCGCAGCCGGACATAGGCGGCGTCGAGCGTCCATGCGAGTGTGGCGACGCTGTGTACACTGATGCCTTTGGCGAACAGGCGCTCCGAAAGCCGCAGCGGACCGCCGCCAATAGCATGGTCGCGGGCATGAGGCCAGACGACCCCGAACATGCCGTCCTCCTGCACCTGCGACGGCGTCAGGTCGGACAGATAGACGCGTCGGCCACCTTCAACGCGCAGACGCAGTTCGCCCAGAGTGCTGACATCGATCTTGGAGGTCGGTGAGACCGCCAGGGCCAAGCCGCCGTCGACCGGCACCAGATCGACTCCAGCGCGAGCCGGATCCAGGGTGGCGCGCAGGCGAGGTCCGTCGAACCGCCGCGGTGGAACAGCCAGGCGCGCCCCGCGGACCTCGTCCAGGGACAGGGTCAAGGGTTCGGGATCCAGGGTCGACAAGAAGTGCAGCTTGCCGTCGCGCAGGCCCTGCAGCCGGCCGCTGAGCAGGCCGCTTTCGACCAGCATGGCATCACCTTCGCCGGCGGCTGGAGGTGCGGGATCACCCCAACCAGAGACGACCTCTAGCGGCAATTCGATGGTGCCGAACGGACCACGCACCAGCAGGCGGTCGGCCGCGCTGCCGCCGCTGATGCTTGTCGCCGGCAGCCACGAGCCGTCAGCCAAGCGCAGACCCAGGGTGAGCGTGCCACCTGCTGGCGGGCCGCTGCCGACGACCACCGCATCAAGGCGTTCGAAGGCTGGGACCGCTCCAGTGAATGGGGTTGGCGCCCCATCGAAGCCGATCGCCGTTGCTGCACGCAAGGCGGTGCAGGCGAACAGGGCGGCAAGCAGGGCCGGGACATGCATGCGCGCAGCATGCAGCCGCGGGCGGCCACGCCACGTGCTGGTAACGGTGGCCGCTCCGGGGCGTATATCCCTGACATGCGCTGCTACGCCCTGCTGTTGTCCGTCGCCCTGCTGACCGCGGCTGATCCCGATCCCGCCGCCTTCGTCCCGGCGGACGCCACCATTGCCGTGCGTGTACCCGACCTGACACGCAGCCGGGCACGCTGGAACAGCACCCCGTATCTGCGGTTGCTGCAGTCCGGCTGGGGCCAGATTTTGATTGGAGAATGGGGTGGACGCCTGAACCAGGCCGTGCCTGGCGCTGGCGCTGCCTTGGAAGGAATCGGCGTGTTGGCCCTGGGTGCGACCATGTCGCCCGGTCAGCCGCCGCGGGTGGTGGTCGCTGGCGCCGGCTCGCCGTTGCTGGCGGCCCTGGCCGACGCGCAATTCCCTGGGGCGGTGTCAGGTCGCGCGGTTCCCACACCTGGGGGCCGGCTGACCATGCACGGCGTCGTCGTTGCCTGGGCGAGTGGTTCAGGCGGCGCGATCCAGCCCGGAGCGCCTGCTAAGGCGCCGGTCGATGGTGAGGCCGATGTTGAGATAATTCTGAAACCACCCGCCGGAGGAAATCCGCTTAGTGGTCCGGTACGCGTCGACCTGCGCCTGGACGCGGTTGGTCTGCGTGAAACCGCCACCCTGACCGCCACTCCGGCCAGTCGTGCGGCCGCCGCCGTCGTGACGCGCTGGGCCGATCCGCAGGAACTGCGCCGCTTGCCAGCGACCACGCTGTGGGCTGCGACCTGGGACGCCGACCCCAAGGTCTCTGCTGCCCTCGTCGACGCCGTGGCAGCCGATCCCGGCACCGCCATGTTCGAGAAGATGCTGGTGGATGCCGGCATGCCCGGCTGGCTGGAGACCCTGCGTGCCCTGGACGGTCCGACGACGGTGTGGATGGCTGAAGGCATGCCGTTCCCCAGCCTGACCCTGGCCATGTCGATGCCGCCAGCACTCGCCAAACGCTGGATCGCCGGGACCTCGGCTGCGTTGCATCTCGCCGCCACGCCCGAGGGCGCCGACGGTTTCGTCGGCCTGACCCATATCGCCTGCGGCGTGCTCGATGGCCGGCTGGTCATCACCACGGATGCAATCGGCCTGGATGCCTGGCGGCGTCGTTTGCCAGGCTTCGCTGAGCACACGGGTGTCGCCACTGTACTTGCCGCCCTACCGCCGCGCACCGTGCTACTGGGTGCCAGTCGTGGCGGCGCCAGCTGGGCAGCGGTGGCCCAGTTGACCGTCCCGTTGTTCATTGCCCTGGGTGCGCCGCAGGCAGTCGCGCTGCCGGGCGATCTCAAACTGGCAGCCGATCGCGGCTGGCTCTACGCCAAGCTGCCCAAGGACGGGGCCATGATCGTCGAATCGGGAGGACTGTTTGGCGGGCCGTTCAGTGTCGGCCTTGGTGGGGCAACGGCCACCGCGGCGACCATGTGGATCCAACAGGAACTGCACCGGCAGAAGCGCATCCCGGCTGCGGAACCAGCGGTTGAACCAGTTGTGCCAGTGCCCGCGCCTATGTTCTGAACGCGGACGGTTCTCAGACCATCATCTTGCGTACCTGCGCAGAAAGCAGGTCAATGAGGACGACCGTGATGACGATAATGATCAGGACAGCACAGGCCTGGCCGTAGTAGAAGCTGGACATGAGGTCGTGCAGCGCCATGCCGATGCCGCCGGCCCCGACGATGCCGATGACGGTGGCCGAGCGCACGTTCGATTCGAAGCGGTAGAGCGTGTAGCTGACCCACAACGGCAGGACCTGCGGGATGACGCCATAGCAGATCTCGGCGAGGTGCGAGCCGCCGGTGGCGCGCACGCCTTCGACTGGGCGCGGGTCGATCGCCTCGACTACTTCGCTGAACAGCTTGGCGAGGATGCCGGTGGTGTGAACGAACAGGGCAAGCACGCCTGCGAAGGGTCCGAGACCGACCGCGACGATGAAGAGCAGGGCGAAGATCAGTTCATTGATTGCTCGCGCGGCATCCATCAGGCGGCGCACCGGCTGATGCACCCACCATGGCGTGAGATTGGCTGCTGACAGCAGGCCGAAGGGGATGGCGGCGAGGACAGCGAGGAAGGTGCCCCACAATGCGATGTGCACTGTGACGATCATCTCCTTCACGTAGTAGCGCCAGTCGTGGAACTCGGCCGGGAAGAAGTCCGAGGTGAGCTTCGCGATGTTGCCGGAGTGCCATACCAGTTCGAGCGGACGCATCTCCGCCCCGAACCAGGCCCACACCATCAGGGCAGCAAAACCAGCGAGCAGGCCCCAGCGCAGCAAGGCGGCACCTGCCGAACGGGGCGCGCGCAGGCGGGTGGAGATGGCTTCGGACGCGGGCAAGGGCAGGGATAACGGGCTCATCGGTGGGGGGTGCCACCCCGACGCCGCCGATCCGGCGACGTCGGCGTGGCGTTAATTCATTTGACGGAGATCTTCTTCAGCGCATCGAGTTGCGCCGCCAGTTCGTCGAGCTTCTTCTTACGCTCTTCAGCCGACAGCTTCTCGTCCTTCTCAGTCTCGGCCTTCTTCTTGGCGATCTCAAGTTCGCGGATCGGGATCAACTGATTGTTGTCGGACGCGCGGAAGGCCGACCATTTGAATTTCGCCAGTTTCTCTTTCTCGGCCGGAGTCTTGCCGTAGGTCAGGAAGAAGTCGCGCACCTTGGTCTTCATCGCCTCGGGCAGGTCCTTGCGCCAGGCCATTGGGTCGCTGGGGATCAGCGTCGACTTCCAGACGATGCGCAGTTGTGCGACTTTGTCAGGCTGGCTGGTGGCCATGCGGTCGTAGACGTCGCTCGCCAGGGTGGCGGCATCGACTTGCTTGTTGACCACAGCCAAGGCATTGGCCTCGTGCTTGGCGTTGGTGACGCGTTTGAAGGTCTTCTGCGGGTCGATGCCACGCTGGGCGAAGATGTAGTAGCCGGGAACCAGGGTTCCCGAGGTGCTCTGCGGATCGCCTAGGCTGAAGGTCAATTCAGCACCTTTGGCGAGAACCTCCTCGATGCTCTTGAACGGGCTGTCCTTGTTCACCACGACGTAGGAGTAGTAACCCTCCTGGCCTTCGAGGTTGACCACCTTGCTGAATACCTCGGCATCCGAGCGATCGACGGCGGTAATGGCACTCTTGTTGCCATACCAAGCGATGTCGACCTTCTTGAAGCGCATCGCTTCGATGACACCAGCGTATTCCGAGGCGAAGAAGGCCCTGACCGGGACACCAACGGCCTTGGACATGTCTTCCAGGAAGGGGTCCCAGGTCGGCTTCAGGCTGACCGTCGACTCGGTGGCGATGATGCCGAAGTTGAGCTCCTTGAGCTCATCGGCGGCGGTGACGAGGCTGGCCGAGACGGCCAGAGCGAGCGTAGCGATGGTGCGGAACACGGTGTTCTCCGGGGTTGTCAGGCAGTGAGTGCTGGTTCGAGTTCGCTGGTCGGGACGGCTGACGGCTGGGACAGCGCGCCGGCGACATCGTCGCCGCCAGCGGCGTGGAACTCCCCGCCATAGATCGAGCGCAGAGTGTCGATGCATAGGCCTTTGGCGGGGCCGTCGTAAACCACCGATCCGGCGCGCAGGGCCACCACCCGGCTGCAGAAGCGCACCGCCCAATCGATCTGGTGCAGCGAGACGACCACGGTCGCGCCATCTTCGCGGTTGATGCGCGCGAAGGACTCCATGACCATGCGGCACGAGCCGGGGTCGAGGCTGGCGATCGGCTCGTCGCCCAGAATCAGCCCGGGCCGCTGGACCAGCGCGCGGGCGATGGCAGCGCGCTGCTGCTGTCCCCCCGAGAGCGTGCTGCTGCGCTGCCACGCCTGCTCCAGGATACCGACCCGGTCGAGTGCCTGCAGGGCGGCAAGACGTTCGGCTTCGGTGAACGTGCCGGTGATGACGCGCCAGGTCGGAATGCGGCTGATCATGCCGACCAGCACGTTGGTGATCACCGGCAGCCGGTCGGTCAGATTGAACTGCTGGAAGACCATGCCGATGCCGGAGCGGGTTGAACGGATGTCTTTGGCCAACCGGCCACCTTGTTGAACCAATCGGTCACCCACTTCAATCGGGCCGCTGCCGGGATCGGCAGTCAACAGACCGGCGAGCATGCGCAGCAGCGTCGACTTGCCCGAGCCGGAAGGACCGATCAGCGCGACCATCTCGCCGGGGGCGATGTGCAGACTGACTCCGCGCAATGCCAGACGGATTCCACCGCCGGTGCGGAAGGACCGCGACACGTTGGCTAAGGTGACCGAGCTGGCATCGAGTCGTCGAGTTGTAGTCGCCATGCGTCCTCCATGTCTTTCGGGCTGGACGTGCACGCTGGACGGAATGGCGAACGTGGCGTGAATCACCCGAGAAGCG
>JBBQCI010000082.1:0-16499 GCA_038318565.1 Planctomycetota bacterium
CGTTGACCAACGCCCCTGGCCCGCTACACCCTTCTCCCCGCCCGTGGCGGTTGACATACAGCTCGGACCGTAGCTCAGCTTGGCTAGAGCGCTGCGTTCGGGACGCAGAGGTCGCAGGTTCAAATCCTGTCGGTCCGACCAACGAAAAACCCCGCCAGACGGCGGGCTTTTTCGTTGGTCGGACCAAGCGACTTGCGCTCATGTCCCTTCCTTGCCATGGCCGGCGTTTCCCCCCTGCCATCTTGGGCCGAACAGGCACGCAGTCCTCCAGGGCAGTAGATACGGATCGTGGGTGTTCGATTCCAGCTTGCCGTCGGGTATCACATAAATGATCATCTTTGGCAGATGGCCCTGGTTCGCTTCACCGGTAACCTTGCGCGCCACGGCCCGGTCGAGTACCTAGTGGTCGGCGGCGCCACGGTGCGCGCGGTGCTTGACGCGACGTTTGTCCGCCTGCCCGGCGTGCGCGACGATCCCGGGGCCAGCTGGTCGCTGATCGAATCTCTGTGGCATCATCCAGCGCGTTTGAAGTGGATGGGCGGCGGCGCCGACTACCCCGGCATTCACTCGATCTGCATCGATCCGCGCAATCCGCGTACCGTCCGCCTAGCGGTCAGCTGTGGTGGTGCGTGGCGCACGAATGACAGCGGCGCGACATGGCGCAACACCTCCCGCGGAATGTTCGCCGCCTTCATGTCGCCCGAAGCCCGGGAAAATCCCGGTGTCCAGGATCCGCACCGCATGGTCCAGTGCCGCGACCAGCCCGACCACCTATGGATCCAGCACCACAACGGCGTGTTCCATTCGGTTGACGGTGGCGAGCAATGGCAGCACGTCCCGCACATCCTGCCCTCTGAGCTCGGCTGCGGTTTCCCAGTGGCCGTGCATCCGCAACGCGGCGACACCGCGTGGCTGGTGCCGGCGATCAAGGACGAGTTGCGCTATCCGGCGGATGGCCGCGTGGTGGTGGCACGCACCACCGACGGCGGAGCGACGTGGAGCGAACTGCGCAACGGCCTGCCGCAGAACGATGCCTACGATCTGGTGTGGCGGCACGCGCTCGACGTCTCCAGCGATGGCACTGCACTCGCCTTCGGTTCGACCACCGGCGGCCTGTGGGCCAGTCGCGAGGGCGGCGAAAAATGGCAGCTGGTCAACGCTCATCTCCCGCCGATCCACGCCGTGCGCTGGTGCTGATGTCCTTCATGATTCCATGTTCAGGTTGACCGCACGGCAGGTCGCGGCCCTGACCAACATGGAATCCTATGTCGGGATCCGCAGCCCGCGGACGGACTTCCTCGACCAGGAAGCATTCCGTGCCTACTGGGAATTGATTTCCCGCCGCTGCGACGTTGCCACGCGTGCCCGCGCCAGCGAGACGCCGGCATCGCGCGAGGAGCAACGCAAGCGCCGCGAGGAGCGCATCACGGCGCATTACCAGAACGCCGAGCACTTGTTCACCTACGGTCGCGAGTACGCCAAGCGCTATCAGCCTTCAACGCAGAAACTGCGCCAGCAGCTTGCGCAGAAGGCAGGCAACGAGGCACTCGCCGATCAAGTCATGCTGCGTCTGGCGGAGCGCCTCAACGATGACCCCCGAGCTCTCGAGCTAGCCAAGATGATGCAACAGCACGGCTGCCATGCCCAGGCGATCCGGGCAAAGCTCCGCCATCGGCTGTTTCCAACTGACGTCATAGACCGCTGCTTGCAGACGTTGACGGCCGAGACGGCTACCGGCAGCATCCTCGATGCTGACGCGCTCACGCGTAAAGTGCAGCAGCTTCAGCGCAAGGGCCTCTCGCAGCGTGCCATGCGCAGCAAGCTGATGGGTAGCTCCGCGGATGCCATGGTGGTCAACGCAGCATTAGCCGAGACCCTCGGTGAGCAGGGGGACGAGCGCGCCTTGCGCTCCGCTATCGCCCGGCTTAGCCGCAAGCAGCTCGACCGGCGGGCGCTGATCCAGCGCCTAGTCGGCAAGGGCTTCCGCTATTCAGAGTGCGTTCAGATCCTTGCCAAGATGGAGGTAATGTCGGTGTAGAGTTCGACTCCCTCTGCCTCCAGGACACGCTGCCGAGCGGCGGCCACCAGACCCTTGCGGTCCAGGGCAGGGCCCAGCACACTCCAGCATGCGCGGGTGTAGCTCAATGGTAGAGCGCTGGCTTCCCAAGCCAGTGACGTGGGTTCGATTCCCATCACCCGCTCCAGCTTTCTGGCGGTGATCTCACATGCCTCTCCATAAGATCCCAGTTACCGTCCCCTACACCCTCATCGGTGATGCGACGGCTTCGTTGTTCACCGTCCAGATCGACACCGTCGCCACTTCGCCGACTGGCGCCATCGCTACGGCTCAGGTTTTGGTCGAGGCGTTGGCCCGCATGCGGCATCCCGGGCAGGGCAGCAAGGTGGCCAGTGATCGCGTACGGGTTGGTGCGATCGGGGCGCAGGTCAGCGGCCTGTATGCCTACGTGCTGACCAACTCGTTCCACATCGCCCATCTCGAGTTCCCGGCTCGGCTGGAGCAGGCCGGTGCCCAGCAGCTGGCCGATACCTTCGCCGGTATCGATCAGCGGAACCTCTACGGCGTGCTCGCCGACTGCGTCTACCTGAGCTACATCAGTTCGATGGGACTGGCGGCCATGGCGAGCAACGCCCAGCGGGTGCGTCTGCGCCTGATCCGTCCAAGCGACAGCGTGCTGAAGGTTCTCGACATGGTCGGGTTGCGCAAAATGGTGCCGTGCTTTCCGGACCTGCCCAAAGCGAGCGACGATCTGGTTGCAGCTTGGCTGCGCCACGCAGCGACCCTCGGCAAGTAGTCAGATTGACGCCTCGTCAACCTGGATGCGCCAGCGTCCGGGCGGCATGCCGTGTTCGGCGCCGAAACGCCGGACGAACCAGTTCAGATCGCTGAAGCCCAGCTCGCGCGCGACCTCCGACACCGAGGTGTACGGATTGGCCAGCATGGCCTTCGCCCGGGCCATGCGCAGGCTGGCGTGGTAGCGTTTGGGCGCGGCTCCGACATGGCGGCGGAACAGTTCGCCGAGCTGGCTGCGCGACATGCCGACCTGGCGGGTAAGGGCAGCGACGTCGAGGTCGCGGTCGAGCTGGCGGGCGATCACAGCCAGGGCTTCGCTGAGTGCCGGCGGTTCGGCACGATGATCGTTGTGCTGATGGCGCAAACGGCGGCTGCGGTGCAGCACCGCCGTCAACAGGCTGTCGCATGTGGGCTGATCCTCGTCGTCAGCGTTCCTAGCGATGGTGGCCAGCTGTTCGAACCAGGATTGCAGCGGGGGGTCCTTGCCGGTCTCGATTGCCTGCGGACTGCCTGAGACCAACTCGTCATCGCCGTGGAACAGCAGGCAGATGGTGTGCCAGGAGCCGCGGCAGCCCTGGTCGTGGCTGACCCCGGCAGGGAACACGTGCAGACTGCCCGCGGCGCCGGGCAGTATCTGCCCAGCGCTGCTGACCAGCAGGTTACCACGCAGCACCAGGACCAGTTCATGGTGCTGGTGACGGTGCTGGGGGACCTGGAAGCCGTCCTGCGAACGGTGGTGCAGGGCCGTGTGCAGTTTGGGAGCAACCGGCATTCTGTGCTAGTACCGGCAAAACCGACGATAGCCACCAGACGGATTTCTCTATGGTTTCGGCTATCACCCGCCGCCTTGAGCGGCGAAGCCTGCGAGGCCTTCATGTCCGACCGCATCCCCGTCCTGCTCGACACCGACCTCGGTTCCGACATTGATGACGCTATCTGCCTGGCCTACCTGCTGGCCCAGCCGCGTTGCGAACTGGTCGGCATCACCACCGTCTCCGGCCGCGAACCACGACAGCGCGCCAGCATCGCCGACGCCATGTGCCGCATCGGCGGGCGCAGCGACATCCCGATCCACAGTGGCATCTCGGTGCGCTACGACGAGGGCACGGTGGTGCAGCCGGATGTGCCGCAGTACGCCGGCCTGGCCAAGTACCAGTTCCGCAAGACCGAGGACTTCGCGCCCAACACCGCGGTCGAGTTCCTGCGCCGGACAATCAACGAGCGGCCCGGCGAAATCACCCTGTTGGCGATCGGCCCGATGAGCAACCTCGGTGCCCTGCTCGCCATCGACCCCGAGATTCCCAAGAAGCTGAAGTCGCTGATGCTGATGTGTGGCGTGTTCACCAACCACCACGCCCACGTCGGCCGGCGCGAGTGGAACGCCTACCAGGACGTCAGCGCCTGCCGCGCCGTCTACCGTGCCCCCGTCGCCAGCCACCGCTCGGTCGGCCTCGACGTGACCATGCAGGTGCAACTGGAGTCGGTCGACGCCATCGCCCGCTTCCGCAAGGCTGGCGGACCGCTCGACGTGGTCGCCGATTGCTGCGAGATCTGGCGCCAGCACGCCGGCCACGTCATCTTTCATGATCCTCTTGCGGCCGTCTCGATTTTCGAACCCGGAGTGTGCGGCTGGGAACGTGGTCAGGTTTCGGTCGAGCCGGGCCAGGGTCGCGCTGGCGGCACCACTTGGTGGGACGCCAAGGTGGATGGTCCGCATGAAGTGGCGATGACCGTCGACCCCGAACGTTTCTACCGCGCGTACTTCGGCACCGTCACCAAGTCGTGACCGGTTGAGCGCTATCGAGGACACCGTCGAACGCGCGCAGCCGCACGACCAGGAAACGCCGCCAGGTCCGTGGGCCACGGACCACGTCGATGACGATGGGCTGGTCGCAGCCGGCGAAGTCGCCAGTTAGGCCTGCTGGAAGGCGGCTGCGCAGGTCGCCATCGAGAGCGTCTTTACGGTCAAGCTCCATGGCGAAAATCACATCCTGCCCCAGGTGGTCGCTGCCGAGTCGGTCCCACAGGTCGTATTGGTTCATGCGTCGCCCGAAGTTGGCGCACAGCGGTCGCGGCAGATGGCGGTTGTGCCAGGCCAGCTCGGCGGCGACGTCATAGCCGGCGGTCAGCACGACGGTGCGCTCGGGCTGATCCTCGACGAGCTGCGCCACCGCGAAGGCCAGATCGTCCCATCCGGCCAGCTTGCGTTCGGGCACGCTGGGCGGGATATCCGGCAGCAAGGGACGGATGCTGGGCAGGGCGGCGAGCAGGATTGCAGCGACCACACCCAGACTCGCCCCGGCGATCATCGTCCGACGTGGCCACCTCCGGCCGTCCTCGGCCACCCACCAGGCGACCAGTACGGCAGCGGGAATCCACGCCATCGCCGGCCAGTTGGCCTGTACCCGGGTCTGCAGACAGGCTGCCAGCAGCACGACCAGCGGGGTCAACGCCGCCATCGCCAGAAGCCACGGCGCAGGCCGTTCGCTGCGCTGGCGCCACGCCCAGCGGCAGGCCGGGATCAACAGCAACGAGGCGGGCAGACCGACCGCCAGTTGGCCAGCCAGGTAATCCAGCACGAAGAACGGATGCAGGCCGAACGATTTGCCGGCGCCACCTTGCCCAGCGACATGGAGGAAGCCGATCCAGCCGTGGTCGCGGTTCCACAGCATCGCGGGCAGCAGACCCGCCAGGCCGATGGCGAGGGCGACCCACGGAGCCGGCGTGCGCAGCCAGCAACGTAGCTGCGGCAGGGCGCAGGCGGCACCGGCGATCGCCAATGGTGCATAGAGCATGGCGTACTTGGCGTTGAGACCTGCGGCGAGCAGCAGGCCGAGAGCGGGCCCGTGCCACCACGCGCTGGTGCCTCCGCCAGCGGGTGTCCGCAGCAGCACGACCAGGAACCCGGCCCAGCACAGGCTCAGCGGAACATCGGTGGTGATCACGCCTGCGAATGCGGCGTGAATCGGTAGACAGGCGGCGACCAAGGTGGCCAACCAGGCCGTCTCACTGCTGCCGCTGGCACAGCTGCCGCTGGCACAGCTGCCGCTGGCACAGCGCGCCAATCGCCAGGTTAGCACCATCGTCGAACCAGCCAGGGCCAGTCCGAGCAGGCGTAGCGCCGCCAGACTGTCGCCGGTCAGCGTCGTCCAGCCATGGATCAGCCAGGCGATGCCGCCGGGCTTGGAATAATACGCGAGGTCCAGGGTGCGCGACCAGTCCCAGTACTGGGCTTCGTCCGGGGTCAGCGGCAGGCCGCCGCCCAAAGCAACGGCGAGGCGCAGTAGCAGCAGGCCGGCCAGGACGGCGATGATCCAGCGGGACGATGCAGCCTGGCCGATCACCCGTGCGATGACAGCAGCCGCCAGCACGCCGAGGGCGCCGCCGGCCACCGGTTCTTCACCAGCGATGGTGGCGACCACCCCGGCGATGCCGGCGCCTAGCACCGCACTGACCAGAGCGAGACGGATGCGGTCGTGGCGGCCGCGGGCGAAGGCCCAGCCGGCAATCAGGCCGGCGAGCAGCGCGATCAGGATCGACATGATTCAGCGCCGGCCAGCTGGCCCGACGGTGACGGTCGCGCCGCCTAGACGCCAACTCATGGCGATCGGACCATTGGGCAAAGGCAGGATCTCGACGCCCGCCGGCACCGGACTTTTCATCGGTCCGGCTCCGCGGCGGATCAGACCCAGGACGACCGAACCATCGGGTTGGCGCGACAATGGGCGGACATTGTGGCCATCGCGGATTTCGCCGCGGTCGGCATACAGGGTGACGCTGACCTCTGACGACACGGTCAACTGCCAGCGGGCATCGGGCCCGGCCTTGCCACTCCAGACGAGGCGCAGGCCGATGCCCGGACCAGGTGCCAGCGGCAGACTGGCGCTGCCGGTGGCGCTGCAGATGGCGGTGCCTTCACGCACTGTCATTGCCTCGGCCGGTTCCACCGTCGCCTTGCGGAAGGCCTCGGCAAACGCCTTGTCGCGGTGCTTGCGATACTCCTCGAGCAGCCCCTGGTTGCCGTTTTGCGGTTTGCGCTCGGCGTCGCGCGCGACGGTATCCTCCCACAGGCGCTGCATTGCCTCCAGCCGGGCCTCGGCGTCCGGGCTGTGCCAGGCCTCGGGTGGTTCGCGCAGCTTGTCGATCGCTTCGGCGTAGCGGCCAGCTGCCAGATGTTCGCGGAACCGTGCTTCGATCAGGTCGATCTTCGGAACCGCCCAGTTGTTCCAGGTGGTGATGCAGGCGGCGATGGCCTCGTCGCAGGATGCGGCCCGAGCGCTGCCATTGCGCATCTGTTCGCGGGCCTTGCGCAATCGTTCGAGAGCGGCGACATAGGCCTGACGATCGCGATCGTGTTCGGCATCGATCAGCAGATTGTTCCAGGCCTGGTCGAGTTGGCGTTCCCGCGAGATGCGCAGAGCGACCAAGACCAAGCTGCCAACGATCAGAATGGCGAGGGTGGTCAGGACGACGGTACGCCAGCGCCGGCTGGATGACACCTGGAGATGGCGCTGACCGCCACGTGGATGCAGCACTTTGTCAACCAGGGCGATCGCGGCGGTGGCGTCGGCCGGCCGACGGTCCGGCTCCTTCTCCATCAGGCGGGCGATCAACTCACGCACGGCCATCGGTGGGGCCGGTTCGCTCCAGGTCAGCGGCTGTTTCTGCGCCGCGATCATCACCTCCATCGGTGTGCTGCCCGAGAATGGCTGTCGGCCGCAGACCAGATGGTACAGGGTCGCGCCGAGGGCGTAGAGGTCGCAGCGGTGGTCGGCGCTGTGAGCATCACGGCCCTGTTCCGGGGCCATGTAGTGTGGGGTGCCCATGAACGAACCGTTTTCGGTCTCGAACAGGTTGGTCTCGCCGGCGATCCGCTCGTCGATGCGCGACAGCCCGAGATCAGCAACTTTGATCGTGCCGTTGGCGGTCACCATCAGGTTGTCGGGCTTGATGTCGCGATGTACGACGCTGCGGCCATGCGCGTAGGCTAAGGCCTCAAGAGTCTGCCGGGCCATGCCCAGGGCTTCCTCGGGTGGCAGGCGGCCGCGCTCTTTCAGCACTTCCTTCAGCGATTTGCCCTCGACCAGCTCCATGCTGAAGAACACCAATCCATCAGCCTCGCCAGAGTCGTGTACGGTGACCAGATTGTGATGATGCAGACGACCGGCCGCCCGCGCCTCCCGGCGGAATCGTCCGACGAAGGTCGGATCGTTGGAAAAGCGCGGGGCCAGCACCTTGAAGGCGACCTGGCGGTTCATCGACAGCTGATTGGCGCGGTAGACCGAGCCCATGCCGCCCTTGCCGAGCAGGCCTTCGATGCGGTATCCGGCGACGATGCGCCCGTTCGGCAGCTGTCCGGCCGGACTGGCTGCAGCCGGAGTATCGGCAATGCTGTGGATGGTGATCGCGTGCTGGTCGGTCGCTGGTGCAACAGCAATCGGCGGTTGCGACACCACGGTCGCCTGAGCCGCCTGAGTCGGCGGGGATGTCGCCAAGGTCGAGGAGCTCGCCCGTCCGCTGGCTGCTGACTGGCGTACGCCGATACGGGCGCAGCGCGCCAGGGCCCGGTCGAGGACCTCGCTGCGCGGCGTCAGGGCCTCGGCGCGCAGGCGCAGCAGTGTCTTCAGCTCGTCGGCATTCACGGCGCAGCGCTTCGTCTGGCGCGCAGCACCAGCCAGACGCCGAGACCGACGAGCGGGATGGCAAGCCACTGGGCGCTGGTGAGATGCAGGGGCGAGAGTGAGAAGCCCTGGCCCAAGCGCACCGTGTAGTCGGCGCGCATCGTCTCGTTCAGCCAGCGCCAGACGGCATAGCCGATCAGCGACCAGCCGGCAGCGGCGCCGCGATCCGGGGTGATACGCATAATGACGCCGGTCAGGATGGCGCAGACTATTGTTTCGTACAGTTGGGTAGGGTGCACCAGGACGCCGTGATGCGACACCCCCCACGGCAGGTGGCACGGGCCGCCATAGCAGCAGCCGTTGAAGAAGCAGCCGATCCGGCCGAGCGACAGCCCGGCGAGCACACCGGGGGCGGCGCAGTCGGCCCAGCGCAGCATCGGGATGCCGGCGCGTTTGGTATGCAAGGCCATCGCCGCCGTCGCCAGCAGCAGACCGCCGTACCACACCGCTCCACCGCGGTCGAGGTCGGCAGCCAGGGTCAGCCAGCCGGAGAGGTCCTGGGTCGGATCGGGGAACTCCCGCCGATATTCGATGATGTACCACAGCCTGGCGCCGAGGATGCCGGCGACCGCACCGATCGCGAACTGGACGCGCACGTGGTCGCGCGGGATGTCGACCTGGCGGGCCCGGCGAGTGACGATCAGCCAGGCGGCGAGGAAGCCGAGGCCCATGAACAGGGCGTAGAGCGTCAATTGGAGATGGCCGGTCCACGGAACCCAGCCGGCCAGGCCGGCGATCGTGGCCACCAGGGCACCCGCGCCCACCGCCCAGCGTGCTCCGGACAGGCGCAGCGGGGCTGCGGCGCTCCAAACGATGCCGGTCGCCACGGCCACGCCGAGCAGGGCCGGATGCAGGAAGGGAACGTCAGCCATCAGTATCGTCCCTGGAGGTGAGGATTGGGAATGTCTACGCCCATAGGTGTCGAACGCTGTCGAAAGGCATCCGGTGCCGCATCAGTCTGGGAGCTGTTCCAGCAGGACGATGGCCTGGGCCGAGATGGCGCGTTTTTCGCCAATCGCATCGACCCCTTCATGGCTGCGCGCCTTGATCGACACGGCGTCGATGGGCAGATGAAGGAGTTCCGCGACCCGCGTGCGGATGGCTGGCTTGTGCGCCATAAGACGCGGCGTCTCGGCGATGATATTCACGTCGACGTTTACCAGACGCCAGGGCATCAGCCTGGGCAGGGCGAGGACATAGGCGATGAACCAAGCCGAGTCCCGTCCGCGGTGGGCCGGATCGCTGTCGGGAAAGTGCTCACCAAGGTCGCCGGCAGCCACCGCGCCGAGCAGTCCGTCACACAGGGCATGCAGCACGACATCGCCATCGCTGTGCGCGATCACGCGCCAGGGACACGGCACGCGTATGCCGCCCAGCGCCACGCCGGCTCCGGCCGACGGATCCGCCTCCAGGCGGTGGATGTCGAAACCGAGACCAATGCGGTGGGTCATGGGACAGGCATGCTACTGGGCCGAAGCGCGACGCTTCGGCGTTATTTCTTCAGGCCAGCCTGATACTGCTCGGCGCTGAGCAGACCGTCCGCCCAAGTGACCTTGGCTGGTTTGACCTTGGCGAACCAGCCTGTGCCGGCCGGGTCTTGATTGACCAGCTCGGGGTTGTCAGCGAGAGCGGGGTTGATCGCCGTCACGGTTCCGTCGATCGGGCTATAGTAATCATTAACCGACTTGACTGATTCGATTTCGGCACACGGGACGCCGCGAGAGAGGCTGGCCCCGACCTTGGGCAGACCGACGTGGATAACATCGCCGACTTCGCCGGCGGCGAAGGCGGACAGTCCAAGGACCACGAGGTCGCCTTCGGCGCGGGCCCATTCGTGGGAGGGGAGGTATCGGTCGGTCATGGGACGTCCGGGGGCTGGAGGCTGACTGCGTGAGGTGGCAGAGTCGCGCCATGGCACGCATGGCAAGTCCCCACCGGATTCGAGCCGGGCCGAACGGGAGCCAGACAATACCCCCTTTGGCGTGTGTCATGCCCAATGCAAGTGTCGGAAACCGCGCTCTTGGCTGGCGGCTCCGCTGGCCCTACCGTCGCCGGGAGCGCGATGGCTACAACCAACCACAATGTCAGCGGCCTCGATGAGGATTTCCGCTATGGCCAATTGGCCATCGAAGGCCGGCTCATCACGCCCGACCAGTTCGACATCGCCATGGACAAGGCGAGGGGGTCCAAACGGCCCCTGGCCGACGTGCTGGTCGAGGACGCGACCATTGACGCGCAGACCGCCGACCGGCTGAGCAAGGCGCTCAAGCGCATCCTCAAGGACGAGCGTGCGCGCACCGAAGGCGGCGCCCTGGTCAAGAAGCAGATCGGCGGCTACCGCCTGATCCGGCGCATCGGCGAGGGCGGCATGGGCGAGGTGTATCTCGCCGAGCAGTTGTCGATGCACCGCACGGTGGCGATCAAGATCCTGCACCAGAAATGGGCCGACGACGAGGAGTTCCGCAAGCGCTTCCTGCTTGAGGCGCGCGCCGCCGGCAAGCTGTCGCATCCCAACATCATCCAGGTCTTCGATGTCGGTAAATACCAGGGCCTGTATTATTTCTCGATGGAGTACATCGATGGCGTGACGGTCGACGACCTGATCCGTCATGAGGGGCCGATCGGGCTCGAGAAGGTCATCGACGTTACGCTGCAAGTGTGCGAAGCGCTCGAGTACCTGTCCAAGCAGGGCATTGTCCACCGCGACATCAAGCCGGCCAACATCATGGTGATGAAGGACGGCACGGTGAAGCTCGCCGACTTCGGCTTCATCCAGCAGGCGATGGTCGACCGTGAATTGATGCAGGAGGGGACGACCATCGGCACCCCCGACTACATCAGCCCCGAGCAGGCCCGCGGCGAACGCGACCTCGATGTGCGCAGCGACATCTACTCGCTGGGTGCCAGCGTCTACCACATGCTCGCCGGCAAGACCATGTACAGCGGGTCGTGTTCGTCGGTGATGCGTGCGCATATCGATGCCCAGCCGCCCAAGCTGAAGACCCTGCGCGGCGATGTCCCCGAGCGTCTGATCGAGATCGTCGCGAAGATGACGGCGAAGTCGCAGATCGACCGCCAGCAGTCCCCCAGCGACGTGCAGAAAGACCTTGAGGTCTTCAAGCTCGACCTTGCTGGACACAGCGGTGAGCTGCCGACCAGCAAGAGCGGCATCCTCAACGTGATCAACGCCGAGAAGGAGCGTATCACCACGCTTGAGCGCAAGCTCAAGGACCAGCGCGTCGTCATCGTCGTGTGGATGGCCGCCGCCATCGCCGCCATTGCTGCAGCCGCGGTCTTCGCGGCCCTGTGGCTGGGATCGCACGCTTAGACAGGGCAACGGGCGGCCACTTTCTTGTCGCTCCGGCAGAGGTAGGCTCCTCGGCCCTGCCATGCGTTGTCGCGTCCCCGTCCTTGGCCACGTCTTGATCGATCGCCAGCATCAGCGCATCGAACAGCTGATCCGTGATCTGGACGCGGCTGTCCTCGCAGAGGAGCCGGTGCGCGGGCTGCTGGGCCAGCTCCTCCGTGCCACCAGGCGCCATTTCACCAGCGAAGATCGTCTCATGCGGATCAGCGGCTACCGTGATGCGGGCGGCCATCAGGCGCTGCATCGCAGGGTGGTCGAGGAGATGGCACGCTTGCACGCGGGGCTGTCCGACGGTCTGCCGATGCATCGCAAGCACGTGGCGCAGATGGGTGAGTGGCTGGAGCACCACGCCTCCGAGGCCGACCGCAACCTGGTCGCCTGGCTGGCAACCTGCTAGCGGTTGCCCCCAGGGGCGCCTGACGTACGTCACGGGTGGTCCGCCCAACGCCCTGCCAGCTCAACGGTACCATCTCTCCATGAAGATCGCGCTGCTCCTTGCCGTCTCGACCGTCGCCATTGCGGTCGAAGTCCATCCCGAGCCAGGCATGCACCTGGACCCGGCGTCGTTCACCGATCTACGCCTGATGGTTGGTGTTCCAGCCCCGGTGACAGAGGCCAGCGCAGCGGGCGTCGAGTATGAGTCCGAAATGGCATGGGCACCGCGAGTTGGCCTGCAATGGGTGCACGGCACCGCCGGAAACACCTGGGGTGCGGCGCTCGCGGTCGAACTCGCCTATGACCAGCATCGCGGCGAGGTCAGCAAGGCGACCGGGGTGCAGACCGTCTACGGCACTGGTGAGACGCACCTGAGTACGGTCACCCTGGGAGTCATGCCCAAGTTGGTCCTGCGGCCCGATTACGACGATCCCTTCGACTGGGGTCCGGGTTCGGTCCAGATCGAACTGGGCCCGGTGTTCTCGTATGGCTACGGCAAGGCGCAGATCGGCGGATCAGAGGCCTCGGATCGCACCGAGGTGTTCACCTGGGGTGGGCGCATGGACATCGTGTGGACGACGGATCACCGCTGGCAGGTCGGACTGTCGCTGGGCTGGGAAACCTTCGAGGCCTCGCCATATCTCAGCGGCAACGCATCGATCAGCGGTAGCGGCGTCATGGGCGGGCTGCTGCTCGGCCGACGCCTGTGATGGCGCGCGCAGCCATCCTGGCTGCGCTGCTCGTCCTGTCCGGTTGCGGCCTCCGCCCGTCGGCTGGCGCACCCGGACCGACCATCCATGTCGTCCAGGAAGGCATCCACTCCGGCCTGCTAGTCCCGGCTACATGGATCTGGCCGATGGCGACCGGCCTAGCCGAGGTGTCCTTCGGCGATGCGGTGTGGATGCAGGGTCAGAACCGTTCCACCTGGCGCGCCTGCCGGGTGGCAGCGTGGCCAAGCGACGGAGCCTTCTATGTGCGGCGAGAGGACGATGACGCCGCCCGTGCGATCCGCCGCGAACACTGGCGTGCTGTGGCGATCCCGCTGTCGCCGACCGGGGCCCAGCAGGCCCAGGCCGAGATCGCCCGGTGGATGCTGCCGGGTCCGGATCTCGCTTCGTGGAGAGACGGCTCGATCTTCCGCCCGGCGGCCAGCTTCCATGTCTTTCACAACTGCCATGACCAGGTCGCGGCGGCGCTGTTGGCGGCCGGCGTGCCGCTGCAGGGATCCTGGCTGCCCTGGCGGACGGCCGATCGCTTCCAGCGTGAAGTCGATGCTGCCCTGGCCGAGCTGCAGCGACGTGGCATCCGCTATGTGGAGGCCGCCGCCGACGATAAATGATGGTAACTACGCAGGCCGCCCCATCGCGCAGCGATGGGGCGGGCGCCGGGGGCACTGGCACACAGTGGCTGTCCTGTGTGTCCTGTGTGTCCTTTATATTCCCCCGAGGTTCGTCCTGTATGTTCAGCCGGAGGCGCACATCGAATTCGCCGGACGCGTCACCCGCGATGAACGCCGGCGCACGGACCGCTTCCAGGCGCTTCCAGGCGCGCTTCGCCTGCTTCAAGATCCGCTACCACGACTGCGGCACGCTCAACATCTGCGCTCAGGACGGCACCGCGTTCAAGGCTATCGTCGAAGCGTCGTGAAGCGCTCAGGAGGCAGCAGCCAGCAGGTCGGCGGGTGAACGCACCGCGATGCCGGGGCGGTTGAGGACATGGGTGTAGATCATCGTCGTCTGTACGTCCTTATGACCGAGCAGCTCTTGCACGCTGCGGATATCGTAGCCGTGTTCGAGCAGGTGCGTGGCGAAGGAATGGCGCAGGGTATGGCAGCTTGCTCGCTTGGTCAGTCCACTGGCGCGTACCGCGGCCGACACCGCCTTCTGCAACTGACACTCGGCCAAGTGGTGACGCTTGGTCACGCCGTCGAGCGGATCGACCGCCGGGCGGGTCGCCGGAAAAAGATAAGCCCAGGACAGGGTCTTGGCGGCGGTCCCCAGCTTGCGCCCCAGGGCCGGCGGCAGCGAGGCCAAGCCCAGTCCGCGCGCCAGATCGTTGGCATAGAGCGCGGCGACGTGATCGATCTGCCGACGCACATCGCCTAGCAGCGACTCGGGCAACGGCGTACGGCGGCTGCCGCCGCTTTTGCCATCGAGAACCAGGATGACGCGATGTTCGAGGTCGAGGTCCTTGACCCGCAGACGTACCGCCTCCATCAGGCGCAGCCCGGCGCCGTACAGCAGAGTCGCCATGAGGCGGAACTGGGGATCGCTGATCCTACCCAGGACCGCCGCGACTTCGCGAGCGCTGAGCACGGTGGGCACCTGCCGCGGTTTGCGGCTGGGCATATAGGCATCGATGGCGAGGGTCTCCAGGCCATGCACCGTGCGGAAGAAGGCGACCAAGGCATTCAACGCCTGGGCCTGGGTGTTGGCTGAGACCTGGCGATCAGCGGCTAGGTGACTGAGGAACGGCCCGACATGGTGGGCAGCCAAGGCATCCGGAGCCGCCAACCGATGGAACCGGCAGCAGCGCTGGACCCATTGCGTATAGGTTTCCTCAGTGCGCAGGCTGCGTTGCAAGGTCCGCAAGCGGATGGCGAACGTACGCAGGGTCGGATCGGCAGGCAGAACGCCGCGCGCCAGCATGTCGACCCGCTCGGCCTGTAGCTGCGCGTCCGTCCCGGCAAGACGCGCATGCCAAGCAGGCCAATCGACGGCGTCCAGCCACTCTGCCCGGATAGCGGCGCCGAAGCGCCGGAGGGCATCGACCACCTGTGTCTTCTGCCACTCTGGGGCCTGCCAGCGGCCTATCGTCGCCAGATGGTCCTCGATATCCGCGCTCTGCAGCGCGCCTGCCCGGACCTCGGGGTGGTGCGCCAACAACTGCTCGACCCGGATCCTGTACCAGTTCAGCGCCTTTGCCTGAACACCTTGCTTTGCAAGGCCTTGCATATAAACCACCCACCATGACTCACGCTCGCGAGAAGTCTGCGCAGGGGTGCTGGAAGGTGGGCCGGGAGTAAGCATGGGGTCCATACTAACCCATTTGGTTCCGGTTTCAATACTACGTTTGCGGTACGAACAGACTTCGTACCGCTGCGGCAGGTCCAATTAACTGTTAGGTTCTAAACCATGACTTCAATTACGCGTACTATTGAACAGCCCACAGATATGGAGATTGATTTACCCTGTAGCAAATGCGCGAATGAGACCTCTCATAAAGTTCTAACTAGGGTGAAGCAGGTCGCTGAGTATGCAAGAGGAACGATAACCGAAGTGTCGAATTACAATGTTGTTATATGTGGTGGCTGCAAATGTGTTTCATTCTGCATCGCTGAATCGAACAGTGAAGATGTTGATATCGATGAGGAAGGCGAACAATACCATCCGGTGGCATACACGCCATACCCGCCTAGGCTCAATGGGAGAAAATTGGTGGATGAAACAACATCGTTGCCACATGGCATTGCTACCGTATATAAGGAAATGCATTCATCATTGTGTTCAGGGAATTATATACTCACGGGAATAGGTATTAGAGCACTACTTGAGGCAATAGTAAATGATAAGAAGGCAAAAGGAGGAAATCTTGCAGAAAGGATAACTGGGCTCATCTCCCTTGGATTGATTACGAAGGATGGTGCCGACATTTTGCACGCTATCAGGGTTTTGGGAAACAAGGCAGCTCACGAAGTCGTTGCCAATAGCCTTTCTGAGTTAAATGCCGCGATTGATGTTGTAGAACATTTGATTGCTTCTGTGTACTTGATACCTCAGAAGGCAAAGATTCTAAAAACTATAAAGCGAACCTAACAAGTCGATGCACCGGAGCCCATGACGTGTTCGTTCCAACCCACCGCTACAGTCAAGAATTCGCGGCGACTATGGTAATTGGCACAGTATGGGAACTGTTCCGCCGCTCAGTTCTTGACGCTCCGCTAGCCGTCGTTCCAATTGCCATCCACGATTTCCGCGTGATCCACGCCAGTCGGCCATGGTCCCGGTGATCTCTGACGTTAGGCCTTTCAGGTAGGAATCGCTCATGACAATTATTACAGACATAGTCAATGCAATCGCCTGGATAGAGCTGCACCCTGTTGTGGGCACGGCAATTCTTGGCTCTGTAGGCTATACAATCATCAACATATCAAGGGCCATTTACCGAACCTTCACGAGCACCAGTCCTCGTATAAATCCTACAT
>JBBQCI010000083.1:0-16410 GCA_038318565.1 Planctomycetota bacterium
TTGAAGCTGCCGAAGCGGAACGTCTTATGCAGCGACGCGTCTCGATGGCTCCAGCCAGGCAAGCGGGACAGGGCATCGGCGATCTCAGCGGGAGTGAGTGGTGTCATGATAGCAGCCTTATGCCGCTTCAGGCGGTTCAACCTCCAGCCAGCATCATCCCGCGCAGTTGATCACGTTCCTGGGTGGTCAGCGACTCGTCGGTGGCCGCCGCGTCCAACATCGCCCGCAGATCGTTGCGGAAGATCTCCTGCCGGACATGGCGCAGCAGTTCGCACTTGTACTGACCTTCTTCAATGCGGGCGGTGAAGCGGTGAGCCCGGCCATCCGGCGTCTGGGTCAGGAAGCCGCGTCGGGTCAGGTTGCGCATAACCGTCAGGATGGTGGTGTAGGCGAGCCGCTTTTCGCCAGGGTCGGCCATCAGCTGATCATGGACATCGTGGACCGTTGAAGGTCCACGTTTCCAGATGTGGTGCATGACTTTGACCTGCAGGGGGCCGATCAGTTCCATGGGTACTCCAAGTGAAGTACAAGTTAACGGCCTGGTAGCTGATTACTAGGGGGTTCCCGCAGTCACGTCGAGGGTCCAAGTTCAGGAAACGCTAAGCGCGCACCAGATCGTCGCTCCAGGCGTCGGTCGTCCCGGCGCCGAGTTGGTGCAGCCAGCGCTTGGCGTCCTCGGGATAGCCGGCGGTCGGCTTCAGCCAAGCGAAACGGCTGCTCCAGTGCTGGTTGAGCAGGTGCATGTGCAGCTCTCGGGCATACTTGGCGATGCAGGATGCGGCAGCGATCAGCGGTTCGACGCTTTCACCGCCGACCAGGAATGCGACCGTGGTGGTGGCGCAGCGGTAGCGGCAGGCCGGAGCGGTCTCTTCGACGATGTCGACCGCTTGGCCTGGCCAGGTGCGCTCCAGCAGATCGCCGTAGCGCTTGCGACCGCCGAGACGGTCACAGCCAATTACTGCAGCAGCGGCGGGATCGGGCACGGCGGCGGATATCAGCGTGCGCACGACGTCGAGTTCGGCGGCGGCGCGGTTGACGCCCTGGCGACGGGCAGCATTGAGATGGCGCGGGTGCAGCAGCCGTCCGTGCAGTCCCAGGGCGGTGGCCGAGCGGATGTTCCACGTCGGTAGCGGATGCGCAGCCAGCGGCAGTCGCAGTTCAGCGGCCCCGGCCATCCACGGAACCGTGGCGCGGTCGGCGGCTGATTCGCCGAGCAGCGCGAAGAGGTCATCGGCGGTATCCGGCTGGAAGCCCGACAGCCACATCGCCGCTGGCAGGGCGACCCGTTCGAGCGAGCCGAGATCCCCTGGTTTGTGAACCTGTTTGCTATCGGCGACGCCTAGAGCGGCGAGTTCACCGACAAATTCAGCCGTATTCGTGACAGAGGCCGCAGCGGCGACGACCGCCAGGGGGCCCAGGGTCGGCCCGTATCCGGCCTCATCGATGCCGACACGCTGCATGGCTGGGACGGTAGGCGTCCAAGCGGCGGCGCGAGGGGCAGTCGGCTGGGGCTGGCTGGCGCGTCCAGCTGACTACCCTGCGGGCGTGCGCATGCTGATCTGGATCGCCGCTATCCTCTGCGCCGTCGTGCTGCAGCACGCGCGTCTTGCCGGCTGGCCGGTCGCCCCGGACCTGCCGCTGGCCTTAGCTGCCTGGGCCGTCGTGGTGGGGAATTCGCAGGCGTGGATGTGGCGGGTCTGGCTGGCCGGGGCGCTACGAGATCCAGTCGATCCGGGATCGCAGTGGTTCCATGCCGGCGCGCATCTGGTGCTCGTCCTCGTCCTACTACCAGTGCGCCGATGGATCCCGGGTGTACCCTGGGTTGCACTGCTGGTGACTGGGGCCGGCATGTCGGGGGCGGTGCAGGCGCTCGACATCCTGGTCAGCGGTCGCGGTGGCTGGCACTGGTGGAGCGGCGCTGCGCAGGCCGTGCTGACCGGATTGGTGGCGTTGCTGCTTGGCCGCCTAGTGCCGGGTCCGAAGCGTACCGTGATGGTCGAGACCAATGATCAGCTTGCAGCGCCGGAGCGGTCGGTCGGCAGTACGACGCCGACCTGAGTCAGCACTTCGGTGGCGAATGAGCCCGCCGGCAGGGCGAAGTCCACCCACGTCACCCCGTCGGTGCCGGTCGAGACGCGCGGCTGTTCGCGGAAGACGACATACATCTGCCGCCGGCCGCCCGGACTTTCGAAGGCGCCACCTTCGCCGAACCACGACCAGTCCAGGCCACTCGACACGCTCCATGCCTTCTCTTCGGCGAGGATCGGGTCGCTCGGCGCGATGCGCCAGGTGCCGGGCATCGGGCCGGTTGCCAAGGCGTCAAGGACGCCGGGCTGGGCGCGTCGGTTGACGTCCGCCAGGTCGGCCGCGCTGACCAGGAACGGAATGCCGTCGCAGGTACAGGCGATGTCGCCCTCGCGCAGCTGATGGGCTAGTCCGGCCTCGGCGCGGGCATCCAGCACGGCATTGAAAATGGCTGCCTGGCCAGCCGAGGCGACCAGTTTGCGCAGTTCCTCGGCCTGGTTGAGCGCGCGCAGCGGATCCATGCTGCGCTTTAGCGAAGCCATCACCTTGCCTTCAGGGCCGAGGCGGAAGCGACTTGGCAGCGGTTCGCCGACATGCCATGCGCCACTGGGATCGACGATCAGGGCGATGGCCGCATCATGATCGCCTGCGCCCCAGGCTGCAGCGATGCGCAGGTTGGCCCCGTTCAGGCCAAAGCGCTGTGGGCCGAAGCGGTTGGCGATGCCCTGATCGGCCAACGTGTCGAGGGCGGCCTGCAACTGCACCAGGTCGGTGACCTCGCCAAGTCCCAGGCGGAACCGGTTCCCCTTGAGATGGCCGACCCGGATCTTGTTCCCATGGCGCGATACCTGCAGGACAAGCAAACGTCCTTTGGCGAAGGCTGTCTTCAGGCTTGCGAGCTGCGCCTCGGTGCCGCCACGGACCGAGAACCACTGACGGGTGATGGCATGGCGGTCTTTGCGGCCGGCGAAGCCAACGTCCATCGCCTTGACGCCGCAGGCGCGTGCCAGTGCGACCGCGACCTCATCGGTGGTCAGTCCTTCCTTCTCGATCTCGACATAGAGGTGCTCGCCGCTGCCAATTGGCGCATAAGCGGGGTCCTCTTGCACGCCGAAATGCGTCGGTCCGGGCAGCAGCCGGCCCTTGGGGCTGGCGGCGACAGCGCGCAGCTGCCGCGAAATCCGCATCGTCGACATCAGCCGGCCTGCGCGTCGGCGCGGGCCGAGGCGATGCAGTGGGCGCGATAGGCGGCGCGTACGCGGCGTCCCCAGACGCCGACCGTGCCGTCGGCGATGATGCGGGTGTCGACCGCGACAATCGGCAGCACTTCGCGCACCGCGCTGGTGATCCACACCTCGTCGGCGTTGTAGACATCATCGCAGGTGATGCGGCATTCATACCAATTCAGGCCAAGCGATTCGGCGATTGGTTTGACCCCGGCCTTGGTGATGCCGGGCAGGCAGTCGGTCACCGGCGTCATCACCCGGTTGCCGACCCGGATCAGGACATTGCTGGTCACGCCTTCGGTGACGTAGCCCTTGTCGTCGACGTAGAACGCCTCGTGCGCCTTCGCTGTCGCTGCCAGCTCCAGGCCCTTGCGGCCGGACAAGTAGCTGGTCGTTTTGAGGGTGGGCAGATGGCGCGAGCTCTTGAAGGTGACTGCGGTGACGCCGTGCTCGTAGCTGTTTTCCGGTGGCGCGTGCACATCGCGGGCGATCACTACCCAGGTCGGTTCGCCTGTAGTGCCGAAGACGCCCTCGCCGTGGCTGCCCGGGGTGACGATCATGTTGACGCGCAATTCGGCGTGGCCACTACGCACCAGGATCTCGCTGACCACGCGACGGCAGGCGGTCTCGTCGAAGAACGGCTTCAGGCCGAAGCTTTCGGCCGACTCCCAGATCCGCCGCAGGTGTTCGCCGAGGGCATGCGGATGACCGTCGTAGGTGCGGAACGTTTCAAAGCCGCCAACGCCGCGCAGGAAGCCGAGATCAAGGACGCTGATCGCCGCTTCGGCGGCAGGAACGACCCGGCCATTGACGGCAAAGAAGTCGCTGGGCATCTCAGGGGGCTTTCTGTGCGCTTGGCGGTGCAATTGCCGGCGCTGCGTGCAGCGCGGCGTTCAGCATGACTTCGTTCTTCTTGGTCAGCACTTCGATGGCGCCGCTCTGACTGTTGCGCCGGAACAGCAGGTTGGGCTTGCCGGCCAATTCAGACGCCTTCACCACGGTGCCTTCCGGCAGGAGTTTCACCTTCGATCCGCCGGTGATGTAGAGGCCTGATTCGACCACGCAGTGGTCGCCGAGTGGGATGCCGAGACCGGCGTTGGCGCCGAGCAGGCTGTTTTCACCGATCGAGATGACCGTCTTGCCGCCACCCGACAGCGTACCCATGATCGAGGCTCCGCCGCCGATGTCGCTGCCGGCCCCGACCGTGACGCCGGCTGAGACGCGGCCTTCGATCATCGACTTGCCCAGGGTGCCGGCGTTGAAATTGACGAAACCGGCAGGCATCACCGTGGTTCCTTCAGCGAGGTAGGCACCCAGGCGGCACTGACTGGCATTGGCCAGACGGACGCCGGACGGCACCACGTAGTCGGCCATGCGGGGGAACTTGTCGACCCCGTTGACGGTGAACGGTGTCCCGGCCGCGACCGCGTGCAGGCGTACGCGCTCCAGGTCGTCGGCGTCAACCGGCCCAAGGCTGGTCCAGGCCACGTTGTTGAGCAGTCCGAATATCCCGTCGAGATTCTGGCCGTGCGGCTTCACCTTGCGGTGCGATAGCAAGTGCAAGCGTAGGTACACGTCGTGAGCGTCGGCGGGCTTGTTGCTGAGGTCGACGATCTTCACCAGCACAATGGCGCGCGGCAGGCTGATGCCGCCAATTTCGCGCGGCCTGGCGATCGCAGCGGCCAGAGCGTCGAGGGCCTCGATATTGGCGTGGCGCTTGCCGTCGCCGCGGAAGGGGGTGAAAGCGGCGCGGGCAGCATCCAGTTGCTCGGTGCCCAGGTAGGCGACGCCGGAGCCCATCAAGCCGGCGGCTTCGGCGAGGACGGCGGCTGCGCCGTAGTTTTCCTCGCGGTTGACCACTGGAAACCAGGTGTCGAGGATGCGGCGGCCCGCTCCGTCTGCAGGTTCGGCGGTCGACAGGTGGGCGAGGCCCAGGCCCCAGGCGGCAGGACGGACGTAGCCGCCTTGTCCTTCGATGCGGACGACGCGGGCCTGAAAATCAGAAACGGTGGCAGTCATGGGCCGGGGAGCGTGGGGACGCGGCCCGGCGGGCAAGATGCGGGGTACGGCTGAGCTTTTAGCCGCCCTCAGCCGCGCATGTTGATGATGTTCAGCTTGCTATCGCCGGTCAGCGAGGTGGTACGCGATTCGGTGTCCGGAATGCCGCGCCAGCCCTCGGTTAGCGGACGGATCACGCGTTGCAGCTGGCGCAGGCGCTGGGCGTCATTGCGCAGGCCGGCGGTGATGACTTCGGTGGTCATGAAGGTGTACAAGGAGTCGAGGTGCTTGGCGACGTCGCCGCCAGCTTCGAAATTCAAGGTCGACTGCAGCTCGAAAAGGATGTCGCGGATACGCTGGCAGTTCTTGGCGGCCAATTCGAAATGGCGGTTTTCCATGGCCAGGGCGCCCTGATCAATGAACCGCTCCAGGCCTTCGAAGAGCTTTACCAGCAGATCCCGCGGGGTGATCGTTTCGATCTCACCGCGGCGGTAGGCGCTGTAGGCGACGGCTGCTCCCATGGTATGCTCCTTGTTCACGTTCAGCATCGGTCGTCGTGGTCCGCGCTTAAGTCAATTACTTCGAATTGGAGTTATTGAAGCCGCTGATGCCGTTTAATGCATTGCCCTGGGATTTGTATTGGGCGCTGAGCTTCTCCATCTGCAGGAACTTCGCTTCGTAGAACGCCTGGCGCTTCTCGAGTCTGGCATCGATGCTGGCGATGCGGTCGGTGAAGGCGGTGATCGAGTCCTCTAGGCTGCTCTTCCTGGCACTGAGAGTGCCGGTGACGCTCTTGGTCAGGCTCTCGAGCGATACACTGGCTGCCGAGCCGGCGGCCAGGAACAGAGAAGCGACACCTTTTTCACCGCCTGACAGCTTGGAAGCGAACACCGTTCTGTCGAAGGCGTACTTACCATTGCCCCCGATTGTCAGTCCGATCTCCGACATCCGTTTTGGGCCGGTCAGCGCGCCGAACGACTGGGTAAGTTGCTGCTCTAACTGATCGAGCTGGCGTGGCACCTCGTAATCGTTGAACAGCGAACCGGCGCGCCTGGTTGCGGTGTCATACTTGCTGTTGTCAGCGAAGTAGGTCCGAGCGTCATTCAGGGTGTCAACCAGCCGCTGCACGGCATCAGCGGCGCCGCCATTGTTCTGCGTGATGTCAATCTTGACATCCCTGCCGAGCGACTTGAGGTTGAGCGTCACGCCGGGTATGACCTGATCGGTCTGATTGGTGGCAGTCTCGACGGTCAGGTTGCGATCGGGATAGTTGTCATCAATCTCGCCGATCACGATCTTCGCGTTACGGGCAGGTGCCACCTCGCGCATAATCCCGGTGCCCGGCAGCAGGCTGGCCAAGTCGCCGTCGCCGCTCAGCGTGACGATGCCGTTGGCAGCCCCGCTCTTCTGCGAGGTCACCAGCAGGCGAAAACCGGTACCGTCGTTGATGATCGCCGCGCTGGCGCCGACGTTGGCGTTGTTGATGGCCGTAGCGATGCCGTTGAGGGAATAGTCGGTGACCTCGACCAAGGTGTCGGTCTCGGCGCCGGCCGAGCGGATGAAGACGCCTCCGGAGGCGTAGTACGGCTCGGTCGCCGTTGGCTGCGTCTCGCTGGCGAACTGCTGGGCCGAGGCGAGCGCCGTGACATTGATCGTGACGCTGCCGGTAACCGCGGTGGCGCCGGCCGTGGCCGATGCGACCGTCTCGTTGGACGAGCCAGCCTTGCGCCCCTTGAAGGTGTCCGACAGCTTGACCGCATCCATCGCATCGCGTACCGCCAACATCTTGGTGTTCATCGTCTGGATGGCGTTCAGGCGGGTCTGTGCCCGACTGCGGTTCTGTTCGACCAAGCGGGCCGGAGCCCGTTCGGCATTCATCAGCTGCTCAACCAGCTTTTTGGTGTCGATGCCTGTGGAGAGGCCGCCGACAGAGAACAGGGGCATGAGCTACTCAGGCCTTTTCGTTGACGAACAGTCCGAGGAGGTCGTCCAAACGCTCGCGCAGCTTCATGAAGTCCTGGGACGGGATCTCTTTGAGCAGTTCACCGCTGTTGCGGTCGCTGATGCGAACGATCATCTCGTTGAAGCGGTCGTTGACCGAGAACTGCAGCTTGCGGCCAGTGGCGGTCTCGATGACCGACTGCAGCCGTTCGGCTGCGGCCTTGAGCTCGTCGGCCGAGGCGACTTTGGCGCTAAGCCCCGGCTCGGCAGCCGCGGCTTCGATGCGGCGGGCTTCGACCGCCTGGTTTTCGCCATCCCGGGTGGTCTGGATGGGGCGGGTGGTGTCGGCGACTTGCGTCGCCAAGTTGGCATCGATGCGTACCATGGCGTTCATCCTTTCGGCTGTCCGTCCATGGACTGCCTAAGATTCAGTATCGGCGGGGTCTCATTCGACTTGAGTTGAAAATGGAAAAATCTAATAACTTACACTATAATGACTTGCGTATTCCGATCCTGAACGTGACCGAACGATGAAGTTGCCCCTCAAGTCGTCGACGGGGGTGCCGAGACTGTGGGTGGCGCCGGACGTTCCGGCCCGTGGCACGGACGCCACCCTACCCGGCTCGCTCTCAGCAATCCATCCAAGGAGGATACCATGAGCCTTCGCATCAACACCAACACCCAGGCCCTCAACGGTCATCGCCAGATGATCAGGAACGACATGGCGATCGCCAAGTCGCTCGAGAAGCTCTCCTCAGGTCTGAAGATCAACCGCGCGTCGGACAACGCTGCCGGCCTGATCGTCAGCGAACAGCTGCGCTCCCAACTTGGCGGCCTGCAGCAGGCCATGGACAACACCAGCCAGGCCGTCGCCATGGTTCAGACTGCCGAAGGTGCGATGGACGAGATGAACAGCATGCTGGCCAAGGCCAAAAAGCTGGCTCTGAACTCGATGTCCAATGCCACCACCGACAGTGCCCAAGCCAAGGCCAACGACAACGAGTACAAGAACATCGTCAGCAGCTTGCTGCGCATCGCGAATAACACCCAGTATGCCCAGAACGGCCTGCTCTCGGGTGCCTTCTCGGCTGGCAAAGGGGTGCAGATCGGCGCCTTCGGCGGCCAGAAGATCAACATCTCGATTGCGAATATCGTCGGTGTCCTCAGTAACAACCTGAACGTCACCAACCTGAGCTCGCTCAGCCAGGCGAGTCTCGCGTCCAGGGCCCTCGCGGGCATTGAAAGTGCGATCACCCTGATCACCACCCAGCGTGGTAATCTCGGTGCCGTGCAGTCGAACTCCCTGGAGACCGGCCTGAACTCGCTGCGTGTCTCGTACGAGAACCTGAAGGCTGCGGAGTCCACCATCCGCGACGTCGACTTCGCCGAGGAGTCCGCGAACTTCACCCGCAACACCATCCTGGTGCAGTCCGCCACGGCCATGCTGGCCCAGGCGAACCAGCTGCCCCAGAACGTGCTCAAGCTGCTCGGCTGATCCCGAACAACTGACGGTCGATCAGCACCCCGCCCGTGTCTCACGGGCGGGGTGCGTCGTTGCAGGGGGGTCCGGCGCAGGCACCCTCGGGCCGTACGAGGTCGCCGCATGCCTGATTTGGAATCTGTGCCGTGGATCTGGGCCCTGCCCGAGGACGCCGAACGCTTTGCCGTGTTGCCGCAAGCGCAGCCGGAGACTGTGCTCGATGCCGAGACGGCCTACCACGCGCTGCTTGAGGCGGCGAATGCCCAGACCGAACTCGTCCTTGTGCTTGGCTGGTGTCCGCGCGCTCACGCCTTGATGGCGGCAGACAGCGTGTTGTCGCGTAAGACCCTGGTCTGGCTCGTTCCACTGGGGCAATTGGCACATCTGGCCGCCGCAGAACAAACGCGTACCACCAGCCGGGGCGAGTTGCTGGTTGCCGGCTATGATGATGCCGACCGGCTGGCCGGCCTGATTGACCAGCTGCCACTGGTCTGCTGGAGTGCGATCGTCTTGATCCCCGGCGAGTCAGAACGCCTGACCCATCTGCGTCGTCAGCGTCTGTACGCGGCATCCCATCCGGCCGAACGTACCCTGAACGATCTGGCGCATCTCCTGGCGCGCGAGGAACGCATCGCGACCGGTACGCCCTTGTCGGCGTGGGCCGCCCGCTGGCGCGGTCGCGCGGCGTTGTGCGTCGCAGCCGGTCCAAGCCTCGACCGCGACATCGAGTTCGTGCGCGCCAACCAGGACCGCTGTCTGGTCATCGCCTGCGACATCGTCCACGCCCGCCTGCGCGCGGCCGGCATCACCGTCGACGTGGTGGTGAATGTCGATTCGCATGAGCTGATCCGCGAGCGCATCGGTCAGGCGGTTGATGATGCGACCTTGCTGGTCATGCCCCTGAATGGCCACCGTGATCTTGACCTCGCCTTTCCCAAGCGGGCCTATGCCGGTGGCGATGCCTTGTCAGACCTTTTGCTGGGGCCTGGCTCTGGCTATAACACCGGGACCAACGTCGGCTGTGCGACCGTGGGCCTTGCTGCGTTCTTTGGTTGCAGCGAACTGATCCTGGTCGGACACGACCTGTGCTTCGCCGACGGGCGCTACTACAGCGGGCTGGTCGAGGCTGGCGGCACTCTGGGCTCCCGCGCCCTGCTGCTCAGTCAGCAGCAGCTGGTCGAGGTCGAGGGCAATCACGGCGGCATGGTTCAGACCAATGCGAACTTCAAGGTTGGCATCCGCGATCTCGGCATGCTGATCGAACGCCTAGCCAACCACGGCATGCGTGTCTTCAACAGCAACATCACCCATGGCAGCGGCGCACGTGTACCGTTCACCGAAGCCGTGCCGCTAGGCTGGGTCCCGCCCGGTGAGGGGCCATGCCCGCGGCTGTCGGCTCCGGCCCCGCTTGGCGACCGCTTGCCCGCAGGCGGCATCGCCGCTGCGGTGACCGCCAGTCTGCAGGCTTGGCGCAGCGCGTGGCTGGCCAGCAGTCCGGGAACCCTCGAGCGCTTCACTGCCGGCTCTGGCGACCCGCTGTGCACCATCGCCCGACAGCTGGCGACTCCGTTCATCATGGCGCCGCTATGCGAGGCGTTCCGCCTGCAGGCCCAGCCGGCCGGCGTCTCAGTGGTGGCCCACCTCGATCGGCTGGCGCAGGCGACCGAAGGCCTGGCCATGCTCGCCATCGAGCGCATCGCTGCGGTCGTCTCGGCCCGCGCCAGCGTGCTCCCCGAGCAACCGACGTGGTGGAATCAGGCCCAACTGCAGTTCTTCGCCAACCTACGGGGCCAGTTGCCGAAATTGCCCGAAGCTACCCTCGATGAGGTCCTGATCCCGTTGATCGCCCGAGATGTGCGTGGGATCAGCGACGTCGCGCCCAATGCTCCGCTGTTTCCACCGCACTCGTTCTTCGACGGGCTGCACATCTGCAGCTACCTCGGCATGCGGACACCGGTGTGGTATGTCCGCGAGACCCTCGCGCACTGCCTGCTCGCCCGGTCCATTGGCATGGGTGAGGCGGTCGACCTGGCGGTCGCCAGTGGCGTGCTGAGCAGCAGCGATGTTGACCCGTGCAACGGTTCCGGGGACGACCCGCTGGCGGCTGCACGGGCGGTGATCCGGCTGCGCGATGGCCTGTCCGGTGATTTGGCGGTCGACGCCCGCATCGCGGTGACGTGGCAACCCACCCAGGTGCCGCTGGTCCGCGCCCTGCTGCAGGACCGACGTAACGGCCCCGCGGTGCTGGCAGAGATCATGTCCAGGTTGCGGGTCGATGATCGCCTCGCGGAAACCATCCTGCGTGACCATCCGGATACTCCCACGGCCCTCGAACTGCTCGCCCCGCATGAATCCGTGCTCGGCGAGGGCGCCACCATCGCCATCGCCGAAAAGCATCTTGCCCTCGGCCAGCCGGCGGCAGCGCTATCGCATGCCGAGCGCATCCGTCCGCTCAGCAACCGGGTCCGCGAAGCCCTCGCCTTGGTCTTCGACGGCATCGCTGAGATCGCTGGCGTCGATGCGGTCGCCGAGCGTTTTGCTCAGATCCCCAGCCGTACCGTGGCCATCCGCGTGTTCCACGGCTTCCTGGTCCGTCGGCTTGGTCAAGTAGCTGCGGCGACCGCCCTGCCGGGATGCAATGTGGATCCGGTACCGGCCGAGGTGCTCTCAGCCATTCTTGCCGGGTTGATGACCTCGGGCAGCCATGACGCAGCCTCGACCGGCGCGGTGGCCGAACTGGCCGAACGGGCCTTGTCTTGTGGCCCCGAAGTGGCTGAACGCATCGCCCTTGAAGAAGTCGCCGGTCTGGCCCGTCGCGCCCAACGTCTGTCAGCGGTCGGCTGACGGCGTCGCGGTGCGACCCGAGGCATACTCCTCGGGCACTCCGACGTCGTTCCAGGTCTCCTGCATGTGGTAGGCGCCGACCGCTTCGTGCTTGGCTAGGCAGTCATTCAGCAGCTCGGTGATCGGCGTCATCCGCTTGGGCTTTACCCGTGCGACGACCGGGGGCGACAGCACGTAGATGCCCGCATTGATGCGGTAGTCGAGAGCCGGTTTTTCGACCAGGGCCTTGACCCGTGGGCCGTCCAGTTCGGCGACACCGAACGGCACCTGCACCTTGTGGCTGCGCACGCACATCGTGGCGGTGAACTCGCCGGCGCGGTGGAAAGCAAGCAGACGTGAGATGTTGATGTTGGTGACCAGATCGCCGTTCATCACCACCAACGGTGCGGTCGGCGCTTCGGGCAGCAGGGCGAGCGGACCGCCGGTGCCAAGCGGTTCTTGTTCGCGGAGGTATTCGATTTGGCAGAGGAAGCGACTGCCGTCGCCGAAATGATCCTCGACCATCGATCCAAGGTAGTTCACCGACAGGAAGATGCGGCGGATGCCATGCGCCACGAGGTGTTCGACGATGTGCTGCAGGATCGGACGGTCGCCCAGCGGCAGCATCGGCTTGGGCATGGCGGTGGTCAGTTCTCCGAGGCGCTCGCCTTTGCCGCCGGCCATCACCACCGCCCAATTGGCGGTGCGCTGGCCGAGCAGAGCCATGCGCAGGGTATGTAGGTCGACCAGGCGGCCCTCGGCGTCGACCACCGGCAGGCACTTGAAGCCGCGGTCGAGCATGGTCTGCACGGCGGCATGGCGCGGTGTGGCAGCATCGGTGGCAGTGAACCGGCGGTTGCCGATCTCGCCAACCGGGGAGTCGAGCCCCTTGCCGGACAGGATCGCCCGGCGGATGTCGCCATCGGTGACGACCGCCAGGAGCTTGCGTCGGGGATCGCACACCAGGGCGACCTCTAAGCCGCTGCGGTCGATCACCCGCATGGCCTCCAGGATGGCGTCGTCAGGGCCGACGATGAGTTCGTCGAGGGTCGCGGTCGGACGGTTCATGGCAGCCTCACAAGTTCACCAGACATGCCGCAGGACGGTGAAGGCCTCGGCCTGGGCGAGGCCGCACTGGGCGCCGCGCAGGCGAGCGAGGGCGCGGATCGTCGAGGGCGCGCGCGGCAGCGGTTCGGCCTGCGCCTCGCTCGCGTACAGCGCCATGATCGAAAGCTTGTCCTCAAGCGTATCGATAGCGCTCCAGGCAGTGGGGATGAAGGCGCGCTGCGGTTGCGGCGGCGCTGCATCGGTTGAACTGAGCGTCTCGTAGCAGAGGAAGCGGCGCACGCCGCCGGATCCGGCCCGGAACGGTTTGGCCAGGATCCACGCCGCCTCGAAGGTGCGGGCATGGTCGGTATGCACGTCGCCGGGGTGGACGCAGTAGACGGTGTCCGGAGCGCTGGCGAAGGCCGGCGCGAACGCGTCGATGACGTCATTGAGCGGCAGGTCGGCAAGACGCGTCGCGGACAGCCCGGCACGGGTCACGGACGTGAAGCGATAACGGGCTGCGACCGCGGCTATCTCGGCACTCTTACCGTCGAGCACCAGACGGTTCCAGCGTGGTTCCCAACCGCTGGTCGCGATCAACCAGTGCACCTCGTCACCGGCCGCAACATGTTTGAGAATGGTGCCGCCCATGCCCAGGGTTTCATCGTCGGGATGGGCGGAGATGATCAGGATGCGTGCCATCAGAAGGTCATTTCTTTTACCAGTAGGCGTCGGTCCAACGGGATCTCGGCGAGCAACTTGGCCACGCGTGGGCCGGACTGGCCATCGCCGTACGGGCTGATCTCTTCGGAAATGGAAGAACGGTAGGCGGTGTCGTACACGGCAAGGCGGACGGCTGTGACGATGGCAGCGGAGTCGTGGGCGACGAACTGCACGTTGCCAGCATGCATACGGCCGCGTTGCCGGTTGCCGACGTTCACCACCGGCAGGTGCAGGGTCGGTGCTTCTAAAATGCCGGCGCTGGAATTTCCGACCATGCACGATGCGCGCCGCATCAGATTGACGAACACTCGGCGAGGCAAGTTGCGCGCACTGACGATGCCTGCGATTCCCGACAACTCGGCGATGGCGCGACGGATGCCGTCCGATCCGGCGTCAGTGTTGGGATGGATGATCACCGTCCGCATCGCCAAGGTCTTGAGCGCGTCGCAGGTCGCCCGCATCTGGGCGTAGCCCTCGGCGTGTTCGCTGGAGATGACGTGTTGAAGCACCAGCAACAGCGGTTCACCGTTGGCCAGATCCAGTCCCAGGGCCTGACCCAGCTCGGGCCCGGACATCTGCGGTTCGTTGATCAGCCGGTCGAGGCCGGGATTGCCGACATCATGGATGCGGAATTCCTGTTCGCCCAGATGGCGGACACGCGCGGCGCTATCAGCGTTGCTGACCAGGTGCAAATGGGCGAGCTTGGTGACGGCGTGGCGTACCTGATCGTCGACGTTGCCGATCGCCAGATCGCCGCCGCACAGGTGGGCAACCGGGATGTCGGCGTAGGCACCGACCAGGGCCGTACTGATCGACTCCTCGCGGTCGCCCAGGACGAGCAGCCATTCCGGACGCAGCCGCGCCACCGTCTGGGTTAGGCCAAGCAGCTGGACGCCAAGCCCTTTCACCCGCGCCAACGGATCATCGGACGCGAATAGGCTCAGACATTCGTCGGCCAGGGGGAAACCGTCGGCGCGAATCTCGCTGATGGTCCGCCCGGCGGATTCGGCGAGATGCGCTCCGCAGACGAACACCTGCAGGTCGAGATCGTCATGGCCAGCGATCGCACGGAATACCGAGCTGAGGATGTCGTACTCGGATCGAATGCCGGTGACTCCCAGGACCAGACGTTTTCGGTTCATCCGCGCCTCCGCAGATGCAGGTGCCAGCGTGCCGCTGCGCCTGGCGCGAAGGCGCGGGCGCGCAGGACGTGCACGGCGTCGAGGATGTCGAACCGGCCGCCCAGGCAGCGCTCAATCAGCGGCCAGTTGAAGTACAGCTGGATGGTGCCGGACTCGTGGCCATCTGCGACCGTGACCTCGCCGCTGAATTCGCGGCCATGCTGGCCATCGTCGCCAGAGACCAGGTCGACATACATCAGCCCGCCCGGGGCGAGCACCCGGGCTGTCTCGGCGAACGCCGCAGATGCGGTCGCTAGCGGCATGCTGTCGAGCACGCCGTGACAGACGACGACGGCGAAGTGCCCATCGGCCCAGGGCATGGCGGTAGCGTCGCCTTGAACCAGTCGAGGGGCGATCGCGGCATGGCCGTTGGCGGTCAGCCAGCGTTGGCCCTGGGCCACCGCGGTGGCGCTGTGATCGATGCCCCAGGCCTCGCAACCGAGTTGATCGAGGAATTCGACGTGCCGGCCAACGCCGCAGCCGAGGTCGAGCGCGCGTGGCACCGGGCTGAAGGGGATACGGTCATCCCAGCCGTCGAGCCGTCGCCGGCGCACCCGCTGGGCGGCGAAGCGGACGATCTCCTCGTGCGGCCAAAACAGGTGGTTTTCACCACGTGCATACGAGGCATCCCAGGCATCGGTCAGACTCACGGCTGGACTCCGGCTAGATGGTGCGGGGCGATAAGCTGGCGTGCCCGCAGCGGCGCGGCCAAGCTCCTGCCGACCAGGCTCGGCAACAAGGCTGGGCTCAAGCCTTCGCCAGGGCGCAGGCAGATGAGGTCGTCGGCGGCAAGCATGTGGCCCAGCGGCAGGTCGCGGGCGGCAGCCAGTGATTTACGGGCGATGCGGCGCGCCTCGCACTCGCAGCGGTGGGGCCGCTTCAGGCCGTCGCCCATGGCCGCCTCGACCGTGCGGATGGCCTGCATCATGGCGGTGAATTGGGCGGGATCGAGCGAGGCCGCATGATCAGGACCGGGCATGCCGCGATCGAGGGTCAGGTGCTTTTCGATGATGCATGCGCCCAGAGCCACTGCAGCGAGGGTGATGTCGTGGCCGGGCGTATGGTCGCTCCAGCCGATCGGAATGGCAAAACGGTGGGCCAACGTCTGCATGGCGCGTAGATTGGCGGCTTCGGGCGGAGCCGGGTAGGAACTGACGCAGTGCAGCAGGGCGACCGGATGCCCAGCCAGCAGATCGATGGCGTCGGCGACCTCGTCGAGATCGGCCATGCCCGAAGACAAAATCATCGGGCGTCCTGCCGCTGCGACCTGGGTAAGCAGCGGATGGCAGGTTAGATCCCCAGAACTGATCTTGAAGGCGTCGAGTCCGAGTTCGGCCAACAGGCGGGCGCTCGGCGGATCGAAGGGGGTCGAGAGGAAGGCGATGCCGCGTTCGGCGGCGCGCTGCTTCAGCTGCCGCCAGGCGGCGGGTGGCAGCTCCAGTTTGCGCAGCATGTCCTGCTGGCTGCCGCCGCCGGTCTGATCGACCTGGTATTGCGCTTTGGGCGCGTCGCCGGTGACGATCGCGTCCGCGCAGAAGGTCTGGAACTTCACCGCATCGGCACCGCAGGCAGCCGCGGCATCGATCAGCTGGAGCGCCAGGGCAGGATCACCGTTATGGTTGACGCCCGCCTCAGCGATGACGAAGCAGGGTCGGCCGGGACCGATCTCACGGCCCAGCAGCCGCACGTTGGCGGCAGCGGCCCGGTTTGCTAACAGCGCTTCGCAGTGCTGGAGATCGGCATCATAGTCGATGTCGACGGCATGGTTATCGGGCACTGGCACGGCCCGACTGAAACCTGGTACGACGAAGCTACGCTCGCGCAACAGCAGAGCGCTGTCGGCCATCGCCACGCCGATCGGCATCCAGCAGGCTGGCAGATCCTGACGTCGCAGGCTGCCCTGGTGCGGGAACGCCGGACTCAGGTGTTGGGCTTCGTCGGCGCGGAATCCCCATTCCGGCGGGTG
>JBBQCI010000084.1:0-16366 GCA_038318565.1 Planctomycetota bacterium
ACCGCCTCATCGCACCAGCGTTTCAGCTCGATACCGCGATGCAGATCTGGCCGCTGCATCAGATCCTCGGTCGTGACCTTGAGATCAGAGGCCATGCGCCGGACCAGGGCATAGCGTTCCGGATGCACCGCACTGGCGTCGAGCGGCTCGCGGCTTTCCCGCAGGCGGAGGAATCCCGCGCACTGTTCGAACGCCTTGGCTCCCAGTCGAGGTACCTGCAGCAGTTCGCGTCGGTTGCGGAAGCCGCCGTGTTCACGACGGTGCGCCACGATCGCCTTGGCCAGAGCCGGACCAAGGCCCGAGACGTGGGCCAGGAGTTGTTCGCTGGCAGTGGCCAGTTCGACGCCGACCGCGTTGACGCAACTCTCGACCACGGTGTCTAACGAGGCACGCAGCTGAGCCTGGTCGACATCATGCTGGTATTGGCCAACGCCGATCGACTTCGGATCCAACTTGACCAGCTCGGCGAGCGGATCCTGCAACCGTCGGCCGATCGAGATCGCCCCACGCACGGTCAGATCCAAATCGGGGAACTCGCTCCGCGCCACCTCGCTGGCAGAATAGATCGAGGCACCAGATTCCGAGACCAACACGACCGGAATACCCAAAGTCAAGGTCTCCAGATAGTCGGCGGTCTCGCGACCGGCGGTGCCATTGCCGACCGCGATGGCGGCTGGGTGATGCGCCGCGACTAATGCGCGTATTGTCGCAGCGGTTTCAGCCTGACGACGGGGTTCGTGCGGGAAGATTGTCGTCGAGGCGAGCAGACTCCCCTGGTCGTCCAGGGCGACCGTCTTACCGCCGGTGCGCAGACCAGGATCGACCGCCAGTACGGCTCGCCGTCCATATGGCGCGGATAGCAGGAGTCCACGTAGGTTCTCGGCGAACACCGCGATGGCTTCGGCGTCAGCCCGGTCCTTGGCTTCAACCAGCGCCTCGTTCTCGAGCGCAGGTGCGAGCAGCCGCTGGTAGCCATCGATCAACGCCAGGTCGAGATGCTCGCGCCCTCGACCCTGGTGGCGGTCTGGGCGCAGCCAGCGCTGCCGCAGCAGCGATAGGGCTGTTTCTTCTGGCGGCAAAGCTGCCAACGACAGCACGCCGGCCTCACGGCCCCGCAGCATCGCCAGCACGCGATGCGAGGGGCAACGAGCAAGCTCTTCCCCCCAGTCGAACCAGTCGCGGAATTTGGCAGCAGACTCATCCTCTCGTTTGCCGCGGGCGACCGTCGAGGCGATCCGGGCTTGTCGCCGGAACAGCTGACGGATCTCGCCGCGGGTGGCTGCGTCTTCACTGATCCGTTCGGCGAGGATGTCCCTGGCCCCGGCCAAGGCCGCTTCCGCGTCTGCGATCTCTCCCGTCACGAACACCTGCGCATCGGGGAACCGTCCGCCGACCAATAACGCCTCAGCAAGTGGGGCCAGGCCACGTTCCCGCGCCTGCTGCGCTCTGGTTCGACGTTTGGGCCGGAAGGGCAGATAGAGGTCCTCCAATGTCGTCAGATTCCCGGCCGCGCTCACCGCCGCCGCCAGGGTCGGCGTCAGCAACGAACGCTCGACCAAGGAAGCGCGAATCGCCAGACGGCGCTTCTCCAGTTCGCGAACGCGCGCAAGACCATCGCGAATGGCGGCGATGGCGACCTCATCCAGACCACCAGTGACTTCCTTGCGATAGCGGGCGATGAACGGCACGGTCGCGCCATCGTCCAGCAGCGTCACCGTCGCCAGGACTTGCTGAGGACGCAGACGTAGGGCGGCGGCGACCATGGCGCTCAGCTGACTGAGATCAGGGAGGGATTCTGGGCTGGACATGGAAGCATGGTGGCGGCCAGACCGGCCGGCCAAGGGTCACCCGGGCGGATCGAGCCTGACCACACTGCCCTGAGCCCAGGCGACACTGCCATCCGCATACGTCTCGCGCTTCCACACTGGCACCCGGGCCTTGACCTCATCCATGATCCAAGCGCAGGCGGCGAACGCCTCGGCGCGATGGGCCGAAGCGACGCCGATCCACACCGCCGCTTCGCCAATGTCCAGGTGGCCGATCCGATGGCAGCCCAGCGCGACCAGTAATGGCCAGCGGCCGCGCGCGGTGGCCAGGATCTCTGACCCAGTTCGGACCGCGAGCGGCGCATAGCCCTGGTAGTCGAGGTGACGGACCGCCCGACCCTGGTGATGGTTGCGCACTACTCCCTCGAAGATGGCCAAGCCTCCGGCCTGCGGATGATCCAGACGTCTGCGCCAGGCGACCACATCAATGGACTGATTGGTCAGAGCAAAGTCGTCCATCTCAGCCTCCCGAGACCGGTGGCAGGAACACCACGGTGTCACCCGCATGAACCGGGGCATCCCAGCGCACCATGACCTCGTTGATCGCGACGATCAGGCTTTTTTCAGGCAGACTCAAGCCATGCCGGGCTGCAAGTTCACGGTAGAGCGACTGCGCGTCTGCAGCCGTGGTGGATACGATCTCGCTATCCAGCCCGCGCTGGTCGCGCAGATGGGCAAAATAAAGGACGGTCAACTGAATCACTCCGGAGGAACCTGGGACGGGCATGGCGAAAACAATGTCCAGTGCCGCCATCAGCGATCAAGCTGGCATGGCACCGACGTCAATCCCAGTCCATGACTGTGCACGTGACGTGAAGGCGTATAGTACGCTGGGAGTGACCAGATGATGCCTTTCACAACCTGTTGCGAGACCTCGCGGTGGGCAACGTCCTGGTCTGTCGTGGACTCACCCCGTAGCACCGACGGAAGCAGCGGCTGAAATGAAACGGATCGCGGAAACCAACGCGCGCTGCTATCGCGGCGATGGCGTCGCGGGAGGTGGTTAACTGGCGATGCGCTTCGGCCATCCGACGATCCATCAGCCACTGCGTCGGACTAAGCCCGGTTGCTGCCTTGAAGGCCGCACCAAAGGCGGAGCGGCCCAGGCCCGATCGACGCTCCAATTCTTCGCGGGTGATATCCAGGCGGCCATGCCACTGCAGCCATTCAAGCACCAGCGCCACATGATCGGTGCGAACCTGTTTCCTTGTCCCCGGCAGCGGTTGCAGCAATGATGCAACCAACGCTGCCGCCTGGGCGCGCAGCAGGAAATTTCGCGATGGATGACGACCCAACCACGTCGCCAGAATGGATTCGGCGATCGTCCAAGCCTCTGCAGAGGATTTCGTCAGTACGCCGCTGCCCAGATCCGGTGATGGCTCGGCAAGCGATGGGGATGCACCAAGCAACCCGTCCGGCCTATTCCAATCTACGAACCGCATATGCACACTCAACACGACCAATTGCCCAGTGTCGCGCAGACTCCATCGCCGTCCACGTGGCAGTATGATCAGTTGCCCAGGCTCGACCGACGTCTCCTGACCGTCAAGTTCAACCAAGCCGTGCCCACCGACAACAAAGCAAAGATGGCAAGAGTTTTCTGAGCGCGGACCGACCAGTTCACCAGCGGCGAAGGGATAGCGGTTGACCCCAGCGATCCGGGGCGGGTGGTCCAGCAGGATGTCCATGTGCAAGGTATCCAGATGGCAGATCATCCAGGTTTTTAATCGTCCGTCCATGTCCATGCCGATCCCGACGGCGAGCATGGGGGTATGCGTATCTCAGCTGCTCATCGTCGGTCAGTCGCGTCCTGCATTGATCCAACCTACAACGCTTTGACGGTGTCGCCGAACCCCGGCTTGGCCCCTGGAGCGCCTTGGATCTACATTCCCAGTGGTTGCGAATCCTGGAGACTTATCCAGGTTCGCGCATCAGGGTTCCGCGACTCGATCGATCCATTCCATCCGGGTATGTTCGCCAGCCCGGCCAGCGTGGTGTGGTTCAGACATGCTTGGCCCGTGGGCCGATCCAAGCGTCGGATCACGTTGCAATTCCGGGCCGTCGGCACGGTGTCGCTGAAGGTGGCAGGACGGACGGTCTATCACCATCGGGGCGGTGATGAGATCCACACCTGCATCCTGCCGACGGGACTGCACGGAGAGGTGCGCCTGACCATTGCTACAACCGGAGAACCACCGGCCCTACGCTTCGCTACGGGCATGTTCTCCACCGCTACTGGCTGGGAGTGCAGCCATGATGGATTTCATTTCCAGAGCCCCAGCGCCTTTCCGGCCAGCCTATCCGGCCTCCCTCCCCATCGCAGCGAAGAGCCCGTCGTGGAACTCGCTCCGATCTCGACCGCCGACGGTATCGCCGATTTCGGACGCGAATTGCTTGGCAGAGTGGTGGTGCCCGGTTGGCGTCGCGGCACTCTGACCGTTGGCGAGTCACCGACCGAGGTTCGTCACCTTGCCCGCAACGACCATGAGCAGCACCTTGGTCTAGTCGCAACCAGCACAGGGGCCGTCTCAGCAGCCGAACTCGCCCTGCGCTGGGTCCACGTCACAGGAACCGCTCCCAAACGTCTGCGGGTGCAGGCGCGCTTCCATCCAGTACGCTATCGCGGGGCGTTCGCCTGCAGCGACCGTCAGCTCAATGATATCTGGATGCGCTCGGCTTACACCTTGCGCCTGTGCATGCAGGACGTCCTGGTCGATGGCCTCAAGCGGGATCGCATGCCATGGGTCGGCGATCTCGCCCTGTCGGTCCTGGCCAATGCCTACACCTTCGCCGACCATGCCATCGTCCAGCGCACGCTGGTCGCCCTCTACGGAGCAGGGGCCAGGGACTGTCACCTGAATGGCATTGTCGACTACACCCTGTGGTGGCCGATCGCCTTGGGCCTCCAGCGACACCTGAGCGGAGACCCGACGGCTGTCGTAGCGCATCAGGCCCACCTCCGGCGACTGCTCGAGGACCTGACCCGCCGCTGCAACGCCGACGGACTGCTCCCTGCCGCCGAGGGCGACTGGGTCTTCATCGATTGGGTCGACATGCGCAAGGATGGCTTGGTCACGGCGGTGCAGGTGCTGTGGCATTGGGCCCTGCGCAGCATCGCTGAACTGATCGACGATCCACTTCTTGCTCGTCAGGCTCGCCAGCATGCCTCACGCGTGACGCGGGGCCTCGTCAAAGCCTGGACCCCAGACGGCTTCCGCATGCTGGTCGATCACGACAGTCCGTCCTGCCGCCACGCCACGCTGCTGGCGGTGATGTGCGGCATCCTGCCGCGCTCGGGACGCCCTGCCGCCCGGCGACTGCTGTCCGGCAACCACACTCCTGCCGTTGGCACCCCATACATGGGAGCCTTCCAGGCTGCAGCGCTGGCCCGATTGGGTGATGTTCCCACTGCCGTGGCGCAGATCCGGACAACCTGGGGTGGCATGCTCGGCCTCGGCGCCACCTCGTTCTGGGAAGCCTACGATCCGGCTCACAGCGGCGACCAGCACTGGTCGTTCTATGGCCGCCCCTTCGGCAAAAGTCTCTGCCATGCCTGGGGTTCTGGTCCTGCGGCATTGCTGCCCGAGATCATCCTCGGAGTCCGTCCACTTGCTTCAGGATGGAGTCGATTCAGCGTGAATCCGCAGCTCGGCGACCTGTCGTGGGCCTGCGCCTGTATTCCGACGCCGTTTGGCGACATCGAGGTTGAAGCCACGGCTGGCAAGGCGATCAAGGTCCGCGCCCCATCGGGCACCACGGCCGTGTACGCATCCTAGCAGACGCGGGTTCACGACTCGCTCATTGCAGGTTGTGGCTACCAAAGGAATCTGCCGCCTCGGCCCTGTGGCCGCCGGGAACGCCATGACCACGACCAGCACGGGCCCCTCCACCTCCAGCGACGGCATCACCCGGCTGACCCTGCGTCGACCGGACGACTGGCACGTCCATCTGCGCGATGGCGCGATGCTCGCCAGCGTCGTCAACTACACCGCTCGGCAATTTGCCCGGGCGATCGTGATGCCCAACCTCAAGCCACCAATCACCAGCGTGGAGATGGGCCGGTCGTACCGGGAGCGCATCCTGGCAGCTGTCGAGCCTGGTCTCTCGTTCACCCCGCTGATAACCATCTACCTCACTGATCATGCCGATCCGACGGTGATATGTGAAGGCTTCGCCGCGGGCGTATTCACAGCAGCCAAGCTGTATCCCGCCCACGCGACGACCAATTCAAGCGCCGGCGTCACCGACGTCGCCAACATCCGACCCGCGCTGGAAGCCATGCAGCGGATCGGCATGCCGCTGCTCATCCATGGCGAGGTCACCGATCGGCAGGTCGACATCTTCGACCGCGAGGCCGTCTTCATCGACCGGATCCTGATTCCGTTGGCACGCGATTTCCCCATGCTCAAAGTCGTTCTCGAACACATCACCACGCGTGACGCGGTGCAATTTGTTGAATCCACGGCAGGCCGAATCGCAGCAACGATCACGCCGCACCATCTTGAGATCAATCGGAACGCGATGTTCGACGGCGGCATCCGACCGCACCTCTACTGCCTGCCCATCGTCAAGCGCGAGGTCCACCGCCTGGCTCTGCGCCAGGCAGCGATCTCAGGCAATCCACGCTTTTTCCTGGGGACCGACTCGGCGCCCCACGCGGTAGGAGCCAAGGAGTCCTCATGCGGCTGCGCCGGCATCTTCAACGCACCCTACGCCCTCGAGAGCTACGCCAAGGTATTCGCTGAAGAGAATGCGCTCGATCGGCTGGAGAATTTCGCGTCGGTCCATGGGCCGCAGTTCTATGGCATGCCGCTCAATGCCGAGCACGTGGTCCTAGAGCAAGTCCCTGTTCAGGTACCCGAGGCGATCGAAACACCGGCCGCCCGGGTCGTGGTATTCCACGGCGGATCGACTTTGGCATGGCGTTTCGCTGGATGCGCGCCAACTGCCTGATGGCCGCAATGCCTAACGTAAGCCAGCGAGACCGTGAAAACTCTTCCTCACCAGGTTCCCGGCCGTCGCAACGCAACGCCGCCGGCTTTGCCGTCCAGGCACAGTCCCCAGGTGCCCGTGCCCATCAGCGCGATGCGACCGCCATCGCTCGGAACGGCCCGGTAACCCCGGTACTACAATGGCGGCATGACTCCGAGATAGGGCGGCAATGCGCCCGCATCATCTGTAATGCGTGACGCCTGAAGTCGAAGCCCCATCCACACATCATTGTCAAAGATTCCTGACGCCAGTATCGCGTTACCAACCGCATGCGGGACTTTTAACAATTCAACTATGTTGGCGATGTAGTTGTTGCGTAGGTCAAGTCGGGTCAACTGATGCAATTCAGCAAGGGCCGAAACCTCGCGTAGTCCGCAGGATTGCAGGTCTAGGCGCTGCAAGGCCGACAGTTGGGTCAAACCACCCAGGTTCTCCCGTAGGTCTCAACAATCCCCTACGCCTCGCCCTTCCTGAGCCACTCTGAGCCACTACACCGCCGCCAATATCTCCGCAACCGGCTTGAACCACCTGGCCTTGATCGGATGCCCGATCTCGACTTCCTTGGCCAGGGCGCGGGCGAGTTCGATGTTCTCGACCATCGGGATGTTGTGCTCAGCGGCGATGGCTTTGATGCGCTGGGCGACTTCGTCGTAGCCTTTGGCAAGGACGACCGGGGAGGCCATGTGCTCGCGGTCGTAATTCAGCGCGACGGCCACGTGGGTCGGGTTGGTTCCGGGTAGAAAGTGGCTTGGGCCACAAATACTTGTTACGTACAGTCATAGCCAAAACTGCAGTCTACCGCACCTATTACGGCAAGCCCTGATAGCGCAGAAGGATGCCCGATCCGATCCTGTACAACGCCTGCCTCGACTTATACCTCCTCCCATCCACCACGCATAAGGGAACGCACATGCTGATCAAAGAAGGTAATGTCGCCTACGATGACTTCGACCCGTCGACCCTGACCCGGGCGCGCTTCGCCTGGAACCAGTCCAAGCGCGCAGCGGGCCTAGCCGTCCAGGCGATGAGGCGTTTCGATCTACCCGCAAATGCGACACTCATACGCGAATGGTTTGGATTGTCCCCCAAGACCAATCCCGCCCATGCCCAGAAACTGATGCAGGTGCAGTCGAACCTGACCGAAATGGAGCGCGCCTATGCGTCGCGGCCGATCACCCTGGTTTGGGCGCCCAACATCGTGGTCAAGCACGCCCCCGCAGACCGCAACCTGCCAATGACTCCGGTACAGCTTGCCGGTGGGACGGCGTTCACCGGACAGAACGTGTACGGTTACGTCCACCAACACCTCGCCGGCAGTGGCATGCGCGTCATCCTCGGACGCTGGTTCCGCGACGATCCGGATCCGCAGGAGGCGACCCAGACGATCTACCACGAGATCACCCACAAGGTGCTGAAGACCGCCGACCACTGCTATGGCGTGGACCTGTGCCGCCGCCTGGCCACCAACAACATCACCCAGGCGACCACCAACGCCGACAATTACGGATATTTCGCCAAGTCGATGGTCGGCAAGGTCTGAAACCAGCCGGTTCTGCGGCGCTCAGCGGACCTTCACCAGATTGGCGTAACGTAGCACCAGGAGTTGTGGATCGTCTCGGCAAGCAGGATCGACCAAGCGTTCATCTTGCCGCAGACGGTTACTCTGGCCTGGGTGCTAGTGCGGAGCCGGACCGTGATCAGGCATCGACGCGTTGGCCGGCCTCGCTGACGACGCCGGATAACGACTTCGACGAATATTCCTGTCATGATGCCTCTGGGTGGCATCATGGATCAACTGCAGATGGAGGATGGAGGGGCGTCGGACGGATACGATGCGCGTAGGTCACAGCAACCTTACGCTGCCCCCTTCCGCAGCCGATACACCGCCGCCAAAATCTACGTCAACGGCTTGAACCACTTGGTCTTGACCGGATGCCCGCTCTCGACCTCCTTGGCCAGGGCACGGGCGAGTTCGATATTCTCGACCATCGGGATGTTGCGTTCGACGGCGATGGCTTTGATGCGCTCGGCGACTTCGTCGTAACCCTTGGCCAGGACGACGGGGGAGGCCTGATGCTCGCGGTCGTACTTGAGCGCGACGGCCACGTGGGTCGGGTTAGGCCCGGGATAACTGAGCGTCGCGCCCCCTATTCCCGGTACCGCGAACCGTCGGCGGCGTATTCCAGCCCGCGTCTCCGAACTCAGTATTCCATGTCGGCAGGTGCCCGATCCAGGCCGCACGTCTCCGGGCATCCAGGAATCCCGCCCGAGCCAAAACCCGCACTCTGTCGCGCCATCCTGTGGTTGCGGGGACGGCGAATCGCGTAAAGTTGATGGAATGACAGACGGTGAGAACCAGCCAGATCGACGCAGGATGGTTTTCGCGATCCTGCCCCTTCTGGTCGGACTCGGCGCGGGTGCAGGGGCGGCCTTTGGCGCTTTCCATTACGGCTACTCATTGTTCCTGCTGACGCCGGTGGTCGTCGGCATGGGTGCCGCATGGATCCCCAAAGGTCCTGAGGTGAAGCTCCGTTCGTGCATGCGGGCTTCGATCCTGGTCAATGGCACTCTCTGTCTGCTCTTCCTGCTCCTGGGTCTGGAGGGCCTGATCTGCATCGTCATGGCTATGCCCTTGGTCGGAGTCATGGGCGCGCTCGGCGGATACCTGGGCTATCTGCTCCGCCGTTTTTGGGGGCGGCCGTTGGCAGCCCACCTGCTCGTCCTAGTCGCCCTTCCTGGCCTCTTGGCCTGGGAGAAGCCCGTGGCCGACCCAAACAGTCCCATTGCCGTGACAACCGAGGTTATCGTGCACGCTTCGCCGGAGGCGGTGTGGCGGGAGACGGTCGACTTTTCGCCCATCACCGATCCGCCTCGGGGCATCTTGCGGTTGGGCATTGCCTACCCCACCCATGCCGTCCTACGTCGGGAGGGCGATCGTGTGGTCCGTGAGTGCCACTTCACAACCGGCGCCTTCATCGAGCCGATCACAGCCTGGGAACCACCACACCATCTCGCCTTTGATGTTGCTGCGCAACCGCCGTCGATGTCCGAAATTAGCCCCTGGGATATCCATCCACCGCATCTCGATGGCATGATCCGGTCACGCCACGGGGAGTTCCGCATCGAGGATCAAGGCAATGGCACCACAAGACTACGCGGGACGACGTGGTACACCATCGAGGCCGCTCCAGCACTGTACTGGCGCTGGTGGACAGATGCGATCATCCACCGTGTCCACCTGCGGGTGCTCAATCATATTGCAAAGCGGGCCGAGGCTCCGTAGGTTTCTGCGATTCTACACCGCCCCCGCCTCAACCTGTACACCGCCGCCAATATCTCCGCCACCGCTTCGAACCGCTTCGAACCGCTTCGAACCGCTTCGAACCACTAGGTCTTGATTTGATTGGGTGACCTATCTCCAGGGCGCGGGCAGACTTGCGCTCCAATGCGTGCCGCAAGCATGTCGGATCATATGATCACAGTCGATGGAAAGCGATTCGTTCTACTTTTGGCCATTCTGTGCGGGGTCTCTGCGGGTGAGGTTCCGTCTGTACCGCAATCAGGTGACCCAACGATCTCCGCGGCATTGGCTACCATCGTGAATACCCGCCATGTCCCGGCAATGGCAGGCGCGATCTTGACCAGTGCCGGCATTCAGAAGTGCGGCGCTGCCGGTTGGAGGAGAGCCGGGGATCCGACGCCCGTCACGGTGGATGACCAGTGGCACCTGGGTTCGGACACAAAGACCATGACCGCCACGCTGGCGGCGAGACTCGTCGAACGCGGTCTCATCAAGTGGGATAGCAGCGTGGCAGAAGTCTTACCTGACGCCGGATCTGGCTGGGGCTCGGTTACACTCGATCAGCTCCTCACGCACCGAGCCGGCATCACCGTTGAACCCGACTACTGGCAGATACCTGACCGGCGAACGGCTATTCGCGTTATCACAGCTAAGCCGCCATCGTCACCCTCCGGTACGACATACTGGTACAGCAACAGCGGCTACGTCCTGGCTGGTGCAATGCTTGAGCGCGTCGCTGGACACTCTTGGGAGGAACTGCTCCGCACGGAGGTCTGGCTGCCAATGCACATGGCCGGATGTGGCTTCGGCGGCATGGGCATTGCCGGAATGATTGACCAGCCCTGGGGTCACACCGGCCAAGGCCGAGTCGCCAGCAATGGCCCGAAGGCAGACAATCCTCCGGTTATGGGACCGGCGGGTACGGTCCACATGCCGATCCGCGCCTGGGCGGCATTCATCGCCGACCAGCTCAAGGGCGCGCGCGGAGACGCCGGACTCCTGCCAGTCGCCGCGTACAAACACATGCAAACCCCCTGGCCAGGGGGCGATTACGCGCTCGGCTGGCAGGTAACTCAACGATCCTGGGCGCAGGGTCCAGCATATACCCACGCCGGGTCGAATACCCTTCACATGGCCGTCGTCTGGATGGCCCCCGGCATCGACCGGGCTATACTCATCTGTTGTAACCAGGGCGAGGCTGACGCCGCCTGCGATGACGCCGCTATCGCCCTACTCAAGCTGGCCACTCCGTAGGCACGTTCCCCTACGCCGCTCCCTTCCTGAGCCGATACACCGCCGCCAATATCTCCGCCACCGGCTTGAACCACTTCGCCTTGATCGGATGCCCGATCTCGACCTCCTTGGCCAGGGCGCGGGCAAGTTCGATGTTCTCGACCATCGGGATGTTGTGTTCGGCGGCGAGGGCTTTGATGCGCTGGGCGACTTCGTCGTAACCCTTGGCCAGGACGACGGGGGAGGCCATGTGCTCGCGGTCGTACTTCAGCGCGACGGCCACGTGAGTCGGGTTGGTGATGATAACGTCGGCCTTGGGGACCTCCTGCATCATGCGACGCTGCGCCATCTGACGGGCAATTTGGCGCATGCGGCCCTTCACCTCGGGGTTCCCTTCCATCTGCTTGAACTCATCCTTGAGCTCCTGCTTGGTCATCATGTTGTCGTGATTGTGCTGCCAGCGCTGGTAGATGAGGTCGGCGACACCGACGATCAGCAGTGACGCAGCGAGGATCATACCCAGACGCCACATAGCCCCGGCATCGTCAGCCAGCCGACTGGCAAGCGAGCCGGTGATCGGGATCTCCAAAGGCAACCGGGCCGAAATGACGACCCAGGCTATCGCAATCAGCAAGGTCAACTTGAGCACACTGAGGGCAAAGCGGATGAGACCGCGCAATCCGAACAGCCGACTCAATCCAGTCATCGGATTGATTTTGGATAACTTTGGCAAAAGCGGCTTGAGGGTCGGATGGAAACCGACCTGAGCGAAACCGATGACGCCTGCCACCAGCATCATGGCGACTGCGAAGATACCGGTGATCATGAGCAACGACATATGGCCCTGCGCCACTACCTGGACGAACGTCGCGCTCTGGATGTCACTCGTCAGTCCAGGGCCCAAAGCCCAACGCAGGGCGTCGGCGCTGGAACGCCAGATCCATGGCGCGAGCACCAGCAGCAACGAGAAACCGGCCAGCAGGGCCAGCGATGTACTGGCCTCCTGGGAATACGAGACCTGGCCATCTTCGCGCGCCTGCTCAAGGCGGCGCGGCGTCGGCATCTCGGTCTTTTCTGCCCCGTTTTCGTTCTCTGCCATGGCGCACCGCAACGGTGGCGTCGCGGAATGCGACGGTCTGGCACCGCTTTGGGACCTGCAGGCGAACGGCGTGCCAGGTTGCCCTCCCCCCTGGCAGGGGTACAAGGCGGCCCCGCGACCCCAGCATGGGTCGCTTTGGACACTGCATGACCCGCCGCATCCTCGTCACGTCCGCCCTGCCCTACGTCAATGGACACATCCATATCGGCCACATGGTCGAGTACCTGCAGACGGATATTTTCGTCCGCTTTCTGCGCATGCAGGGCCACGAGGTTGCCTACATCTGCGCTGACGACGTGCATGGCACAGCAACGATGATCGCGGCGCGCAACCGCGGTGTTCCAGAGAGCACGATCATCAGTGAAATGGCCGCAGCCCACCAGCAGGACTTCGCCGACTTCGGTATCCGCTTCGATCACTACGGCTCGACCGATAGCGCCAGCAACCGCGAGAGCGTGCACGCCATCTGGGCGGCCCTGCGTGCCGGCGGCCACGTCGTCAGTCGCGATGTCACCCAGCTGTACGATCCCAAGGCGGGCACCTTTCTCGCCGACCGCTTCGTCAAGGGTACCTGCCCGAAGTGCGGTGCACTCGACCAATACGGCGACTCCTGCGACAAGTGCAGCTCGACCTTCTCGCCGACCGAACTGAAGGATGCGGTCAGCACGCTGTCTGGCGCCAAGCCAGAGCTGCGTTCGGCCACGCACCACTTCGTCCAGCTGGAGCACTTCCGCGCCTTCCTCGAACAGTGGGTCGGTGAGACCGGCCACCTGCACCCCGACATGGCGAAGTGGGTGAAGAACACCTTCCTGCGCGAAGGCGAACCGCTGCGCGATTGGGACGTGTCGCGTCCGGCTCCCTACTTCGGTTTCGAGATTCCCGACGCCCCAGGCCACTTCTTTTACGTCTGGCTCGACGCGCCGGTCGGCTACGTCGCGTCGACGCGCGACTGGTGCGCCGCGACTGGTCAGGACTGGACCTCGTGGTGGCAGGGCGGGAAGGCCGAGATCCACCACGTCATCGGCAAGGACATCGCCTACTTCCACACCCTGTTCTGGCCGGCCAACTTGCATGCAGTTGGCTGGAACCTGCCGACCAAGGTGCACATTCACGGCTTCCTCACCGTCAACGGCGAGAAGATGTCCAAGTCGAAGGGCACCTTCGTCCGCGCCCGCACCTACCTTGATCACCTCGAGGCGCCGTGGCTGCGCTACTATTACGCCGCCAAGCTGAACGGGACTGCCGAAGACCTCGACATGAACCTGACCGAGTTCAAAGAGAAGGTCGATTCCGATCTGGTCGGTAAGGTAGTCAACCTCGCCAGCCGCACAGCGCGCTTTGTGCCGCGGCTGACCGATAGCTATCCCGATGACGGTGGACTGTTCGTCCGAGCCGCGGCCGATGCCGGCGCCATCGCCGAAGCCTACGAGCGCCTCGACACTGCCGCAGCGATGCGCCTGGTCATGGCCGCCGCCGACCGCGCCAACGAGTACGTCGCCCGCACCGAGCCGTGGGCGCTAAAGAAGGATCCGGCAAAGGCCGACGAACTAGCCCGTGCCTGCACCGTGGCGCTGAACCTGTTCCGCCAGATCTGCGTCTACTTGGCGCCAGTGCTGCCGCAGGTCGCGGCCGAGGCGGGTCGGCTGCTCGGCGCGCCGATCACCGCGTGGAGCGACGCGCAGCGGCCGGTCACCGGCAACGCCATCGCCGCCTACCAGAACCTCATGGGCAGGGTCGATCCCGAGAAACTGCAAGCGATGATCGCCGCCAGCACGATTGCCGACAAGGCCCCGGCCCCGGTAGTGTCCGCCGCCCCCGCCGAAGCGCTCGCCGGCACCATCGCCTTCGACGACTTCGCTAAGGTCGACCTGCGCGTCGCCCTGGTGCTGGCCGCCGAAGACGTGCCGAAAGCGAAGAAGATCGTCAAATTACGCGTCTCGCTGGGCAGCTTGGGCGAGCGCACTATCTTCGCCGGAATCAAGGCGGCATTCCCCGATGTCGCACCGTTGGTCGGCCGCAAGATCGTGGTGGTCGCCAACCTGGCTCCGCGTCAGATGAGCTTCGGGCTGAGCGAAGGCATGGTCATCGCGGCAGGCGAGTCACCGAATGCCTTCCTGTTGTCCCCGGACAACGGCGCTGAACCAGGCATGAGGCTGCACTGAGTTGCCGATGGGTGGGCCGGATTCATTGGTGATTCCCGCCATTCTTGTCCTTGGAGCGCCGCGTACCGGAACCAGCTGTGTCGCCGGTATGCTGGCTGCGGCCGGTGCTCGTGTTCCCGGGCCGATGGTGCGTAACTGGGACAACGCCAAGGGCCACTTCGAAGCCGCCGCGGCCGTCCGCCTGTCAGACCGCGTGCTGTCGCTTTCTGGTGGTTCGTGGATGCAGGCCCCATCGTCCGTCCGCTGGGACGCCGAAGCCGAAACAGAACGCGATCGACTGATGCAGCCGGTGGATGGCGCCCCGACACTGCTGAAGGATCCACGCATGCTCCTCTGCTGGTCGTTCTGGTCTGATGCGGCACCGCCACACCGCCTCATCGGCACGGTGCGCCATCCGCTCGCAGCCGCTCGCAGCATGTCGGCGTGGCGTCGAATGCCCTTGGATGACGGATTGTCCTTATGGCTCGCCCACTGTCGGGTTCTGTTGGAGCTGGCCCGGACGGGCAGAGTACCGCTGATCGATCTCGACGCTGAGCCTATGGCATTCCTGGAGCGCATGTCGTCGTTGACCGTCGGACTTGCCGATGGCCTGCAGATCGCAGCGATGGCCGCGCATTACGATCCCAAGGAACTGCATCACGACGGCGAGCAGGCCGGCACATCACCTCGGCTCGACGAAGCCTTGGCCGTTCATACCGAACTGCTCGCCCTCATGCCGCCTGCGCAGCGACGCCTTGGCAGTGCATACCCATGGAGCGTCATCGAACGCATCCGCACCCTGCTGGCCGAGGGTGCGCTCGACCAAGCCGTCGCGCTGGCGCGGACAACCATCGACTCGTGCAGCGATCCGGTGGCCGTGCTGCTGCCGCTCGCCGCCGACCTACTGCGGGTGCAGGCCACGACCGCTGTGCTGGATCTGTGCGATCTCGTCGCACCATCACCAGCCGTGTCCGGATTGTTGCGTGGCAAAGCCCTACTGGCGGCCGGTCGGGCCGCAGAAGCCGTCGAAGCCCTGCAATCGGCCTGTGTCGTCGACACCCCCTTCTGGGAAGCACGCAGCCTGTTGGCTCAGGCTCTGCATGCCGCCCGCCGTCACCGCGAGGCACGAGCCTTGCTCATCAGCATCGCGCCAGAGGCGGTACATCCCGCATCCTGCTTGTCGACCGCCGCTGAATGGGCCTGGCGTGACCACGACCACGACGAAGCCCTGAGTCTCTTTGCCAAGGCCATCGCCAGTAGTCCTCCTCACCGTCGGGGTCGGCTACGATGCCGCCGGGCTGAGCTGCTGCGCGCCTTGGGCCGGTCAACCGAGGCCGACGCCGACCTGCGCGCCGCCTTGACCGAAGATCCGGGCTACGCGCGGGCCCGCGAGCTTGCACTTGAAGCCGACGCAAAGACCGCGATCCTGCCGCCCGCCTTCAAGCCCGAGTAGCTCAGCGGTAGAGCAGCGCATTCGTAATGCGAAGGTCGCAGGTTCAATTCCTGTCTTGGGCACCATAAGAAGCCTGCAGAAATGCGGGTTTTTTTATGCCTTCGCTCAACCCAGCCACCGTGCCAATGTGTCCCAATGCGACCCATTGTACCCCGTGTGGTCCAAAAACCCGCTGAGTGAAGTCCGCCGGTGAAATCCAGCGGTCAGATTGATAACCAATAGTCGTAGACGAACGGAATCGATCATCGGCATAGTCTCGCAGGCCGTTGCGATGGTTGATTCCGGAATGACGGTCAGCGCAACATCGGCATCAAGCCGCGT
>JBBQCI010000085.1:0-16359 GCA_038318565.1 Planctomycetota bacterium
TGGTCGGGTTCAATCTCGATGGCTCGCATTTGGAATGGCAGAACGTGAGCGTGATTGAGTTCATCCGCGAGTTCAAGGATTACATCCACTGCGCGCACGTGAAGGGCGTATGGGTTTCGCGCGAACATTGCCGTGCGGGTCGACTTGGGGGCCATCGCCCGATGGGGCACTGGTCGAACGGCTGGAACTTTGTGACGGCTGGTACGGCCCGCGATGCGAACAGCCTCGAAGAGATTTTCATCGAACTGAATCGCGTCGGGTACGATGGTGCCGTGAGTATTGAATGGGAAGATAACGATGCGGATCAATTCGCAGGTGCGAAAGCAGCATTGGCGAACTGCCTCAAAGCGGACTTGCCCCCGAGCGGCATGCGCCACGACGACATGCTGAAGGGGTGATGTGCAGTTGATCTGGCGAGCGGGGGTCGTGAGACCCCTGTTTCATGTATAAGAACAGTCGGAAGCAGAAACATTGGGCTTACGCCCACCGCTCGCCAAATCACTTGCCGAGCAATCCCTTCACCAGTTCCTGTTCTTCGAGCAATTCGTTCAGGGTTTTCTTGAACGCGGCTTCGCCGAAAGCATCGAGCTTCAGCCCCTCCACCACTTGGTAGTTCCCCTGGCCGTCGAATGTCACGGGGTAGCCGAAAACCAAACCCGCAGGCACGCCGTATTCCCCCTTCGAGACCACCGCGGCACTCGTCCAATCGCCTTTCGGTGTGCCACGCACGGCGCTTTTCACATGATCGAGCGCACCGTTCGCGGCGCTGAATGCGGAACTCAGGCCGCGTTTCGCAATAATCGCTTTGCCGCGTTCTTGGCACTGCGGCACGAAGGTTCCTTCGAGCCAGGCACGATCAGGTATCACATCCGTTGCGGGTTTGCCGCCGATCATGGCGTTCGTGAAATCCGGGAATTGCGTGTTCGAGTGATTGCCCCAGATTGTGACATGCTGAACATCGGCATTCGCTGCCCCCGCTTTGATGGCGAGTGCGGAGACTGCGCGGTTGTGGTCCAGGCGCGTCATGGCGTGCCATTGATTCGCGGGAATCGCTCGGCCATTGTGGTAAGCCACGAGGCAGTTCGTGTTGCACGGGTTGCCCACGATGAGCACGCGCACATCATTCGCAGCGTTTGCCGCGAGCGCTTGGCCTTGGCCAACGAAGATGTTGCCGTTCTTTTCGAGTAGATCTTTGCGTTCCATCCCCGGCCCACGCGGTGCCGATCCGACGAGCAAGCCCCAGTTAATATCTTTGAACGCGACGTTGGGATCGTCCGTCACGATGATACTTTTCAAAGTAGTGAAAGCGCAATCTTCGAGTTCCATCGCTACGCCTTCGAGGGCATCCATCGCCTTGGGATTGATGCTGCGCGGAATTTCAAGCAATTGAAGGATGACTTGGACATCTGGCCCGAAGACTTCACCCGAAGCGAGTCGGGGCAACATGGTATATGCGACGTTACCAGCAGCACCAGTAACCGCGACACGAACGACTTTTGACATAACAGCGCCTATTGAAGAGATTGTGGAAGCACTCGACAGTCGCCGAGTAGACCATAAACATAGATTAGGGATGCGTTCTCCACCCGGCTATTCGGTCGGGCACATTCACTATTATAGGAGCATTGAGAGATGGCAGCCGTGAAGGTCGGAATTAACGGATTCGGTCGCATTGGGCGCTTGGTGTTTCGTGCCCTGGTCGAACAGAAATTGCTCGGAACCCAGCTTGATGTGGTCGCCGTGAACGACCTCGTCCCGGCGGATAATCTCGCGTACCTGTTGAAATACGACAGCACGCAAGGGAAGTTCCAGGGCGAAGTACACAGCGAAAAATCTTCGCCGAGCGTCGCGGAAGACGATGTACTTGTGGTGAACGGCCACAAGATTAAATGCTTGGCGATCGGTGGCCGCGAAGGGCCAACCATCCCGTGGAAAGATCATGGCGTAGAATACGTCATCGAAAGTACAGGGCTGTGGACCGAAGCCGACAAAGCCAAGATGCACATTGCGAACGGTGCAAAAAAGGTCATCATCTCCGCGCCAGCGAAGGGCGAAGACATCACCGTAGTGATGGGCGTGAACCACGAGAAATACGACCCGAAGGCGCACAACATCATCAGCAACGCGAGTTGTACGACGAACTGCCTCGCGCCCGTGGTGCATGTGTTGCTCAAGGAAGGGTTCGGCATCGCCGAGGGCCTCATGACGACCGTGCATAGCTACACCGCCACTCAGAAGACCGTGGACGGCCCGAGCAAGAAAGACTGGAAGGGCGGTCGCAGTGCAGCCATCAACATCATTCCGAGTGCGACGGGTGCGGCGCGTGCCGTCGGCTTGGTCTGCCCGGAAGTGAAGGGCAAGCTCACGGGCATGGCGTTCCGCGTTCCGACACCGACCGTCAGCGTTGTGGACCTCACTGTGAAGACGGAAAAAGAGACGAGCTACAAGGAAATCTGCGCCGCGATGAAGAAAGCGAGCGAGACGTACCTCAAGGGCTTCCTCACCTACACCAGCGATGAAGTCGTTAGCACCGATTTCATTCACGACCCCAGCAGCAGCATCTTCGATGCAGGAAGCGGCATCGAATTGAACAACAAGTTCTTCAAGCTGATTAGCTGGTACGACAACGAATGGGGCTACAGCAACCGCGTTGTCGATTTGATGAAGCTGATGATCGCCAAGGGCTTGTAGCTTCTAGGGGGCCGACGCCCCCTAGAACCCCCGGGCTCGGTCGGGGCTCGATTCATGCGCTTACGCGCCTGAATCGTGGGCGGATCGGCTTCGCCGATAATATCCGCCCAGCGCCCCTTCCTCGCCCGTCGTCGCTGACGCGACGCTCGACCTCCGGCGACCGCCGGGGGTCGTTGCTTGTCGGGGGGTACCTCTTCTCCTACAGTGGATGGACGAATGAAGCTGATCGTCAATACCGACCGCGATGAGTCTGCTGAGCGCCTCGCCGCCATGCTGGCCGACGCCCTGGCTGCCAAGCCTGCGCTCCGGCTCGGACTGTCCGCTGGATCGACCAGTCTGCAGGCCTACAGCCATCTGGTTCGTCGCTATCACAAACACGGTGGATTCAGCTTTCGCAGAGCATGCACGTTCAATACCGACGAGTATGTCGGGTTGCCCGCAGAGGATCACCGCTCCACCCGGTATCTGATGAACGCCCATCTGTTCTACCAGGTCGACCTGCCACGCGAGCAGACCTTCGTACCGCGGGGCGATGCGCTGGATTTGGATGCGGAATGCCGTGCCTTCGACCTGCTGATCGAGGCGCGTGGTGGCCTGGATTTAGTCGTTCTCGGGCTGGGCCATAACGGCCATGTCGGTCTCAACGAACCCGGTAGTTCTCCCAAGAGCCGGACGCGTTTGGTCGACCTCACCCCGTCGACGGTCGCGGCCATCTCCGGTGGTGAGCGTTTCCGCTCGCTCGACGAGACGCCGTCGCAGGCAATCTCAATGGGCATGTCGCAGATCCTGGATGCCCGTCGTGTTCTGATCATTGCCACCGGCATTGGTAAGGCCGAGGCCGTCTCACGTATGGTTACCGGCAAGGTTGGTCCAGGCATGCCGGCCAGCATGCTGACCGGCCACCGCGACCTGACCATGATTGCTGATTCAGCCGCCGTCTCGCAGTTGTCAGAATCGACCATCGAGGATCTGACATGAGCGTGGCTGGCGTAGGTGGAAGCGAACTGCTTCCCAGTCTCGGTCGTCGCCCTCCTCCTGCCGATCTTGCTGCCGTGGCGGCGCGGATCTCTGGCGGTTGCGAACTGGTCGACGCTGCCCGGGCGGTGGCCAAGCGCCCCGAGAACATCCTTGGACTCCTGCTGCGTTCGCTGAGTCCGCAAGAGATCGCGGTGATGGAGTCTGCAGGATGCCGCTGCGACGATTGGAAACTGGTGCAGGTGGCCGAGGACTTCGACTGCTTCCGGGTTCGTCGCGTTACCTTCCGTGGACGATGCTGCATCGGACGTTGTGCCGGCGATATCGAAGTCATGCCTGGTATCCGGCTGCCGTCCGGCCTGGCCGACTGCACTCTGGTCGACTGCCAAGTTGGCAACGGCTGTCTGATCGAGAATGTACGCTTTGCCGCCAAGCTGGTGGTCGAGCGTGAGGCGGTGCTGCTGAATGTCGGTGCCATCACCTGCTCCGGCTCTGCGACGTTCGGTTGCGCCCAGTCACCGTCCCTGGGCTGCGAGACTGGCGGTCGCGAGGTGCCTGTCTGGTGCGGCATCACGGTGGATGACGCTGCATTGGTTGCGCGGCATCGGGCCGATAAAGCTGGTCAGGAACTGGTGCGCAAGGCGCACGCCGGTTACGTCGCTGCGCTCACCAGTCCGGTCGCCTGGGTGCGGCGCGGCGCCAGGGTCGTCCACACCGAACGGGTCCACGATGCCTGGATCGGTGCTGGTGCGGTGATTGACCACGCTCTAGAGGTCGAGGACGTCGCTGTCCTGTCCAGTCCCGAAGAGCCAGCTCGCATCTCCAGCGGTGCTGCCGTCACCGCTGCCGTGCTGCAGCCCGGTGCGCATGCCACCGGTGGCTCGATCGTCCGCCACAGTGTTCTCTGCGAACATGCCGCGGTCGAAGAACACGGCTGCGTCGATGCCTCGTTGATCGGTCCTAATACGGCAGTTGCCAAGGGTGAGGTCACTGCCTCGCTGGTCGGCCCATTTGTCGGCTTCCACCACCAGTCATTGCTGATCGCTGCCTTCTGGCCCGAGGGCAAGGGCAATGTCGCCTACGGGGCGATGGTCGGCAGCAACCACACCGGCCGTGCTCCTGACCAGGAGATCTGGCCTGGCGAAGGCACCTTCTGGGGACTGGGCTGCGCCATCCGCCTGCCAGCCGACTTCAGCGAGTCGCCCTACAGCGTCGTGCAGATGGGCTGTTCGACCTTACCTCAGAAAGTGCGCTTCCCGTTCAGTCTGATCAGCGTCCCGGTCGAGTCCCTCGACGCCCAGGACGACAGCGTGCCCCGGGCCTACAACGAGATCGTCCCAGCCTGGGGTCTGTGGGCCAACGCCTACGGCATCGTTCGCGCCGAGCTGAAGTTCGCTGCCCGCGACAAGAGCCGTCGCCACAGCATCGACTACAAGGTCCTGCGCCCCGGCATCATGCGGCTGGTCAAGCAGGCCCGTGACCGGTTGCACAACGTCATCGGTAGTAAGAAAGTCTGGCTAGAAGATGATATCGATGGTTTGGGTCGCAATTTTCTGCGTGACGAGAGTCGCCGCAAGGCCATTGCGGTCTATGATCAGGCCCTGGTCCGCTACGCCCTGCGTATCCTGCTTGGTGAGCGCGAGGGTCGTCTGACCATTCCCGGCTCGGCCGAGATCGCCCACGAATTGGCCGAAGAACTGCTTCCGGCGAGCACCTTCGATGAACGCATGGGCCGGCTGATTGAGATCGAACGCGAGAACGCACGGCTGGTCGAAGAGAGCAAACGTCGCGACGACGAGCGCGGCGTGCGCATCATCCCCGGCTATGCCGATGCCCATGTCATGGCGGCCGATGATCCGGTGGTGCGCAGTGCGCACGAGCGCGTGAAGGCCACCGAGGCTCGTATTGCCAAGGTGATCCGTTGAGTTCCGACGGGACTTTTCAATTCGGGGCGTCCACGATCGTCCCGTCAGACGTGCGGCTGATCATCCTCGATTGCTTCGAGACCCTGGTCGAACTGGAGGGGCGGATCTACCAGGCTCGTCATGGAGTGGTACCGTTCCTGCAGCATTTCATGCATGGTAACGTCCAGTTGGCTGTGCTGTCCGACGGCGAGCAGGCCGCCGTCGAAGGCGCCCTGTCCCAGGCCGGCTTGACTCAACACTTCGCCATCGTGGTCGGTGCGCCGCAGTCCCTTGAGCAATTACCCGATGGCCGCATGGTCAAGCGCCTCGATCAACTGATCGTGCGCTTCGCTGTCCCCATCGAACAGACGATCTTTGTCGGTGACAGCCCGCTTGATGCGGTGGCGGCCCAGCACCACGGCGTACCGTTCATCCGCGTGCCGCGCTCCGAGGATCGGGATTTCACGTTCGCCAGCCTGATCAGCGGCCCAAGCCGGTATCAGAGCAGCGAATTCTCCGCGGTCTTCCTCGAACGTTACCTGAAGCGCAAGAACCCGTGATCGAACGCATCCGCAACACCCCGACAGCTGCAGACATCGCACATCTGGTTCTCGGTGGCCTCATCAAGTTTTGGCTGTTGTGCTGCTACCGCGTGACCGTGCGCAGTGCGGCTCCGCTGCCACGTGGCCCGGTGTTGTTCGCCTGCAACCACCGCAGCTTTTTGGATCCGCCGATGGCAGCGATCTGGAGTCGCGTGCCGGTGTGCTATTTCGCCCGGGCCAGCCTGTGGAAGAACCCGTTGATCGGCAAGGTGCTTGACATCTTCAGCGGCATTCCGGTCGACCGTGACAATCCCGGCGCCAGCAGCATGAAAGGCGCGATCGAGCGCCTCAAGGCAGGCAAGCAGGTGCTAGTTTTCCCCGAAGGGACGCGCACCCGCACCGGAGCGATGAGCCGGTTCAAGGACGGTCCGGCATTGTTTGCCAGGCGCGCCGCAGTGCCGGTCATCCCCGTGTATGTCTGGCGCACCGAGCATTGCTGGCCACGGGAGAGGGCCCTGCCCAACCCGTTCGGTTCACGGTTGGAGGTCCGCTATGGGCGCCCCCTGGTGGCACCAGCCGACCTGCCGCCCAGGGCCCAGGATCGCTGGGTCATGCTTCGGCTTGAGGCGTGGATGCGGAAGCAGGAGCGATCGCTGTTGCCCTCAAGCGCCTGATTGCGGGCTAGCTTGATCCGTCAGCCCGCCTCCGATCATTCCGCCCATGCCTGAATCCGGTGCCCCGCCTGCAGCGAGTCCAACCCCACGCAAGGATGTTGGCGAGCGATTCTGGGACATCCTGGGCTTCTCGGATGATGCGGCCGAACTGCCCAATCCGGAATGGCGCCGTCGACTGCACCGATTCTGTGAAAACTGGATTTTCGCGCTCATCATCGCCTTCGGCATCCGGCATTTCGGGGCCGAGCTGTTCCGCATCCCATCGGCATCCATGGAGCCGATGCTGCTCGGCGATCCTGGGCTGGGCAAAGGTGATTTCGTCCTAGTCGACAAGTTGACGGCACGATTCCGCCCGGTGCAGCGTTGGGATGTCGCGGTCTTCCAATATCCCGTGCCCGAGGTCGAGAGCGGCAAGGGTGGACGGGCCCGACCGGCGATCTCGACCAATGGCGACCGGCTCGATGATCCGCTGACTCGGCCGCTCTTGGGCGGCAACTTCGTCAAACGTGCCGTCATCCTGCCAGGGGACGAGTTCTACATCCTGGGAGGCGATGTATTCCTGCATGAGAACGGCGCCTGGCATATCGCCCGCAAGCCACCGGCCCTGCAGGAACACCTGTGGCAGACGATCTGGCGGGCTGGGGATCAACCCAGTTACCGACCTTGGACTGCCGAGGGGGGCAGTACGGTAGAGCTGACCAGCGATCGCATTCAGCTGAAGCTGTCGGGCGGCCCAGTACGCTTTACCCAGCCGCTGCGCAACCTCTACCTCAAGGATGGATCGGTGGCCATCCGTCGATTGGGCAGCAGTGACGGCTACACCGTCGTGCACGATGTCGGCATGACTCGTCCCGCTTTTGCCTGGGCCGGGGGCGTAGATGGCAGTATCTGGGATCTTGATCGCTGGGATCTGAAACGGCTGACCAGTGCTGACATGGATGACGCCAATCGCGGGACGCAGATCAACGCACTGATGCGGGAGTGGACTGGCGATGTGCGTTTCGGTGGACGAGTGGAGGCGCTGGAAGGCGAGGTCGCGTTCGTCTTCGAGAACCGTGCGCTTGGTGCTGCGGAAGCGCTGCGCAGTCTCGAACTGACTCTCTCGCCAACCGGGTGGAAGCTAACCGGGGCCGACGCCGAGGCGACGGGCCAGGCGTCGCTGGTCGGCAAGCAGATTGATGTCGCCCATATTGATGGCCAAGTGGTTGTGCGGATCGATGGCCTCGAAGTGGCGCGGCGTGATGTGTTATGGCTGAATCCCAACGAAGCTCGTCCGTCCCTGCGATTCCAAGGTACCGGCACCCTGGTGCTGTCTCGGGCTCAGATCCAGCGCGACTTGCACTACACCGCCAAGGGGTTCCTGGTGCTGGCTCCGGATGCCGCCGACCCAGATGCCGCGGCCGAGAACATCCGCAGCGGCAAAGGCGACTCCGAGGACCATGACAACCAGTTTGCCGGATCGGTTCGTCTGCCGCGGTCGGTCAGGTCCCAATTGCTAGGCAAGAGTCCTGACGATCTGACCCGCTCCGAGGCCACTCGGGCCTATGGCACCGGACCAGACAATCCGGCCCACGCTCCGCAGGGGGGTTACCTCATGTTGGGTGACAACAGTCCGCTGTCGCTGGATGGTCGGGAATGGGGCTTTGTGCCTGCCGAGAATCTGCGTGGCAGTGGCTGGTTGGTCGTCTTTCCTCCGCAGCGTTGGAAGGTCATCCGGTGATCCGCCTAACTTGCCCCAGGTGCCCGTCCAGCGCTGTCCTGACCCAGGAACAGACAGGTTTTCCACATTCGGGTGTTGCCCAAAAAACGAACAAGAGTCGATGTGGGAGAAAAGAAGGCGAAGCAACGTTTGGATCGATGATTTGTAAAGGCAGCGCTTTAAACATCTTACGTGACACCTTCGAGTCAGCTGCCCATTTCGGGCTGGCGGCGCCGGCTGGGCCGCGCTCGTAATACTACGGGTTTTCCACAATGTCGTTTTTCCGCGTACAGGCTCTCTCCAAACGCTTCGGTTCACGCACCGTCGTGCAGGGTTTCAGCATGCAGGTCGAGCCCGGAGAGATCGTTGGACTGCTCGGAGCCAATGGCGCTGGAAAGAGCACCACGTTCCGTATGGTAGTCGGTCTCTATCGCCCAGATGCCGGCTCGATCACGTTCACGGGCAAGGAAGTTGGTGAACTGCCGATGTACGCCAGGGCCCGACTCGGCATGGGCTACCTCGCTCAGGAGCCTACCGTGTTTGCCGGTCTGTCCGTCGCCGACAACGTTCGCATCGTGTTAGAAGAGCATTGCCCGCCGTCTGGGCGTGAAGCCCGCCTCGACCAATTGTTGTCCGAGTTGGGCCTGGCCCATCTGCGTGATGCCCGCGCCGCCGGTTTGTCTGGGGGAGAACGCCGCCGCTTGGAGATCACTCGTTCGCTGGTGGTGCAACCCAAGCTAGTGTTTTTTGACGAGCCGTTTGCCGGCGTCGATCCGAAAAGTCGTGGCGAGATCGTGCGCATCATTAACGACCTGCGCACCCGCGGGGTTTCGGTCCTGATCACCGACCACCACGCGGAAACCATTCTGCGGCTGGTCGACCGTCTGTACGTGATGAAGGACGGGACCAATTTCGCCGCCGGGACCCCGCAGCAGATCATCGACGACCCAGCGGTCCGGCAGGCGTATCTTGGCGAAGACTTCAGCTTATGATGGCGTGGATTTCTATCTCATGCTGAAGCTGCGGGCTGTCCTTGGCACCAGCGCGCGACTGCGCGACGAGGCGCTTGCTCCGCTGCTCGCAGCGTGGAACGGGCCGATAAAACGCACAGTCGATCCAGCGGATCTGCGTTCCATCCTGGCCGATGTTGACACGCCCAGTCTGTTCGGCGATCCGACCTTGTGGCTGATCCGGGCAGGTGAACCGTGGTTAAAGAGCAAGTCGGCTGACCTGATGACCCAGGTCGGTGTCGAGGCTCTGGCTGGCGGCATCCTGCTGGTTGCACCTGGGGTCGACGGACGTGGCCCATTGGCCAAGGCTCTTGCCGCAGCGCACGCAGCGATCGATGCGGATCCGCCGTGGGCGGGGTTGAAACCGTGGGAGGCCGGACCCGCTGCGAAGGGTTGGATCGCCGATCGCTTGGCCCAGCACCCCGCCGGGGTGCAGCGGACGATGTTGTGCGCCGACTTGCTCCACGGTCATGCCGGCGAGGACGCCGACGCTCTCTTGGCCGCCATTGACGTGCTGCGAGCTTATGTCGACGACCAGCCGGTGACGCCCGAGGCCGTGGAGGCCGTCGTGGTCGGCAGCGCCGCTCGTCCGGTGTACGAGTTCAGTTCGGCCGTGCTGGCCGGGGATGCTGCCAAGGCCCTGGGCATCCTGCATGCTGGCCAGGGCATGGAGCCGGCCATGGCCCTGGCCGTCTTGCACAACGAGGTGCGCAAGCAGGTTGCTTGTCTGGATGCCCAGGATGATGCCGGTGCAGCCGATCTGGCCGGGCTTAAGGGTAGGCCAAACCTGCGTCAGGCCAGGCGCCAGGCCGAATCCACAGGCCGTCCTGCCCTGATCCGGCTGTTTGGCGGGATTCTCAAGACCCAGCGGCAGTTGCGTGGTGGAGCCGAGGATCCTGCCCTGGCCGTAGAGCTGCTGGTGCTTCACGCACGCTTGCTCCTGGCAGTGGGGAAACGCTGAACTGGAGTCGATCTCCCGGCTAGCGTGCCGCTCTCAGGACCGCCGATGGACATCTTCTTCTGTGACGAATGCAGCGCTCGCCTCACCGACCTGGATCTCCGGGCCGGCAGAGGCATGCGTCGCCGGCATGATAGCATCTGCGTTGATTGCGTCGACCGTGGCTTGGCTAAAGTCTGGCTTGGTCGGGTCGGTGCGACCCCGGCGGCTGCCGTACAGCAGTTCAATGGTCCAGCCGCTGTCGCCGTCGCCGTCGCCGAGCCTGACCCCATCTCGGTGGCCCGCGATCGCGCCAGGACCCAGTTAGATGATCCCTTCGCTGTCGAAGAGCCGGCTGCAATCCCGACCAGAGCGAAGACGGCACCGGATACCGAGTCGCTGGCCGTGTCCCCGAGGAAGCCACAGCCATCCACCGAAGAGGCCCAGCCAATTGATGGACTGGCTGCCGCGGCTGGCAGTTTCGGGGCCTTGGTCGGATCGTCGATGGCTCTGCCACCCAAAGGACTAGTCGACGAACCGGTAGAACCAGCCGATGCAGACGAAGCTGGAGTGCAGCACGGCGTGCAGGCCGCCCCAGCCGAATCGCCGTTCGATTTCGTCGCGCCCACGGACTATGACAACCCCGGCAAGGCTGAGACAGCCGAAGTCGAGGTGGTGGATGGCCAGGCACCGCCCAAGCCAGGAAAATCCGGCAGTGGGCGGCAGACGTCCCAGAAACGTAGCGCGACCTCGTCGTCCCAAGCTGTCTCCAGTTCACGGCGTACTCCGAAGCCGTCCTCGACGCGTCGGGCCAGTCGCCAAGGCAGCAATAAGAAGATCATGCTGCTCAGCCTAGTCAGTTGTGCGGTCATGGTCTTCATCTTCTTTGGTTTCGTGCTGCCCAACGTCAACAAGGCGCGCAAACCTGCGGAAGTGATCCGCGATGAGCCGCTGGTGAATCTGAAATCGACGATCGATGCAGCGCGCATCGCTGGTGGCGCTGGCATGACCAGCGATGATCTGGCCACGGTCGAGCGCGGCATCGCCGCGATCCGCGCCATGCAGTCAGCATTCAACGATTTCCAACGCAAGGCTGGCTCGAAGTGGGACGACAACGCCCACGGCGAACAGCTGCGCGTCATGGGCTATTACGATGTCATGACGATACTCAAGGCGCTCAACGACCGCAAGGGTATCATCGAACGGCGTCAATAGCCCGCTCCCGCTGTCTCTGGTTGCTGAATTCCAGCCGCAGCCAGCATGGCGGGCTGGAGCCCAGCCATCACCCCGCATGTCCCACCCGCTCCGCTGAGCGATGATTCCCGCACGGCGGCATTGCGCGCCTTGATCTCCCTGGAGCGCGGCGTTATGCCGCATCTATCCGAGTGGGACGCCGCCGAGGTCGGACTCGAGGGCAGCGATGCCGGCTTGGCGCGCGAACTCATCCTGGGCTGCGCCACTCATGCCCGGCTCTATGATTGGCTGTCCGATCGGTTTTTACGGCCTGGTCCTCAACCTGCCGAACTGCGCATCGCCCTGCGCATCGCCGCCCATCAATTGCTTGCATTCGACCGGGTTCCGCCGCATGCCGCCGTCGCCACTGCGGTCGAGGCCTTGCGGCGTATCGGCTGTCCGCATCTGACCGGGGTGGCTAATGCAGTCGCCCGCCGCATCGGCGAACTTCGTCTTGAGCAACGCGAAGGCGATGGTCCGTTGGGTCGCCTGCCATTCGATCAGCGACCGGAATCCGAGGCGGTCCGCCATGGCCTGCCCGATTTGCTTATCCAGGATCTCGGGGACGGACTGCCCGAACCGCGTGATGCTCAACTGGCGGCTTTAAATCGTCGTCCACATCTCTGCACGCGTACCCGGCCAGGCGCTCCGTCGGTCCATGGCAGCAGTATTCTGCGGCGTGAAGGCGCGTGGATCTGGTGGGGTGATCCGCATGAGGCGCTGCGTGGACCGGTAGCCGACAACCGTTGCGTCGTCCAGGACCGCAGCCAAGGCCGTGTTGCCGATGCGATTTTGCAGACGGCCAAGGCCCGTCCAGGCGACCTGGTTCTGGATCTGTGCGCTGCTCCGGGCGGAAAATCCACCGGGATGCGTGATGCCGGGTTGGTCGTGATCAGTGCCGACGTGTCGAGTTCCAAGGTGACCGAGATGCCGGGTGATCTCCTCCGGGTGGTCAGCGACGGCTTGGCCCCGGCGTTCACTCCCGGCTTTGAGGTGGTACTGGTCGACGCACCCTGCTCAAATACCGGGGTTCTTGGACGTCGTCCCGAAGCCCGATTGCGTTATGATCGCAAGCATCGTGATCAATTGATCGACCTGCAGAGCGAGTTGCTCTCAGCGGCAGCGGCTCTGGTCGTCCCAGGTGGCCGACTCGTCTACAGCACCTGCTCAATCTGTCCGCCCGAGAATGAAGGCGTTGCCCACAACCTGGACGGTTGGCGGGTTCTCGGCCAGCATCTGCAATGGCCGAATGAATGGGAGGCGGGCGGCTATTATGCCGTGCTGCTGAAGGTCTGAAGGTAGCACTGCGAGTCGAAGCCCTGCATCAACAGACGAACAATCCGGCGCCGGGCTGTGTAGTGATGCAGCAGAGCCATTCCGGCGTTGTGCCAGTATAGAGCTCCATGTCCCCCGCTTCGTTGCCGCTCCGCTAACGTTGGTCCTTCTGACAGCAAACCTACAGCGGTACGCATTACTGGGCCAGTTGATGGACTCCGCTATGAGCGTAACGTGTTCGTCTGCTTGAGTGGCACCACTTAAGCCGGCAACTACTGGGTGGCCATCGCTGGTGATTCGGCGTTCCGCAACGGTTCACCGCCTATCGGCGATCTGCTTGGCGATTCCGGCTTACGCCTCGAGGCGCACTTGCCGACGGTGATCGACGAGGCTTGGCTCCTCCGCCTGACAGTGGCTGGCATAGGTGCCACGCCGATCCCGCGCTACAGGTCCGGCCGCCTACTGAGCGCTGCGAATCCACACCGCCATCGCACCAGCAGCACGGTTGTCCCACGCGTAGTAGGGTACTGCGGTGACCGGCTCCAGGTTCCGCGCCGCTGGAGCCGGGCGGTAGAGTTCGCCGGTGAAGGGCTGATCGCGCCAGGCGCGGCCATGCAGGGTCGACACGCCGCCGAGCAGACGTGACTGATGGCGGATGCTGAAGTTGCCCTTTTCTGGCAGGGCGAGGCTGTCTAGGTCGCGACCGTTGTCACAGCCCTCCAGACAATAGACGACCGGTCCACGTTGCAGGGCGATGCGGCCTGCATCCTGGCGTACCCGAGGATCAGCATGGATACGTTGCACCGGCATGGCCAATCTGAGTTCGACCCGATCACCGACCTGCCAGCTCCGTGCGATCTTCGCGAATCCGCGCACGACCTTGGTTCGAACCACCTTGCCATTGACGTACAACTTCCAGTCCGTGCACCATGCCGGTATGCGCAGCTGGAGGGCAAAGCGTTGAAGACGCTCGGGAGTCACCGTGATGGCGATGGTCCCGTCCCACGGATAGGAGGTCGCGACTTCCAGGCTGACCGGCTTGCCATCGACTACGCTGTCGATCCGCCCTGCCGCATAGAGATCAAGCGACAGGCGACCGCAGCCAGTCGAGGCGAGATACCCTCCGAGCGATGCCAGCAGACGCGAGATGTTGGGCGGGCAGCAGCTGCACTCGAACCAGCCCTGGCGATGGTGATGGCCGAGGCTGGCGAGGGGATTCTCATAGAAGAATTTCGTACCGTCGAGGCTCATGCCAGCGATGGCCGCATTGTAGAGGCTGCGCTCCAGGACATCCAGGTATTGGGCATCGCCAGTGCGTAAATGCATCCGCCTGGCCCACAGGATCAGGCCGACCGAGGCGCAGGTTTCGCAATAGGCCGTCTCGTTGGGCAGGTCGCGGTCGAAGGTGAACCCTTCATTGTGTCGAGAGCTGCCAATGCCGCCAGTGATGTACATCAGGCTGGAGGTGGTGTGTTTCCACAGCCTCCCAAGAGCCTGGTCCAGTCCACGATCGGGATTAGCGTCGGCGACGTCGCTCATGCCGCAGTACAGGTACATGGCTCGGACGGCGTGGCCGACCACCTGATCCTGTTCGCGCACCGGTTTATGGGCCTGGAAGTAGGCGTAGTTGTTCTTCGCATAATCGCAGGTGTAGACGCCGTCTTTGGACGCCTCTTTCTTTAACTCCTCGAAGTAGTTGGGACTCGTTCCGCGCTGATCGACCATGAATTGCGACAGGTCGACGTAACGTCGCTCGCCGGTGGCCCGCCACAGGCGGACGAGAGCCAGTTCGATCTCCTCGTGACCACAATAGCCGCGGCGTTGGCCCGGCTTGGACCCGAAGGCGCGGTCGACACAATCGGCGAGGCGGATGCAGACATCCAACAGCGAACGCTTTCCGGTGGCGGCGTGGTGGGCGACCCCGGCCTCGATCATGTGACCCATGCAATACAACTCATGGGCATTGAAGCGAGTCCAGCGCTCCTGTGGACAGACCACGGTGAAATGGGTCTGCAGATAGCCGTCAGTCTGCTGAGCGGCAGTAATATCAGCGATGATGGCATCAAGGCGGGCTTCCAAGCTGGCATCGGGATGGGTATGCAGGCTGTAGGAGGCGGCCTCGATCCACTTGGCGACGTCGGAATCCCAGAAAATATGCGGCTGGTTGGGCATGCCTAGCTTCCACCCCAGCTTGAAGGCTTCAAGCCGTCCGGTGCTGCGGCACTGCTCCTCGTTGGCGGGGATCGCATGCTCGCGATTGATCCGCTGCTTGGGGGACCAGAAGCGGTCGCAGATCTGCACCGCGGTGAAGGGAACGGCGTTGAGGATGCTCATAGCGGCATCCTAGTGATCCATCGCTTGCGTTACGAGGGGCTGCTCGCGATGCTGAAGGGGACTTTTCCGACATGGACCTGCACATCCCACTACCCGCCCCGCTGACCGGCCTGCATGCCGGGCTGTTCGTCTCAAGACGTGATGCCGCCATCCGCCACCCGGAGCGGACGATCGACAGCCATGAGCTGATCCTGGTGCGCAGCGGCTCGCTGGAGATGCACCACGAGGATCAGCCGCTGACCATCGGTACGGGTGAGGCGCTTCTCCTGACAGCAGGACGACGGCATGGCGGAACAGCCGATTACGCTAATGACCTTTCGTTCTATTGGCTGCACTTCAGTTGCGCCGAGCCTGCTGGCCAAGCTATGCGGCTACCCTGCCATAGCCGTCCGCGGCGACCGGCGCTTTTGATGGAGCTGCTGCATCGCTATCTTGATGACCACGTCGGCGGAACCGCGACCACCGCCACTGCCGGGCTGCTGGTCCACCTCATTCTCGCCGAGCTGGCTGCCTCCCCCGTCGCGGTTTCGCTGGGAGGGCAGACCGCCCATCTGGTAGGTCGGGCCGAGTCGTGGATCGGCCATCATTATCACGAGGGTATCTCGACTAGCGACGTGGCGGCTGCCGTTGGTTGCAATGCCGACCATCTGGGTCGGATCTTCCGGCGCGTCACCGGTCGGACCTTGGTGCAGGCCCTGCATGAACGCCGGTTGGGCGAAGCCAGACGTCGCCTGATCGAGACGACCGCCGACATCGCCGACATCGCGAGGATGGTCGGTTTCAACGACGTGGTCCACTTTCGTCGCATCTTCCGGCGGAGAACCGGGAGCAGCCCTGGCATGTTCAGACGGCTGCACGCGCGTATTTTCGTCAATAGCGATTAAATGAGACGCTTTTTCCATTCGTATGTGGAGGCCTAAATTTACGGTATGGAACGTCGTTCACAGGCCGATCTAGCCCGACATCTGGGCATTGATCAAAGCACCGTCTCGCGCGCCTTCACTGACCCGGACATGGTCGCTTCTGACCTGCGTTCGCGAATCAACGACGCGGCTATGCAGCTTGGCTACCGAGCTAACCGAATG
>JBBQCI010000086.1:0-16255 GCA_038318565.1 Planctomycetota bacterium
GCGGTGTTCTACGCCGATCTGTCAGCGGCCCTCCCGTCGATCGCGGCTCGCTTGCCGGACGGCCAGCAGGGGTTGGCCCAGGCCCTCAGTGCTGCAGCCCGCCATCTGCCTGCGACGGCGCTCGTGCTGCGTGCCGACGAGGACGGATTGGCGGTGTCCGGCAGCAACGGCCTAGGTCTGTTATTGCCGGCCATGGCCCTGCTGCCCAGTGCCGGATCAGCGTTGGCCGAGGCTTACCATGCGGCTGGCCGCAGTGAGGCGCAGACGCGCATGACGGCCATCCTTGAGCGGAGTAAGAAATTCGCCGCTGCTACGTCAGGGCACTGGCCGCGCGATCTCGATGATCTGCGCAGTTGGGCCAAGGATCTGCCGGCGGATGCGGTCTCCCAGGCCGGACGCGCCGACATCAAGGTCCCCTTCTGCTATGTCCAGCCACGGATTGGCGCTCCTGGGGATCAGCCCGCGCTGGTTCAGGATGTCGACATCAATGGCGGAGCGGGCAGCCTGGTCGGCTTCGTTTCGGGCGAAGTCCGCTACATTCCTGGCAATCTGTACTGGAGCGAAGCTCGCCGCCTGGCGGTCTTGCCTGAGGCTCGGGTCGATGGTTTCGATGCCCAGTCCTGGGCGACCACCCCGCGAACCTTCTGAGCGCGTAGCTTGTTGCGTTGAGTAGCCTTGCTGGCTGGACTCCGCGGGTTAAGCCGCTGGCATGAGCGCACCGATCGTTGATTTCGCCTTCAGCAAGCTGGAGCGCGACCTGGGTTTCGTGATGAGTTGCTTCCGCGATGTGCTGGCCGGCCTGGGTCAGGCCAGACTGGCCCAGCACCTGCCGTGGATGGGCGGCACGCCGCTGGGCGGTGCGTTGGAGGAGCGCGAGGTGCAGATGCTCTCGCTCGCCTTCCAACTGCTGAACATGGTCGAGGAGAACGCTGCCAATCAGGCCCGCCGCCGGCGTGAAAGCGATGAGGGCGTGGTGGCCGAACCTGGCCAGTGGGGCGAGGCCTTGGCCAAGCTGCAGGCGCTCGGCCTGGGACCGGTCGAGGTGGCCCAGCTGCTACCCGGCATCCGCGTCGAATCCGTACTCACCGCGCATCCGACCGAGGCCAAGCGGAGCACGGTGATCGCTGCGCATCGCGAACTGTATCTCGCGCTGGTACGGCGTGAGAACACCATGTGGACGCCGGCCGAGCAGGAGCACATCCGTGACGAGGTCACTGCCCTGGTCGAGCGTCTGTGGCGGACCGGTGAAGTCCGTTTGATCAAACCCGATATCGCCTCTGAGCGGCGCAATGTCCTGCACTACCTGCGCGATGTCTTTCCTGATGCGGTGGTGCGGACCGACCAGCGCTTGCGCGTCGCCTGGAAGCAGCGCGGCTGGGATGAGTCGCTGCTCGATGGACAGATGCGCATGCCGCGGATTACTTTCGGCAGCTGGGTTGGTGGCGATCGCGACGGGCATCCGGGCGTCACTGCCCAGATCACTCGCGCGACGCTGGATGAACTCCGGCGAGGAGCGTTACAATTTCATCGCGGCGCTCTGCGTCGTCTCGCCGAACGGCTCTCACTGTCGGTCCGTCTGCAGGCCCCGCCGTCTACCTTTGTCGAAGCGATTGCGCAACGGGCCGCCAGCCTGGGCGCCTTGGGCGAAACGGTCCTGGCTCGCAATCCGATGGAACCATGGCGGCAATGGTGTTCGCTGTGCATGGCCAGTCTCCCGGATGGCGGTGACGACGCCGTCTACCGCGGCTCCGCCGATCTCCTCGCTGATCTGGCGATTTTGCGTGCCGCACTTCACGAGGTCGGAGCCGGCCGCCTCGTGCGTCTCGAACTAGAGCCGGTCGAACGTGCGGTCGAATGCTTCGGCTTCCATCTCGCCGGCCTGGATGTGCGCCAGAACAGCGCCGTGCACGACGCCGCCATGTCCCAGCTGCTCTGCGCGGCCGGCATCGAGGCGTCCGGTTGGGCTCAATGGAGCGAAAAAGACCGCATCGCCTTGCTTGACGCCGAGCTCCGCTCGCCGCGTCCGCTAGTTCATCCAGACACCGTCCTTGGCGAGGAGGCGACGCGGGTGGTCAGCTCCTTCCGTGTTCTGGCCGACCATCGTACCGCGCACGGCCCCGCGGGCATCGGGTCGCTGATTGTGTCGATGACGCGTTCCCTGTCCGACCTGCTGTCTGTTTATGTACTGGCCCGCGAAGCCGGACTGGTCCATCGGCATGCCGATACCGTTCATGGCGAAGGCCTGGTATGCGAACTGCCGGTCGTCCCGCTCTTCGAAACCATTGGTGACCTGCGTGGATCTGGCGAGATCCTCTCGGCCTTCCTTGCCCATCCGGTGACCCGGCGCAGCCGCGCCCTGCAGGGGTCCGCACCGCAACAGGTCATGCTCGGCTACAGCGATTCGTGCAAGGATGGCGGCATTCTTGCCAGCCAGTGGAATCTGCACCGTACCCAGGACCTGCTGGCCAAGGTCGGTCGCGAGGCGGGTGTAGACATTCGCTTCTTCCACGGTCGTGGCGGCACCGTGTCGCGCGGAGCCGGCCCGACCCACCGCTTCCTCGAAGCGCTCCCGCACGGTGCGCTGTCAGGCGACATCCGGGTCACCGAACAAGGCGAGACGATTGCTCAAAAGTTCGCCAATCTGGTGACGGCTACCTACCACCTGGAGATGCTGGTTGCCGGCACCACCGCCAGTACCGCGGCGCATCGCACGCCCTCGGCTTCGGGCGGCTGGGAAACCAGTCACGCCCTGGTCGACCGACTCGCCGAGGCCAGCCGATTTGCCTATGAGGCGTTGCTGAACACCGACGGGTTCCTGACCTACTTTGTCGAAGCGACCCCGATCGACGTGCTCGAACACGCCTCGATCGGCAGCCGCCCAGCACGGCGCAGCGGCAAACGTACCCTGGCCGACCTGCGCGCGATCCCTTGGGTTTTCTCGTGGAACCAGTCTCGTCATTACCTGCCCGGCTGGTATGGTCTGGGCACTGCGCTGGAGGCGCTGGAACGCGACGATCCCGCCGGTTTCGACCAGTTGCAGCGCGGAGTCAGGGGCTGGCGCTTCCTGCATTACGCGTTGTCCAGCATCGAGAGCAACGTCGCCTCTGCCGCGCCCGACCTGATGCGCGACTACGCTGCGCTGGTCTCTGACTCCGAGATCCGCGAGGCCTTCCTTGGCCGCATTCTTGACGAGCACGCGCGCACTGCGCGGATGCTGGAGCGGGCATTCGGCCGCGGCATCGATGAGCGTCGTCCGCGCTTGGCGCGCACGCTCAGCCTGCGTGACGAGGGTCTGCGCGCGCTGCATGCGCATCAGATCGCCCTGATTCGCCGCTGGCGCGAATTGCGGCGGACTGGTGACCAGTCTGCCGCTGATGGCCTGCTGCCTTCGTTGCTGATGACCGTGAATGCCATCGCTGGTGGCCTGCGCACAACCGGCTGAAGTCGCTCAGCGGCTGCGTGGATCGGTCTTGCCACAGCGGTGGAACTCCAGCGGCAGGGCTTCGTCCCCGATGGTCGGACGCACGTTCCATGGTCGGTCGAAGGCGAAGGTGTTGGCGCGGCGATGACGTTCCGACGTGTTCGGTCCGCTGCCATGGATGACGTAGGATCCGAAGATGATGGCGTCGCCAGGTTGCACCGGGATGCTTGTGCTGTCCCAGTCATTGAGTCCGCCTTGCAGGCCGATGCTGAAGGATTGCGAGGCGATGCGATGGATCGGCAGAAGCCCAGTGCGGTGGGTGCCATCGATCATGCGCAGACAGCCGTTCTCGTAGTCGGCGCCATCGATGTAGAGCATGCAATTGACCTGGGTCGGCAACAGCGACTCGAACTGCCAATACTGGAAATCCTGGTGCCACGGGGTGAGCGAGCCTTCCTTCGCCGCCTTCATCATCAGCTTCGAGTGGAACAGGTAGACGTCGGGCCCGATCAGCTGGCGCATGATCGCCAGCATGGCTTCGCTCTTCGACACGGCGTCGATGGTCGGGCAGACGCGCTGCGAATGCATCAGCTGGCGGACGCGCTTGGGGCGGTTGACGTCGGTGTGCTCCTCCCACGCGGTTCCGACGCGGTGGCGCTCGTCGGCTCCTGACTCGGCCATCACTTCATGCAGGCCATCGCATTCCAGCTCCAGCTTGCTGACGGTGGAGCGGTCAACGAAGTTGCGCACGACGACCCAACCGCGCTCATGGAAATGAGCCAGTTGTTCACTGCTGAGTCCGGGCTGTCCGGCAGTCGCCGGAATGGCCGGAAGCTGGGCGGGGGCGATCAGCGGGAAGGCTGGCTCCGGCTTTAGCTGGGCGTAGGCAGGGACAGACGGGGCGGGCTTAGCGGCAGTGCTCATGCCTGGCATGCTAGGCGTTCGTGGTTCACATGACCATGGAGCGGACTGCCCTACGCCTAGAGATTCCTGCTGAGATTCATCCGTACAGTTCATCCAGTTCGCCCAGGCGCTGGGGCATAACGCCGACCGATTCGGCAAGGATCCAGCCGTCGGATACGCGGGCTTCCAGCTGGGTGCCGGGTGGCGCATCGGCAAGACGCCGCACCAGCCGACGTTCTGAGGTTCTCATGACGCTGTAGCCGCGGCCGATGACGGCCAACGGCGACAAGGCGTTGAGCCTGGCTGCTCCCTGGCCCAGGCGGGCGTGACCGTCAGCCAGACGCCGGGCAGCCGCAGCCTGAATACGGCCGGTCAGTTCATCGAGTCGCTGCTGGCGGATCTGGATCTGGTAGGCAGGTCCGGCGAGGGCGCGGTGCGCGGCGAGTGCGGCCAGCCGGGCGCGCGCCTCGTCGAGCATGCCTCCGACCGCGTTGTCCAGCCGCACCCTGGCATCGGCCAACAGGGCAACAAGTTCGGCCTGCACCGGCACCACCAATTCTCCGGCAGCGGTCGGGGTCTTGGCGCGCAGGTCGGCAGCGAGGTCGGCCAGCGTCCAATCGGTCTCGTGACCAACCGCGCTCACCACCGGTTGGGGACTGCTGGCGAGGGCTCGTACAACGGGCTCTTCGTTGAAGGCCCACAGGTCTTCGAGCGAGCCGCCGCCCCGGCCGCACACAATGACGTCGACGTCGGGATGCGCCGCCAGACGCCCCAGGGCGGCGACGATCGAAGCCGCCGCGCCGCGACCCTGGACCAGGCAAGGGGCGACCACGATTGGCATGGCGGGAAAGCGTTCGCGGATGCTGTGCAGCATGTCGGCAAGGGCGGCGGATCCGGTTGCCGTGGCAAGGCCAACGGCACGCGGCAACATGGGCAGGGGGCGCTTGCGGTCGTCGTCAAACAGGCCTTCCGCCGCCAGCTTGTTTTTTAGCGCCTCTAGGCGGGCGGCGAGATCGCCTTGGCCGGCCTCGGCGATGCGCGTGGCGATCAACTGATAGCTACCGCGCGGCGGATAGACATCGAGCGACCCGCGCACCACCACGCGGGTACCCTCGACCGGAATGCGGCCCATGCGGGCAACGCTGCTGCGCCACATCACCAGCGACAGCACGGCGCCTTCATCCTTGAGCGTCGCGTAGAGGTGGCCGCTGGCGACCACTTTGACTTGGGACAGCTCGCCAGCGATCAGCAGAGGACCGACGTCATTGAGCGTCAGTTTGATGCGCTGGGTGAGAGCGGTGACGGAGATAGGCGTTTCGGTTTCCATGTCGCGCGTTGCGTCTCCGACCCGGGCTGGGTAGCATCCGGGGCATGTCCGACAGCATCCTCGGTCTGCAAGGTGCCGCCACCCAGAACTCCGCCGGCATCGGCGCGACCTTGGCCAGTCAGCAACTCAACAAGGCGGTGATGGCACGGTTGCTGGCGTCGATCGAACAGGCCGGCCAGACCTCAGTTGCGACCCCGCCGAACCGGGTCGATCGGGTGCAGATCAGCGCCGAGGCGCAGCAGAAACTGGCTTCAGACCCGACCTGTCAGGGCTGCTCGTAGCTAGGAGCCCGTCGGAGTTTCTCCGCCAGGCTCCTGGTTTTCGCGGATTCCGCCTCCCTTCGGTCGCGAGTTTGCGGATTCCGCGAAAACAGGCTGTTTGCGCAAGGGGGGCAAGCCCCCTTTGACCCCCTAGTCGCCTGTCTCCGACAGGCTCCTAGCTCGGACTAGAGAGTGACAGCCAGCTGCGCCACAGGGTTTCCGCCGGCAGGGTCGACAGGCAGATATTGGCCCGACAGGTCTTAAATTGTCGCGTACCCAGGCAGGGTCGGCAGGGCGCCGAACCAACCACCGCGCTGATCCGTCCCGGCCCACGAGGCAGAAAGCGGAGCGGATCCGATGGGCCAAAGATGACTAGCAGGGGACAGCCGACGGCGGCTGCGATATGGGCCGGGCCGGTGTCGACCGATACGCAGGCCTGACAGCCTGCCAGGAAGGCTGGCAGCTGGGCCAGCGACACGGCCCCGGTCAGGTCATGCAACGAGCTGCGCAAGCCCTCGGGCATTGCACTGATGATCGCGCGTGCTTCGCGCCCTTCTGGCGCCGAGCCCAGGAAGACGATCGCATCGGTCTGCTGCTCCGACAGCAGACGCGAGCAGAAGACCGACCACTGCTGCGGCGTCAGGCCTTTGAGATTCGGTTGCCGGCGCAGCCAGCGATGGGTCAGTGATGACCCGGCTTGGATGGCGACGACGCGACGTCCGAAAGCGGCGAGACGCTGTTTGGCCTCAGCTCGCAGCTCGGCAGGCAAGGTCAGGGTCGGTGCGCGATCCGTGATGGTGATGCCGGCAGCTTCAGCAGCAGCGATGTTGGCATCGACCTGATGGCTGCCAGTGCCCTGAGCGATGTGCGGCAGTACGGTGATCGGTATCGCACCGGCCCAGCCGCGGATCCACGCGGCGATGCCCGGCGTTTCGCGGTCGAGCATGATGATGCGGTCGTAACCGCGGGATTGCAGCACGGTGGTCAGCTTGGCGCGCGGCCTGCCGGCGAGCAGTTCTTGCCACCATGGCGGATTCGGTTTGTCGATCGTATGAATGGCGCTCAGGGCTGGATCGGAACCCAGCAGAGGCCGGGCCCATGGCCGCGCGCACAGCTCGACTGGCCCCTGGGCGGCGAGGGCGCGCAGCACCGGTGTCAACATGACCAGATCGCCGACACGGGCGAAGTAACAGACCAGAGTCGGCATGTGTGCAGGATCGGTCGGTCGGTGGCGCCGGCAAGTCGGGGCTGTTAGCGGGCAGCGGCGCCTAGCGAGCAGCGGCGCTTGGCGGGCAGCGGCTAGGCCGCACACTGGCGCGCGATGCGAGTCCTGCACCTCGATACCGACCTGGGCTGGCGTGGTGGCCAGCAGCAGGTCGTGCTGCTGGCGCAAGGACTGGCTGGTCACGCACGGTTCGCTGGCGAGGCGGTGACGGTGTGCCGACCGGGCTCAGCGCTGGCCGCTCGTCTCATGGCACTCGGACTGCCGCGAGCCGAACTGGACGTCGCTTCGCCGTGGTCGCTGAGTGGGGCGTGGAAGCTACGCCGCCTGGCCGCCGAACTCGAGGTCGACATCATCCATGCCCACGCCAGTCATGCCCACAATCTGGCGGCCCTGTCGACGATCGCCAGCCGACGTCATCTGGTTGCTACACGCAGGGTCGATTTCCGCCCCAAAGGCATGTGGAAGTACCGCCGTTGCGTGCGGATCGTCGCCGTGTCGCAGGCGATCAGTCGGATCCTTAGCGAGCGTGGACTGGCTGCCGGCAGCGTCGAGGTGATCCTCGATGGCATCGACGGACAGCGCTTTGTGGGTCGGAATCGCGACCGAGGCCGGGCTGTCCTCGGATTGGAACCCGATGATCTGGCGGTGCTGTGCGTCGCCGCACTCGAAGATCATAAGGATCACGCGACTCTGCTTGAGGCTTGGGGCCGGATCGCCGCAGCGCATCCACGGGCCCATTTGCTCCTCGCCGGCGACGGCAGCCTGCGCGGTGTGCTTGCCCAGCGGGCCGCCAACCTGCCACGGGTTCGCCTGCTCGGATTCCGCGATGACATCCCGGATCTGTTGGCTGCTGCCGATGCCGCGGTGCTGACCTCGCATCTTGAGGGTCTGGGCACGGCGATCATGGATGCCATGCACTGCGCCCTGCCCGTGCTGGTGACTTGCGCTGGAGGTCTACCCGAACTGGTCGACGACGGGGTTGATGGGCTGTCGGTTCCGGTACGCGACGCCGTTGCAGTGGCGAACGGCCTGAGTCGCATCCTGAGCGAACCGGTCTTGCGTGCGCGGCTTGGCGCAGCCGCGGCAGCCACGGCAGAGCGTCGTTTCACCGCTGCAGCCATGGTCGATGCGCATGTCGACCTCTACGACCGCATCATGAGAGGCGCATGATCTCAGCTGTCATCATCGTCAAAGATGGCGAGCGCCACCTGGAAGCCGTGCTGGCGGCACTCGCTGACTGTGCCGAGGTGCTAGTCCTCGATTCCGGTTCGACTGACCGGACCGTGGAGATTGCCCGGACTGCAGGAGCGCGCGTCGAGCACCAAGCCTGGCTGGGCTACGGACCGCAGAAGAACCGGGCCGCCGCCCTGGCCCGCCATGACTGGATCCTGTCGGTCGACGCAGATGAAGTGCTCGATGCCACGGCTCAGCAGGCCTTGGCGACGCTCGACCTGTCGGATCCGACGCGCTGCTGGCGGCTGCGCCGGCGCACCTTCGTCGGCACGCGCGAACTACGTCACGGCCATCTCAACGACGCGCCTGTACGCATGTTCAACCGCACCGCTACTCGCTTCGCCGACAGTGCGGTGCATGAATCGGTGCAACCGCGTGGGCCGCTGGAGACCCTGCCGGGGTCGATCGCGCATTACGCCTTCCGCGACGCCGCCGACCTGATTGCCCGGGGGGCCGGCTACGCTCGCCTGAAGGCTGACGGCTATCGCAGCCGCGGCCGAACCACCTCGGCCCCATGGCTGGTGGCGCGCGCAGGGGCCGGATTTTTCAAGAGCTACGTCCTGAAGGCGGGATTCCTCGACGGCACCCTGGGCGTGGTCAGCGCCCTGTCGCTGGCGGTGGATGCGACGACGGCGTTGGCGATGGCGACTACCGACCCGCATTGACCGTGCCTGCGGTTGGGATGCACCCAGTGGGACAGTGCACCCTTCCCAAAGCATCACATCCAGCCATCTTCCCGGCATGTCCAAGGCCGCGCTCGCACTGCTCTCCGTTGTCGCCCTCCTCCTCGTCGTGCAGATCATCGACCGTTGGCGGGAACCGGCCCAGTTACAGGCCGTGATGCAGGCGAGTGAACGGTCGGCCAGCGCCCAGGAGCGCATGCTGCAGGAATTGAAGGCCATGCGCCACGAACTAGCCCGGCGGTCGGCCACGGCTTCTACCGATGCGGCAGTCGAGCCGTTGTCGCCAGCGGACAAGCGCGATGACAAGCGCGATGGCAAGCCGCGCCTGGGTGCGAACTTCCTCCTGCCCTACGACCGCACTCATGTCCATCCCGCCTGGTTCGGCGGCACTATCCGGGAATTCAACGTCACGCCGAAAGGGTTCAATCCGATCGTCGAGAACAGTGCTGACGCAAACGAAGCACTGGGTTTGGTCAACGACAGTTTGTGCACGTCCCATCCGGCGACTCCCCAGTTGTGGAGCGAAAGTCTTGCCGAGTCGGTGGTCGTATCAGACGACTGGAAGACCTACACCTTCAGGTTGCGTCCCGGGGTGATGTGGCAGCGGCCGAACTGCGCCAAGCAGAAGGAGTTCGCCTGGTTGGACCGTGATGTTCCTTTGACCTCGGCTGACTTCGCCTTCTATGTTGAGATGGTGCAGAACCCAGAGGTCGAATGCCCACAGCTGAAGTCATACTATGACGATCTGGAACGGATCGAAACGCCCGACGATCGCACTATCGTCCTGCACTGGAAGAAGAAAGTCTTCACCAGCATGTCATTTAGCTTCGGTATGTCGCCGCTGCCCCGCCATATTTACGCGTTCAGTCGCGACGGTTCACCGATCGCAGCCAAGGCAATCGGCACGGTGTTCAACAAGCACTGGTTCGACGACCTCGGCGGCATTGCCGGCGTTGGTGGTTACACCCTGGACGTTAACGAGAGCGACAAGCTGGTCCGCTTTCGTAGGAATCCCACCTACTGGGGAGCGACCTATCACTTTGATGCGATGGAGTGGGATGCCGAGGTGAAACTCCCCGATCCACAACTGGTCGCCTTCAAGAACGGCCAGGTGCATAGCCTCACCCTGCAGCCTGCCCAATGGAAGAGCCAGATCGTCGACGGTGGCGAGTCGCGCTTCGCCCGCCCGGATCCGAAGGATCCGAAAGCCGGCCGGACCGGCGAGCTGGGTTGGGAGAAGGTCAAGGGTAACTCTTATTCGTACATCGGGTGGAACCTTCGTCGGGCGATCTTTGCCGACAAACGCACGCGCCAGGCCCTGGCCTGTGCCATGCCCAAGCAGCGCCTTATCGATGAGATCTGGTTCGGCCTTGGACGTCCGCAGATTGGACCGGTCCATCTCGACAACCCGTACTTCAATTCCGAGATCAAGGATTTCGCCTACGATCCGACGCGCGCCAAAGCGTTGCTGAGCGAGTCTGGCTGGCGCGACAGCGACAATGATGGCTGGCTCGATCGCGAGATCGACGGTAAGCGCGTGCCGCTGCGCATCACGCTGAAATTCCTCGCCAACCGCCCGACCTGGGAGGCCGGCCTGCTCGTCTATCGCGACGAGCTCAAGCGCCTGGGTGTCGATCTACGGACCGAAACCTACGAGTGGAAGGAAATGCTGCGCATCTACGAAGAAAAGGACTTTGATGCGGTGGTCGGCGGCTGGCAGCTTGGCAGCCTCGAACCCGACTTCGTCCAGGTTTGGAACTCGGCCAGCGCCGATGAGCCGCGTTCATCCAACCACGTCGGCTTCCGCAATGCCCGGGTCGATGAACTGTCGCTGCGACTGCGGGAGAGCTTCGAGCCGGAGACGCGCATGCCGATCATCAAAGAGATCCAGGCGATCATCTTCGAGGATCAACCCTACCTGTTCTTCATGTCCACCGGCTCGGTCTTCGTCTGGCAAAACCGTGGTGCGCCGGCCAAAGACCGCTGGTTGGCCGGGGTCGCCGAGGGTCTTGACGCCTACCATCCGCTGTTCAACCGCTCGCCGCTGCTGTGGCATTTCGTTCGCGAGTGATGGCCTAGCAGATCCACATGTGGTCCTACGCCTTCCGCCGTCTGCTGTGGATGATCCCGACCTTTCTCGGGATCCTGGTGATCAATTTCGCCGTCCTGCGCATGCAGGGTCTGTCGCTCACTGACACCATCGCCAGCGGCATGGGCAAGGGTGATGGCGAGCGTAAGGCGGAGAGCGCCAGCCAAGCGATCGAGACCTGGCTGGGCCGTTTCCATCGCACCGGCAACGATCTGCCTGCTCTGATCAACCTGCGGGGATTCACCACCAGCGACGGGGTGCGCGGACGACTGCTGGCTGCCGAACGCGGCCCGCAGGTTGACGAAGCGCAGCGCAGCCGGGCCGAGCTAGAGGACCTGTGGTTGCAGGGTCCGCTGCTAGTTGAACCATTGCTGGCCGTCTTGAAGGACGACGGCGCGGCGCGGTTGCATGGCCCGGCAAGCATGGCGCTGTCCTTGTGCGCGTACCGTCCGCTGCTCCCCGAGGATGCCTACCTGCTGGCGCCGGCCGAGCAGGACCGCATCCGCGTGCGCAACGAGCGCCTCAAGCAACTCCGCATCGCCTACCGCAATGATCGGGAGCAGGGCTTTATCACCGCTGACCCCGAAGCTGCGCGAAAACGAGACGCGCTGATCGCTTTGCTGCATGCAGATGCGTTCGAGTTCTCGCGTTCAAGCCGGCGCTGGAGCGCAATCGTCTCCGAGACCGGTTTTGTCGACTTCGCCCACCGGCTGTTTACCGGCCGGCTCTACTCGGAGACGCGCAAGGCATTGGCCTTCGACGTCATCGCCGAGCGCTGGTCGGTGACCGCCTGGCTGAACCTGCTGTCCATTCTGATCGCCTGGGCGGTGTCGATTCCTCTGGGGGTGTGGTCGGCCAGGCGGGCCGGATCGTTCGCTGACCGCGCGGTGACCGGCCTGCTGTTCTCGCTCTGGTCGATCCCGTCCTTTTTTGTCGCCACCGTACTGCTGCATCATTTCTGCACCCAGGACGCCTCCGGCGCGGCGTGGTTCCCCAATCGTGGCCTGTCCAGTCCGGACAGCCTGTGGCTGTCGACGCCAGCCTACCTAGCCGATCTGGCCTGGCACGCGGCGTTGCCGCTGTTCTGCCTGACCTACGGGTCGTTCACCTCGCTGAGCCGCTATTTGCGCGCCAACGTGCAGGAACAGCTGGCCTCCGACTACGTGCGCAGTGCCAGAGCCAAGGGCGTCTCAGAGGACGTGGTGGTATGGAACCACGCCACCCGCAACAGCATGGTCACCATGATCACGCTCGGGGCCGGGCTGCTCGCCGAGTTATTCGGCGGATTCGTCTTCGTCGAATATGTTTTCTCGATTCCCGGCCTGGGCATGCTGACGCTGGAGGCCGCCAAGCAGATGGACGCGCCACTGATGATGGCCGCGACGGTCGTCTCGGTCGGCCTGCTGCTAGTTGGCATACTTATCGCGGATCTGCTGTATGCCGTAGCGGATCCGCGCATCCGGAGCCGCTATGTCTGAGGCGTCTCCCGCACAGCGCGCGCTCGCCGCCGCCTGGCGTCATTCCTGGTTCCGCCTTGGTTGCGCGATGCTCGGCCTGTTCGTGTTACTGGCGGTCTATGCGCCGTTCCTCGCCAATGAGGCGGCGATCGTCTGGTGGGACGCCGGCGGCATCAGCTTGCCGGTGATCGCGGATCTGTTCAACCGCAACACCTTCGGCAAACAGCATGAACTGCTGTTCAATCTGTTCGCCCTGCTGCTGCCGGTCTACGTGCTGCTCTGGCGGATGCTGCCCGGTCGAACGATCGGCAGACGCATCAGCGTGTGCGCGCTGATCCTGCTGGCCTGCTGGGCGGTGGTCCAGGTTCCGCTGCTGCCGCGGCCATCCGGTGGTTACCAGGCGTTGTGGGCAGAGCGGCCAACGACCCAGCGAACGAGTACCACGGTGCATCGGGATGCCGGTGCGGCTCGCTGGTGTCTGCTCGCCCCGATTCCACATCGTTGGGACGCCACCTATCCCAGTGCCGTGCTGAAACCGCCGGGCTGGACCAACCCGTCGACTGGGGCACGGACCTGGCTTGGCACCGACCCGGCCGGGCATGACGTGATGGCGCGCATGCTCTTCGGCAGCCGGATCAGCTTGACCATCGGCTTCATCGCCACCGGCATCGCCTTACTCATCGGCACCTTCATTGGAGCCATCAGCGGGTTTGCTGGCGGTTGGATTGATCTCGTGCTGCAGCGGCTGGTGGAGATCATGATGTGCTTTCCGACCTTCCTTCTGATCCTGGCGGTCGTGGCGATGACTGGTCGGGACATCTTTGTCATCACGCTGGTCATCGGCTTGACCAGTTGGGCTGGCATCGCCCGGCTGGTGCGCGGCGAATTCCTCGCCCAATCGGTGCGCGATTACGTCACTGCCGGTCGCAGTCTTGGCCTGTCGTCAGGTCGACTGATGTTCATGCATGTCCTGCCCAACACCATGGCACCGTTGCTGATCACCGCGACCTTCGGGATAGCCGGTGCGATCTTGGGCGAGAGCGGCCTGTCCTTCCTCGGCCTGGGTGATCCACGTGTGGCATCGTGGGGACAGCTGCTCAATCATGGTCGTGAGAATCCGGCCTTTGCCTGGCTGATATATGCTCCGGGCTTCGCCATTTTCGTCCTCGTCCTCGCTCTCAACGCCGTGGGCGAAGGACTGCGTCAGGCATTCGATCCGAAAGCAGCGCCATGACCGATCCGATCCTTACCTTCGACGGCCTGCGCGTCGCCTTTGGCCCGACCGAAGTAGTGCATGGACTGTCGCTGACCGTCGCACCCGGCGAGGTTGTCGCCCTGGTTGGTGAATCCGGTTCAGGCAAGAGCGTCAGTGCAATGAGCGTGCTGCGACTGCTGCAGGAACCGCCCGCACACTATCCCGGCGGGCGGATCCTGTGGCGCGGCGAAGACGTGTTGCATATGGAGGCCAAACGCCTGCGCCGCCTACGAGGCGGTGAAGTCGGAATGGTCTTCCAGGAGCCGATGACGGCGTTGAATCCCACCATGACGGTTGGCCGCCAGGTTGAGGAAGCTTTGGAGATCCACACCAGTCTGGATGCCGCTGCAAGGATGGCCCGCGTGGTCGAGTTGTTCGCAGCGGTCGGCATACCCCAACCGGCGGGTCGGGTGGCGTCGTACCCGCACGAACTCAGCGGTGGCCAGCGCCAGCGTATCTGCATCGCCATGGCCCTGGCCTGCGAACCGCAGCTGCTGATCGCCGATGAGCCGACCACGGCGCTCGATGTCACTATCCAGGCGCAGATCCTCGACCTGCTGAAGGCGCTGCAGAAGTCGCGGGGGCTAGCCGTGCTGTTCATCACGCATGACCTCGGCCTGGTGCGGGAACTGGCCGATCGCGTGGTTGTTATGCGTCATGGCGAGGCGGTCGAGCAGGGCACAGTTGCTGAAGTGTTCGCCCGTCCGCAGCACGCCTACACCCGTGGGCTGCTCTCCTGCAAGCCTGTGCTGGGGCACCGTGTCGCACGATTGAGCACGGTCGCTGACGTCATGATGGAAAAATGAACTGGTCGTATCGTGGCTGGGAACGCGTGCGCTTTTCGTGGGGCGGACATGGCTTGGCGGTCTATCCGGCAGGAGCAAATTTCGGTCCGCGCACCATCGGCGACTTCGAACTGGTCTGGATCATCGATGGTGATGTGACGTGGATCGCGGACGGGGTCGAACATCCGGCTCCACCCGGGACTGTCACTCTGGTCCGTCCGGGCATGCGCGACAGCTACCGTTGGGACGCCAAGCGTGATTCGCGGCATGGGTTCGTCCATTTTTCGGTCGATCTGTCCGGGGCCGATTGCCCGCCACCGGAGCAATGGCCGCTGCTGCGGCGTTACGGCGCCGACAGCGTCGTGCCTCCGTTGTTGCGCCATCTCCTGCGTCTGATCGAAGAACACGGTTCGGCCTGGGAGGAACTCGCCCAGGGCGCGGCCCGGCAGATCCTGCTCGCCTTTTTGGCTGGCGGGGACGGCGTTTCCGGCGACGAGCTGCCGCACCCGCCCGAGCCGGTAGCGCGGGCCCTCGAACGGTTGCGCGAGGCGTGGCGTGGCGAGTTGTGGGGACCGCTGTCGATCAGCGCCCTGGCGCGCGCGGCCGGGGTTTCCCGCGAGCATCTGGCGCGCTCATTCCAGCGGCATTTCGGAGCCAGTCCGCGTGAGGCACAACTTGCCCTGCGGCTTGATCGGTCGGCCCACCTACTGGCGCGAACCGACCTGCCAATCAACGAGATCGCCAGGCTGTGCGGCTTCTGCGACCAGTTCCATTTCTCGCGTCGTTTCCGCTCGGCCTACGGCTTCAGTCCGCGACCATTCCGCAAGCGGATCGCCGAGGGCGCGCCGATGCCGATGAATCCGTTGGTACAGGTACGCAACTTGGTCATTGGCTAAGTCTGCGCAGCGTCACGGCTGCAGCCAGTCCTCGCCCCACACCATGGCTCCACCGATGTGGCCGGTCCAGGCGACCAGCGCTGCGGTCAACACCAGGACGGCGAACAGCGGCCAACGCTTCAATGGTACCCAGCGCATGGCGATCAGCATGCCGGAGGCGATCAGGGCGCCCGAGAAGGTCAGCCAACCAAGCAATTCGTGACGCTCCAACATCAGCGGATCCTGTGCACCTTTTAACTGGAGTCCCGACAGTATGGCCAAGGCCGCGCCGGCGGTGCCGCAGGTCACCAGGATGGCGGTTGCCGGCTTCCAGCGCTCGCCGCGCAGCAAGACCAGAAATTCGGCCAGGACCGCCAGCATGAGGCAGGCGATCGGACCATGCACGAACACCGGGTGCAGCCGACCCAGGAAAGGAGGCTTGGGCGGAGTTGGCGCAGCTACGACCACGGTTGCGCTGGCATCAGGCCACGGCGCGCCGATGGCGATCCAGTGCTCAAAGTCCTTGATCACCTCGGCGGGCAACTGGTTGTTGGGCGGCATGTTCAGGTCGCTGTCGCCTTCGTACCGTAGGGCCTTGAGCATGGCGCTGTTGACGGTGTCTCCTGGGATAACTGCTGGACCCTCTTCATTGTCAGCAAGCAGGCTTTCAAAGGAGTCGACCTTGAGACCTCCTTTGCGCTTGCCGCCGCCATGGCATTCATGGCAGTGTTCGACCAAGACG
>JBBQCI010000087.1:0-15949 GCA_038318565.1 Planctomycetota bacterium
CGCAACGTTTGCAACGATTTCCCCAGTCACCGTGGTGGCCATCGCCTGCCGTCCCGTTACATCCTGGGCATGTCCACCACCTATGCTGTGATCATGGCCGGGGGCTCCGGCACCCGCTTTTGGCCGGTGTCGCGCGCCGCCTCTCCCAAGCAGCTCGTCCGCATCATCGGCGAGACGACGATGATCCAGGCGACGGTCATCCGGCTGATGCCACTGATCAGCGCTGACCGCATCCTCATCATCACCACCGCCCAACTGGCGGTCGAGACGCGCCGGCAGCTGCCCATGCTGAAGCCCGAGCAGGTGATCGCCGAGCCGGTCGGTCGCGACACCGCCGCCTGCGTGGCGCTCGCCGGCTTGATTGTCGAACGCCTGTCGCCTGGTGCGACGATGATCATGCTGCCGGCCGATCAGGTCATCGAGCCGGCCGACAGCTTTCAGAAGGCGCTCGCCGCTGGCGTGGCCGTCGCCGAGCAGGGCCGCCTGGTCACTTACGGCATCGTCCCGCGCCATCCTGCCACCGGTTATGGCTACCTCGCCCTGGGCGAATCACATCCGCCGGTCGATGGCATCCGTGTGTCCGCCGTCTCGCGCTTTGTCGAGAAGCCGGATCTCGATCGCGCTAAGGCCTATCTCGCGGCTGGCAATTTCCGCTGGAACAGCGGCATCTTCACCTGGCGGACCGATGTCGTGTTGCGCGAACTGGCGGTGCATTGCGGCTGGCTGACCGAGGCGCTGAAGCCGGTGGCGGCGGCCTACGGCTCGGCTCGCTTCGACGCGGTGCTGGCCGAGGTCTACGGCCCGCTGAAGAAGGTCTCGATCGACTACGCCCTGATGGAGCACGCCAAGGACGTCGCCGCGGTCGAGGGTGACTTCGCGTGGGACGATGTCGGCAGCTGGGACGCGCTCCCGGCCCATCTCGCGGCCGACGCCAGCGGCACGATCAGCCGCGGCGAGACGGTTGCCGTCGGCTGCAGCGACTGCCTGCTGTTCAGCGAGCCAGGCGCACCACTGGTCGCGGCGGCGAACTGCCACGGCCTGACCATCGTTGCGACCAAAGATGCGATTCTGGTGGTGCCGCGAGGTGAAGGTCAGGCGGTCAAGCAGGTGGTCGACGAGCTGGCCAAGCGCGGCCGCAAGGACCTGCTGTAGGTTCAGCTATGCGAGCGGATCGACCACGCGCAGGCCGAGTTCGGCGGCGTAGGCCTCCAGCTCGCTGAGGCCAGCCGCGACGTCACTGGGGGCGTGGGCGTCGGTCGTCAGCACGGCGCGGCAGCCATGGCTGGCGGCCAGCTCCCAGAACGGACGCCACGGATAGCCGCGCCGCTCACGCAGGCCGAGGGCGTTCAGCTCCAGCGGCACGTTGCGTGCAACCGAGGCGGCGCAGATGTCGCTGGCAGCGGCGGCGATGTCGGCAGTCCAGACCGCGTCACCGCAGGCGATATTGTCTGGGTGGGCAAGGAAGGCGAACAGACCGCTGTCGATCGCGGCTATCGACGTGCTGGCCCAGTCGCGCACTGCGCCAGCCGTTCGGCAACCACCGAAGGAGCTAATTTCTCGGCCGTCCTGGTTCAGATAATGCACGCTGCCGATCAGATAGGCGTAGCCGCGGGCCAGGAAGGTATCCTGGTACCAGGTGAAGTACTGCGCCCCGACGTCGCATTCCATGCCCAGCAGCACCTCGATCCCGGGGACCTCTTGCTGGGCTTGACGCACGGCCGCTTCATAGCCTGGCAGTTCGTCAAGCCGCATGCGCACCGAGTCCCAGCGGCCGTCCGGCACCGGCGTATGGTCGGTGGCGCCCATGCGTCGCAGGCCTGCCGCCGCCGCCGCGCGGGCGTAGTCGATGACCTCGCCGGTGGCGTGCTTGCAGCGGAAGGTGTGGGTATGGTAGACGGCGGTGGTGGCCACGGGCGACAGTATGGCCTCGGGCGAACGTCGGCCAGCGCCTTGCCGTCAACTCAGCGGCTTCCCGATTGATCCCCGGATCGCCGGGCGACGATCTCCGCCCCCATGGCACAGCCCGTACTACAGCGCGTTCCCGACCAGCATGGCCGCTTTGGCTGCTATGGCGGACGTTACGTCCCCGAGACCCTGGTGCCTGCCTTGGACGAGTTGGAGCGCGGATTCGCCAAGGCGATGCGCGACGAGGCGTTTGTCGCCGCCTACCGCGCCCTGCTCGCCGACTTCGTCGGCCGGCCGACCCCGCTGACCCATGCCGCCAAGCTGTCGAAGCAGCTCCACCGCCGGGTCTACCTCAAGCGCGAGGACCTCTGCCACACCGGCGCGCACAAGATCAACAACGCGCTCGGCCAGGTCCTGCTTGCCAAGCGCCTGGGCAAGAAACGCATCATCGCCGAGACCGGCGCCGGCCAGCACGGCGTCGCCACCGCCACCGCCTGCGCCCTGGTCGGCCTGAAGTGCCGCATCTACATGGGCACCGAGGACATGCGCCGTCAGTCGCCGAACGTCTTCCGCATGCGCTTGCTCGGCGCCGAGGTGATCGGCGTCGACAGTGGCACTCATACCCTGAAGGATGCGGTCAACGAGGCGCTGCGCGACTGGGTGACCAACGTCACCGACACCCACTACTGCCTGGGCACCGCCTATGGGCCGCATCCGTTCCCGTTGATCTGCCGCGAATTCCAAGCGGTGATCGGCCGCGAGGCGCGTAAGCAGATCGTCAAGGCCGAAGGCCGCCTGCCGCACGCCCTGCTTGCTTGCGTCGGCGGTGGCTCAAACGCCATCGGCCTGTTTCATGCCTTCCGTGATGATGCCAAGGTGCAGATGTTCGGCGTCGAGGCCGGTGGACGTGGCAACGCCCTCGGTGAACACGCAGCCCGCTTCGATGGCGGCCGTCCCGGTGTCTTCCAGGGCGCGGCGACGTGGATCCTGCAGGACGCCGCCGGCCAGATCCAGGGCACCCACTCGATCAGCGCCGGACTCGACTACGCCGCCGTCGGCCCCGAGCACGCCTTCCTGCGCGAGGTCGGTCGTGCGACCTACCTGCGCTGCAGCGACGAGCGGGCCCTCAAGGGCATGCACCATCTGGCCGAGACCGAAGGCATCATCCCGGCACTGGAAAGCAGCCACGCGCTGGGCTGTCTGGACGAGGTGTGCGAGCGCTTGCCGAAGAACGGCATCATCATCGTCAATGTCAGCGGTCGTGGGGACAAGGATGTCGCCGAAGTGGCGCGCCTGGAAGGGGTGACGCTGTGACCGCCCGTGCCAAGGTCAGCCCGATCGCTTCGGCCAACCGCATCGCGGATCGCCTATCCGCCAACCAGGCCGCTGGCCGCAAGAGCTTCGTCGCCTACATCAGCGCCGGCGATCCGCACCTTGATGCGACCGTCGAGCTGGCCGTCGCGATGGATGCCGCGGGCGTCGATGTGCTGGAACTTGGCGTGCCGTTCAGCGATCCGATGGCCGACGGCCTTGCCATTCAGGCCAGCTATGAGCGCGCTCTGAAGGCCGGCGCCACCATGACCGGGGTGCTGGCCGCCGTGCGACGCATTCGCGAACGCAGCCAGTTGCCGCTCCTGCTGTTCACCTACCTCAACCCGGTGCTCGCGTACGGCGTCGAACGCTTCGCTGCCGATGCCGCCGCAGCTGGGGCCGACGGCGTGCTGCTGCTTGACCTGCCGCCCGAGCAGGACCCGGGCATACTGGCGGCGATGCAGGCCAAGGGTCTAGCGACGGTATGTCTGGCTGCGCCGACCACCACCGCTGCGCGCAAGGCCTTCCTGGCCGCCAACTCGCGCGGTTTTCTGTACTACATCTGCCGTCTCGGTGTCACCGGCGAGCGGGTCGAGCTGCCCAGCGATCTGGCCCAGAAGGTCGCGGCGATCAAGAAGGGCACCGGCATTCCGGTGTGCATCGGCTTCGGCATCTCCTCGCCCGAGCAGGCCGCCGCTGCCGCCGCCGCTGGCGACGGTGCGGTGGTCGGCAGCCATCTGGTCAAGCTGATCGAGCAACACGGCGCCTCGCCCGATTTGGTCCGTATCGTCGCTGCCCGCGCCGGGGTGCTGGCCGCCGCCGTCCACGCCGTGCGCTGAAGTCAGACGATGCCAGGATTGCTGCGCCCGGACATGCCGATGTCGCTCGGCGACCATCTGCACGAGTTGCGCTCGCGCATGGTCATGCCGATCCTCGCCTTCGCGCTGGTCTTCATCGGGGCGTTCTCGGTGCAGAACCATCTCAAGGAGCTGTTCGTCCAGCCGCTACTGTCCGCCATCGAGCTGTCGACCCCGGCGGTGGCGGCCAAGGCCGGCATCCGCGTCGATCCCGAGCATCCGCTGAAGCTACTGAAGATTTTTGATCTTAGTGAAAGCGTGTGGGTCTCGGTGTCCTTGTCGATTTGGGCGGCGGCGTTCTTCACCATCCCGCTATTCATCCTGCAGCTGTGGCAGTTCGTCTGCATCGGCCTGACCTCGGTCGAGCGCCGCCTTGGCTTCCTGCTGGTGCCGGTGGGCATCATCTGCTTCTACCTGGGGGCGGTTATCGGCTATTACCTCGGCATGCCGTTGTTCTTTGCCTGGTTCATCGACTGGACGGCCAACGACCCGATCGCCGGGTATGACCTGCGGCTGATGACCTACCGCGACACCTTCTTTTTCTACACGCTGGCCTTCGGCCTGGTCATGGACATCCCCTGGCTGGTCGTGGTGCTGTGTCGAGTTGGCATGGTGACTCCGGAGAAGCTGGCCTCCTGGCGCAAGGGTGTGTTCTTCATCGTCACGATCATCGCCGGGATCATCACTCCGCCGGATCCAATCAGCATGCTCAGCATGATGCTCCCGATGTATCTGCTCTTCGAGATCGGCCTGCTTGCTGCCCGCTTCGTCGGTGGGCCGCGACCGCGCCATCCAACCCCTTCGGATCCACCCGACTCCAGCCATGCCAGCGTCTGATCGTATCTGCGTCGCCAAGATCGGCTCCAACTCGCTCGTTGATGAGCAGGGTCGGCTCGACGAGGCCTTCCTTGCCCGCCTAGCGGGTCAGATCGCCTGCGCGGTGCGCGACGGCTGGCGCCCGGTCATCGTCACCAGTGGCGCGGTCGCCGGCGGTGTCGCCAGACTGAAGCTGGGTGAGCGCCCGCCGGGTCTGCCCGAGCGCCAAGCCCTGGCCGCGATCGGGCAGATCGGGCTGGTTCATCTGTGGGAACGCGCCCTCGCCGCCGAGGGCCTGTGTGCGGCGCAGCTACTGCTGACGCACGGCGATTTCAGCGACCGCGAGCGTAACCAGAACCTCATGGCGACGGTGCGCGCCCTGTTCGCCTTCGGCGCCGTGCCGGTGATCAACGAGAACGATCCGATCGCCACCCAGGAACTGACGGTCGGCGACAACGACCATCTGTCCGCCTTGGTCGCCAGCCAACTGGGGGCCGAGGTGCTGGTGCTGCTGACCGACATCGACGGGGTCTACGACGCTGATCCGCGCAGCAATCCTGCGGCTAAGCGCCTTCGCGAGATTCCGCTGGTTAGTGCTGCCGTGCTTGCCGCCGCTGGCGGAGCGGGCGCGCGCGGTCGTGGCGGCATGCGTTCGAAAATTGAAGGCGCGCGTCTGGCGGCGGCCAGCGGCGTGGCCACGGTGATTGCTGCCGCGCGCGAGCGCGACGTGCTGACCCGGGCATTATCCGGCGGCGATGTTGGCACCCGCGTGCTGGCCCGGGGCGAGCGCGTCGACGCCCGTCGCCGCTGGCTGGCGGTCGCGCGCCGGGTGAAGGGCCGCATCCATGTCGACGCAGGTGCGGTCAAGGCGCTGACTCAGCGCGGCACCAGCCTGCTGCCGGCAGGTATCGTGCGGGTCGACGGCACCTTTGGCGTCGGCGACACCGTCGCGATCGTCGATCCGGATGGCCTGGAGATCGCCCGCGGCCTCGCCTCGATCAGCGGCGATGAACTGGCACGCGTCGCCGGCAAGCGTTCCGATGCGGCAGCCACGGTGCTTGGCCACGCCTTGCCCAAGGCCGCAGTGCATCGGGACGACCTGCTGGTGCTGGCGCGCTGAACGACGACTGGCCGTTGAGGTCCCTCTGCGGTTGTGTTCTTTCGCCCAGGTGGTGTCAGAGTGCCAGTGTGGCCACCTCGATAACGGCATGGTGCGTCGGGTTGCTGATTCTGACGGGCGTCGCCGCGCCAGCCGCCGAACCAATCATCTTCCGCGGAGACCCCGCACGCTGCGGCTGGGACGGCCAGCCATTGGGCCAGGAACTACGTCCGCTGTGGACTTGGCGCCACGAGGATGCCGCCGTGTGGTCCTCGCCACTGGTCTGCGCCGGTCGCGTCTATGTCAGCATCACCCTGCCCGATGCACCACGTAGCAGTGGAGCGATCGCTTGTCTGGATGCCACGACCGGCCGGCAGCTCTGGTTCAATCCGTACCAGGATGCTCAGCGACGTAGCGAGTTCACCGGCATCTACAGTTCGCCGGCCATCAGCGCAGACCGCACCGTGCTGGTCGTTGGTCAGGGTTTCCATCCCGACCACAATTGCGCCCTGGTGTGCCTGTCGACCGCCGACGGGTCGTTCCGTTGGCGCGTGCCGACCCCGTTACACATCGAATCGAGCCCGGCCATCGCTGACGGGCTGGTCGCCGTCGGCGTCGGCGCAATCGAGCAGGGCCCCGAACGCAAGCCGCGCGGTCCGCTCGACGGGCGAGGCAATCCGGGCTACCTGCTGGTGGTGCGCTTGGCGGATGGCGCCGAGGTATTCCGTCATCCACTGGCGGACGTCGAGTGCGCACCGGCCATCGCGGATGGCGTGATCTACGCCGGAGCGGGCCTGAATGGGAATGCGGTTGTGGCATTGCGCATCGGGACCTCGGCCGAACTGCGCACTGTCGGACTGCCGCGCGAGCGGTGGCGCAGCCCGACGCCTCTGCCGGTGACCAGTGACGTGACGCTGACCGCCGATCTGGTCTTGGTTGGCTGCGGCAGCGGGGCGATGGATGATCAGCGGGTGGCCGCCGACGGCTGGCTGTTGGCCTTCAATCGTGCGGATGGTCGCGAGCGTGGCCGTCTCCGGCTGCAGAACTCGGTGTTCGGTTCGATCGCGGTGCGCGGTCGGGTGGCAATCGTCACCAACCAGTCGGGTGAGGTGGTGGCGGTCGACTTGGACCGACTGCTGGCTGGGGCCGATCCGGTACGATGGCGCAGTGTTCCTGGCAACGACGAGGCGATCTACGCCGGCGTGGCCTGGCTGCCGGGGCGCATCCTGGTCACCGGCGCTCGCGGCCACCTCAGTGTGCTGGACGAAGTCACGGGCGCGCTCGGCCAGCGCCTGCCGCTCAACGACCTCAATCAGCTTGGCCGGATCTATGGCACCAGTGCCCCAACCATCGCCGCGGGGCGGGTCTATGTCGGTAGCGAGACGGGGGGACTGCGCTGTTTTGTGGGTGTCGATCGATAAGCGAGGCATGGGAGGTCGGGCCGTGGGTGATGTGGTGGGATCAGGCAGCTGGCAGCTGGCTGCTGTCGCTGGCCGCTGGCGTCCCGGATCGGGCCCAAGACCGCCAGTTGACGAGACAGCGGTCGCGTGTAATCGTCATATTACGATGACCGACCGTTGCTGTGAGCCTGCGACCACGACCAAGGCGCTAAAGAGCGCACCCGCTCCGCTGGATGCCGAAGAGGAGTCCCTGGCTGACCTGGCCAAGGCACTCGGCCACCCCGCCCGGGTGCGCATCATGAAGATCCTTATCGAGCGGAATTCGTGCGTCTGCGGCGACATCGTCGAGGAGATCCCGCTGGCCCAGTCTACCGTCTCGCAGCACCTCAAGCAGCTCAAGGAGGCCGGTCTTATTCAGGGCGAGATCGACGGCCCGCGCATCTGCTACTGCGTGAACCAGGTGAACCTCAAGCGTCTCAAGGTGCTGATCGCCGGGCTCTAGCGCTGGTTTTTCACAATTTTACTTATCGTATAACGACGAATCAAGATGACCCAAGACTCACCCCGCCTATCCTTCCTCGACCGCTACCTGACCCTGTGGATCTTTCTCGCCATGGGTCTCGGGCTGGCACTTGGTCATTTCGCCCCGCAGATCGGCCAGGGAATCAACGGCCTCGCCATCGGCACGACCTCAATTCCGATCGCCATCGGTTTGATTGTGATGATGTACCCGCCGCTGGCCAAGGTGCGCTACGAGGAGATGCACCGCGTCTTCACCGACTGGAAGGTCCTGGCCCTGTCGCTGGTGCAGAACTGGGTGATCGGTCCGGTGCTGATGTTCGCTCTCGCCCTCATCTTCCTGCACGACCGCCCCGAGTTCATGCAGGGCCTCATCCTGGTCGGCCTCGCCCGCTGCATCGCCATGGTCATCGTGTGGAACGACCTCGCCAAGGGCGACAGCGAGTACTGCGCCGGCTTGGTCGCCTTCAACGCCATCTTTCAGGTGATCTTCTTCGCCTTCTACGCCTGGCTATTCCTGCTGGTCGCTCCGCAATGGTTCGGCATTCAGGGCGTGGCCGTGCACATCACGATGGCCGACCTTGCCCTGTCGGTGTTCGTCTACCTCGGCATCCCGTTCCTCGCCGGCATGCTGACACGCTTCGTACTGGTGAAGGCCAAGGGCAACGTGTGGTATCACGAGCGCTTCATTCCTGCGATCAGCCCGATCACCCTGATCGCGCTGCTGTTCACCATCGTGATCGTGTTTTCGCTCCAGGGCGAGCGGATCATCGCCCAGCCTCTCGACGTAGTGAGGATCGCCATCCCGCTGCTGCTCTACTTCGCCATCATGTTCCTGACCTCGTTCTGGATGTCGCGCCGGGCTGGCGCCTCGTACCCGATCAGCGCCACGCTGTCCTTCACCGCTGCCGGCAACAACTTCGAGTTGGCCATCGCCGTCGCCTTGGCGACCTTCGGGCTGACCCACGGGGCAGCCTTCGCGGCCGTGATCGGACCGCTGGCCGAGGTGCCGGCCCTGATCTCTTTGGTGTGGGTGTCGTTCTGGCTGAAGCGTCGCTGGTGGCCTCATGAGGCTGCCGCGATCGCCCAGGTCGCACCCTGCCCTGCCTGCAAACCCTGACTCCGAGTCATGCCATGGCCCAGCCAAAGATCCTTTTCCTCTGCACCGGAAACTCCTGCCGCTCGCAGATGGGCGAGGCGTGGTGCCGTGCCCTCCAGTCTGACCGCTATGAGGCGTATTCGGCTGGTACCATCGCCAAGGGCCTGAACCCGAAGATGGTTCAGGTGATGCAGGAGCTCGGCCTAGACCCGACCATCCACCAGACCTCAAAGACTCTGCAGAGTGTGCTTGCCACTGGCGTGCAACTCGACCTCGTGGTGACGGTCTGCGGCCACGCCCACGAGACCTGCCCGGTCTTCACCGGGGGGAAAACCAGAGTGGTCCATGTAGGCTTCGAGGACCCGCCAGAGCTGGAGAAGACGGCGCGCAGTCCCGAAGAGGCCCTTGGTCACTACCGCCGCGTCCGCGACCAGATCCGCGATTTCATCATCGGGCTGCCCGGCAGCCTCCCCGCCTGAAGGAACATGCCATGACCCAGATCGACATCCGCACCACCGTCCGCGAAACGTACGGCGAGATCGCCCGCGCCGGTACCCCCGGCAAGGCCGGGCGTTCATCCTGCTGCGGGCCATCCTTCACCACCAATGGCTGCTGTGCCGCAGCGGCCGACCCCAACGCACTTGCCAGTGCCATCGGCTACGACGTCGGCGAGCTGGCGAAGATCCTGCCCGAAGGCGCCAACCTCGGCCTGTCGTGCGGCAATCCCGGCGCCATCGCCGCGCTCAAGCCAGGCGAGATCGTCCTCGACCTTGGTAGCGGTGCCGGTTTCGACGGCTTCCTCTGCGGTCCCAAGGTCGGCGCCAGCGGGCGCGTCATCGGCGTCGACATGACCCACGACATGCTGGCCAAGGCCCGCGCCAACACCGCGGGCTACACCCAGCGTACCGGCCTCGCCAACGTCGAGTTCCGCCTCGGCGAGATCGAGCACCTGCCGGTGGCCGACGCCAGCGTCGACGTGGTGATCTCCAACTGCGTCATCAACCTGTCGCCTGACAAACCGCAGGTCTGGCGCGAGATCGCCCGCGTACTCAAGCCTGGCGGCCGAGTGGCGGTCAGCGACATGGTGCTACTCAAGCCGCTGCCAGAGGCGGTACGCTCGCAGATCGAGGCCTACGTCGGCTGCGTCGCCGGCGCTTCGCTGCTTGATGACGTGCAGAGCATGATGCGCGAGGCCGGCCTGGCGGACATCACGCTCACCCCCAAGCCCGCCTACGTCGAGACCCTGAGCCAGGGCGATGATCCGCTCTACCAGCAGATCCGTGCCGCCCTGCCGGCTGGTGGCACGCCGGGCGAATACATCACCAGTATGGACATCGCGGCGGTGAAGGGGGAGGCAGCCTGTTGCGGCACCGCGTGCTGTGCCTGATATGACAAGGACGGAGAAACACAGGACACCCGCATGTCTTTTGCGAAGGACGGAGAAACAAAGGACACCCGCATGTCTTTTGCGACGTCTCCCATCCCATCTTATCCCATCCCATCGTATTGCCACGCGGCCGAAGCCGGCACTACGGGGCTCGGCGCGGGCGTTTTAATGGCTTCTCTCAGCCCAGCAGGGCGACGATGCGATGGGCGGCGCCGCCATCGCCGCCGTAGAGATCGGCGGGAAGGCTGGGCCGTTTGGCCTGACCTACGGCGCTGGTGATGCGCGTGCGGTCGGCGCCGACCAGTTGGTTCCAGCCTGTCTGCACGGTCTCGATCCACTCGGTCTCGTCGCGCAGGGTCACACAGGGCACGCCCAGCCAGCACGCCTCTTTCTGCAGGCCGCCGCTGTCGGTGAGGACGAGGTCGGCGTCGCGCAGGGCGCGCACCAAGTCGAGGTGGCCGAGCGGTTCGCAGGCGCGCACGCGCGGCGGCAGTTCAAGGCCGGCGGCAGCCAGCGCCTTGCGCGTGCGCGGGTGGATGGGGAAGAGGATCAGGCGATCGAGGTCGCGGAAGGCGGCGAGGATGGCGGCAAGGCGCGCTGGGTCGTCGGTGTTCTCGGCGCGGTGCACGGTGGCGAGCAGGTAGCCGCGCGCCTGCAGGCCGTGCTGCGCCAGCACGGTCGAGGCGTCGGCGCGGGCGGCGGCCTCGTGCAAGGCGTCGGCCATGATGTCGCCGACCACGTGCACGCCGTTGCTAAGGCCCTCGCGCGTGAGGTTGGCGACCGCCGTGTCGCTGGGACACAGCAACAGGGTCGCGAGGTGGTCGGCGACGACGCGGTTGACCTCTTCGGGCATGCGCCGGTTGAAGCTGCGCAGACCGGCCTCGACGTGGGCGATTGGCACATGCAGCTTGGCGGCGGCAAGGGCGCCGGCGAGGGTGCTGTTGGTGTCGCCGTAGATCAGCAGCCAGTCGGGCTTCTCGGCCAGCAGCACCGTCTCGATGCCGGTGAGCATCTGCGCCGTCTGCTCGGCGTGCGAGCCGCCGCCGGCGGCGAGGTGGACGTCGGGCTCGGGAAGGCCGAGTTCGCGGAAGAACACCGCCGACATGCTGTCGTCGTAGTGCTGGCCGGTGTGGATCAGGATCTCGCGGTGCTGTGCGCGCAGGGCCCGCGACAGCGGCGCGGCTTTGATGAACTGCGGGCGGGCGCCGACGACGGTGACGATATTCATGAGAGTGCCGCGATGATGCGGTCCTGCACTGCCGGGGTCAAATCCGCATGCATCGGCAGCGAGAGCACCTCGCGGCTGGCGCGCTCGCTTTCTGGGAAGCCCTCAGGGCGGCCGTTGGCGGCGAAGACCGGCTGCTGATGCAGGCACTTCGGATAATAAACGGCGCTGGGGATGCCCTGGGCCTTCAGGCGTGCGGCCACGGCGTCGCGGTCGGGGACGCGGATGGTGTACTGGGCGTAGACGTGGGTGTTGCCGGGCAGCACCTCGGGCACGCCGACGCGGCCGCGCAAGGCGTCGCTGTAGCGGGCGCCAAGGCGTCCGCGCGCCTCGACCTCGGCCGCCCACTGCGGCAGTTTGGCCAGCAGCACCGCCGCCTGCAGGGTGTCGAGTCGGCCGTTCATGCCGACATACGGATGGTGATGGCGCTTTTCGCCGCCGTGCGTGCGGATGGCGCGCATGCGTGCGGCCAGTGCGTCGTCGTCGGTGAACAGGCAGCCACCGTCGCCGTAGCAGCCGAACGGCTTGGCTGGGAAGAAGCTGGTGCTGGCGATGCGGGTAAGGGCGCAACTGCGGCGGCCGTGGCGGGTGGCGCCGAAGCTCTGCGCCGCGTCCTCGATCACCGGCAGACCGCGCGCGGCCGCAACGATGCGCTCGCTTTCGCAGGGCTGGCCGAACAGGCTGACCGGCACGATCGCCTTGGTGCGCGGCGTGATCGCCGCCGCCAACTGCGCTGGATCAAGGTTGAACGCCACCGCTTCGATGTCGACGAAGACCGGTTTGGCCCCGACCTGACTGATCGTCTCGGCGGTGCTGATCCAGGTGAACGGCACGGTGAGGATCTCGTCGCCCGGCCCGATGCCCAGGGCACGGTAGGCGATCTCCAGGGCGTCGGTGCCGCTGGCGACGCTGATCGCGTGCGGCATGCCGACGTAGGCGGCGAGCTGCTGTTCCAGCTCGGCGATCTCGGGGCCCATGATGTAGTGACCGTGGCGCAGCACGGCATCGATGCGCCGTTCGAGTTCGGGCCGGATGCGATCCTGCTGCGCCGCCAGGTCGACGTAGGCGATGGGCTGCGGAGCGAGGTCGGCGGCCAGCAGGGTCTCGGGGTCGAGGTCGCCGTCGTGGCGGCCAAGCATGCGCGCCTGGGCGCCGAGGCGGGCGAGCCCGCGTGCCAGCAGCACGGCCAGCGGATCGTCGGCGGCGGGATCGGCATCGCCGGCCAGGGCGGACAGCCATTGGCAGGGCGCGGCGAAGGCGACGAAGGCCGCGGGCGAAGGTGTGGCCGAGCGGTAGGCGCCCAGCGCGCCGGTGGCCAGCCACAGGCGGGTGCCGGCGGCGCGAGCCCGGGCGATGGCCTCGGCCGCCGCGCTGCGCGGGTCGCGCACGGCCTCGCCCAGGCAGGTCGGGCTGATCAGGAGATCACTCAGTAGCATGGGGTGCAGGTTCCGTCCGAGATGCGGTAGGTGGCGCCGCAGGCCGCACACCCCGGGGCGTCGCCGGCGGGCAGGCGTACGCCGCAGGCGCACATCCAGCCGAGGCGTCGGGCCGGCACGCCGGCCATCAAGGCGTAGTCCGGCACGTCGCGGTTGACCACCGCGCCGGCAGCGATGAAGGCGCTGGCGCCGATGGTGACGCCGCACACGACCGTGCAGTTGGCGCCAAGGCTGGCGCGGCGGCGCACCAGGGTCGGGCGGTACTCGTGCTTGCGCACGATGTGGCTGCGCGGGTTGTAGACGTTGGTGAAGACCATGGAGGGGCCGCAGAAAACCTCGTCCTCGATGGTCACGCCGTCGTAGATGGAGACGTGGTTCTGCACCTTGACGCCATCGCCGATGGTGACGTTGCCGACGAAGACGCCCTGCCCGAACGAGCAGTCGCGGCCGATGCGCGCCCCGGCGCAGACGTGCACCCAGTGCCAGACCCGCGTGCCTGTGCCGATTACGGCGCCCTGATCGACGATGGCGGTAGGGTGGATGCTCATGAGGTCCCGGTTCTCAGCTTCCCGATGGATTCGGGTAGTCCTTATATGCGAGACGCCGCGCGAGGAGCGGTTCCGTCCCGGTGATCCTGCTGCACCTGGTCAGCATGCTGATGCCAGAGCACGCTCTGCGCACGTTGCCTGGGATGGCACGTTCCGGCTGGGAGTCCAGCCTTGGTCGGGGAAGATGGTCAGCGACGGAATCTTGTAGCGGCAGTGGGTTCGCGGTTCGCGGTTGGATCATCGATTACGGACCATATGGGGGTCACCCTTGGTCATCCTTGGTCACCCTTGGTCACCCTTGGTCGCCCTTGGGTCACCTGTTTTGGGAACATCATCAGCACCCACAATACGTGTCGTTGCAACCGCGAACCGCGAACCGCGATTCCTAATCTAACGGGTTACCTGGGGCTACGGCAGCGGAGCGATCACGGATTCGAGGGCCGCCTGCAGGTCCGGCGGGAGTTCATCGTTGAAGTCGAGGCCGGTGCGTCGCTCGATGGCGGTGACCGCGACCTGCTCCAAGGTGCCGTGATCGGTGTTGGGCGTCACCCAGGCCCAGGCCCGGTAGCCGGTCGCTGTGCGATCCAGGGCGATGGCCGCCACGGCGTCGGGGATGTCGACGGGGCGCCGGATGCGCATGCGGTCGTAGCCATCGCCGTCGCCATCGAGATCGGCGGTGTCGTCATAGATGGGCACCACCGCAATGGCGAGGTAGGCGCAGCGCCCCGCCAGGCCGGTATCCGTTGGTCCACGGCCAGCGAGCAACGCCTCCAGCTGGGACCAGCGACCGCCATTCAGGCTGCGCCGCTCGGGGACGGCATTGGTGAGGACGTAGGTGCCGTGCCACCCCGCGCGTCCGAAGCGCGACCACAGCGCCTGGCTGGGTGCGAGGTGCCCACGGTCGTAGCCCAACCGGCCGCAGCCTACCCAATCGGTGTCTGCGATGGGATCGGACACGCGGGCGTCGGCTTCCCAGGACGGTCGCGGCGGCTGCGCGCCGGCTTCCACCACCGAGCCAGGCAGACCATAGACCGCCCAGCGTGGCCGATGGCGCACCGGATCGTAGCCCACCGTATAGCCGACGCTCGGCAGCACCGTGAGGCCGGCGACGACCGCCGGGGCGAGGATGCCATCGAGATCGGCGTCGGACGGCGTCGTGCGGACCGCGACCAACATCGCTATTGGCGCGGGCCCTGGCGGCGCTGTTGCCGTGGCGCGGTCGTCCGGTGTTTCTCGCGCATGCGAGGGCGCGTGGGCGAGGAGCACCACCAGCACCAGTCCGATGACCACGACGAAGAGGACCAGGGCCAGCAGGACGACCACCGGACGCGTCATGCGTCCGGTCCAGCAGTCCAGTCCGTTGCGGCGGACAACTGCGGGGGGCAGTGGGCCATCATCTTGCCGTCGGCGAGGTGAGTCGCGCCCCGCGGATCAGCGCCTGGACGAGGGCGCTCTGCGCACCCGTGTGGCGGTCTACAACGTGTCCGAGGCGCCGGGCGAGGCGCCTGGACCAACCGGGCTGCTTTCCCAGAGCCCGACGTTCACCGGCTGCAACGAAGGGAGTAGGCACGACGCGGGGTTCGGCATCACGCATGTCTCAGCGTCTACCCCGGCATCTGGCCAACAATGGTTGGGGTATCCGGCATTGTACATCGCAGCGGAGAGCTGGACGTGCTGTCCGAGCCCCAGCGGTGGGACGGCCCGGAGACGGACGCTTCCAGCTGGAACGGCCCCTTGCCGCCGTACCGGCCGCACCTGCGGCGCGACGGGGCCCCGGGCCGCAGGTGTTACTTTGACACAAGAAATGGGTATGGCCAAGGCGTCGTGCGCATCCTTTGCCCAATAAATACGTGGGTGTCCGGGATTGCTTCTTTATTGCTGTCCTTTATTGCTATCCATTGAGACGACTTCTTTGGCAACGAGTAACACATCAGGCCTAGGGGCCCCGTCGTGCAGCGATGGGGCGGGCGCCGAGTTGCGGTAGCGGCATACAATCGGCGTAGCCGATGCCGCCACGGTTTCGGAGCGGGGCGAGGAAACCGAGCTGCGACAAAGCCCGTGGGCGAAGCCCCTGCGCAGTTACGGCAACGATAAAATCAGGAGCTACGGATGGTTGGCTGAGTGGCCTATAGCATCTGTTTACTAAACAGACGAACCCGCAAGGGTTCCGGGGGTTCGAATCCCTCACCATCCGCCATGTCCACCACCAGTTATGGATGAAGGGAGGTAACAGCTCAGGGCTTCGCCCCCGCGGCCCTGCGGGCCTGCCCCCTCGGGCTGGTAAGAGCTAAATCGTCGCCGCTGGCCTTCCTGGTAGGCATACCGGGAGGGGTGACCAGGGTGGCAC
>JBBQCI010000088.1:0-15474 GCA_038318565.1 Planctomycetota bacterium
TCCACCAAGGTGAAGCCGCGCTGATTCATGGCCTCGGCGTCTCCTTGACATAATGCCACTTCGCGATGTTCGCCTTCAGCGTGCTGCCGGTTTTCGGCCGGCCGTAGGACCACACGTAGGCGAAGGGCTCGGTGCCTTGCGGATTCCAGTCGCTGACGTCGCCGGGCACTGCGACCTGGGCGTTGGCCGAATCTCGCGGCCGGTCGATGGTGCCGTCGGCGAGGGCGTCGACGTGGTAGCGCAGCGGCTCGTACCAGGCGTCGGCGATAGCCCAGCGGCCGTTGGCCAGCTGGGTGCAGCCATCGCTGTGAATCTTCAGGCCGACGGCGCCCAGCATCATGCCAGACAGCGGGGTGGCACCGTCCCAGGTGCGCGACTGGTCGGGGAATTCGACGTAGAGGACGCCGTCAGCAACCTCGGGCGGGAAGCGGCGCTTCTTGTCCTCGCCGCGGTAGACTTGGCAGGCCTGGTGCACCTGGGCGACCACGGCCGCGGTCGCAGCGGCGCTGGCGCGACGGCTGACCACAGTGAACGCGCCCATGAGCATGCCGACCAGCGCCATGATGATGGTGATGGTGACCAGGATCTCGATCATGGTGAATGCGTTGCGCGTGATCATGCTGACAGCACCTCATGGCTGACCATAGCACCTACCCCGGACCGTGGCCAGTCCTCACGATGGTGGCGTGGGATGGCAGATGCCACCGCCTCGGTTTCGACCCCGTAAGATATGGCTCTCGTCACCCCGGCCTCCCTGCTGAAGGGAACTGTGCTCAGATTAGCTCAGTTGACATCAGCTATGGTTTTCGATGGTCTGCAGTGTGACTCACTGGTGCGTTTTCCACAAGCCCCTGGACGTCAGTGGCTTGATCGTCCAAAAAAGCGATCCGGTTACGGTTTGAACGCGTCGTCCACGGCCGCGGCGTGCGCCTTGGCGGCGATGAGATGCTGGGCCACCGCCACCGCCACCGCCACCGCCAGCGCATCGCCACCGCTGAGCCGGGCGAAGAACGCGGCGACGGCGTGGTCCTCCACACCGCCGGTCCTGGCCAAGGAATTGGATAGCGAGGCCAGTTCGGCGAGCTGCATCTTCTTCCACGCCGTGGTCAGACGCATGCTGCCGACGAGCAGGACGAGGTCGCCATCCGCATCGACGGCATCGACCGTGGCCTCGCCATTGACCATCGGCAGGCTGGATGCGAAGCCGTTGCGTCGACCGGATCGAACTGGCGAAGAGCGGCACGTAGTAATTGTCGTGGTGGTAGGCGCGACGCGGGAAATCGCCCTTGGCCCACACCGCCTGCTCATAGGTCCGGATCATGCTGCTGTAGCCGATGAAGCTGCAGCGGCGAGGATCAGGTTGGCTGATCATGGTTCTATTTGGACCGACCAGACGAACGGTCGTGACAGCCAGATCAATAACTGAATAGTCCGCTGTCAATTTTATGCAAGTATCTGTGAATATTTGACTTCTGTCCATTGACCAGGGTCAGGCCAGAAGACCATCCTAACATGGTTCATAACTCCGCGTTTGCCACCTTGCTTCCGGCCTGGTTGGCAACGGCGCAGGATCGCCTGCCCACCCTGCACCGCGCCATACGCCATGTGACGGCCCGGGTTCACGCCGTTGCCGATCCCGACGCCTTCCAGGGCTGGCGCTGCGTCGCCGACCCGGGGCCGGCACTGCCGCAGTCCATAGCGAGAGGCGAACGCCTCATCTTCGATCTCGGTGAGCACGTTGTCGGCCAGGTGCAGCTTGCGCTCCGCGCGGATGGCCCAGTCCGCCTGCGCTGCCAGCTCGGCGAATTGCCGGCCGAGGTAGCGGAGGAGTTCGATCCCTTCGCCGGCAAGCTGCCGCGCTCCTGGTTGCAGGACACCGTGGTCGAGCACCCCGGCGATGGCAGCACGCTGATCCTGCCGCGCCGGGCGACGCTACGATTCGTCCATCTGGAGATGCTCGGCGTTGGCACCGCAACCATCGTGTCGGTCGCGGTCGAGACGGTCAGCAGCGCTCCCGCGCTCGACAGCGTGGCATCGCCCCCCGATGCCGATCCGCTGATCGACCGCATCGCGCTGCGCACCCTGCGCAACTGCATGCAGGAGGTCTTCGAGGACGGTCCGAAGCGCGACCGCCGGCTGTGGCTGGGCGACCTGCGTCTGCAAGCCCAGGCCGACAGTGTCACCTTTCGCACGCCGCGGCTAGTTGAACGCTGCCTGCTGCTGCTCGCTGGGGTGACTCGCGAGAGCGACGGCGTGGTGCCGGCCTGCGTATTTCTGACGCCAAAACCGCACCACGACACCGAATTCATCCTCGACTACATGCTGCTGTTCGCCGCCTGCTTGCGCGACCTGCTCGACCATGGCGGCGACCGCGCAGTGGTCGAGGGGCTCGCCGATCTCGCCTTCCATCAGATCCGCGTGGCCGTGGCCTTCCGCGGAGCGGATGGCGCCTTCCGCGATCCAGGCGGCTGGTGGCTGTTCGTCGATTGGCGCGATGGCCTCGACAAGCAAGCCGCCATCCATGGCTGCATGGCCTTCGCCTGCCAGGCCGCGGTCGGGCTGGCGCAACGTCTCGGCCGTACTGCTGAGCAGACCGAGTTCCTCGCCGCGCACCGTGAACTCTGCGCGGCTGCACGCACGGTCTTCGCCCCGGCCGCAGGCGCCTGCTGGACCAGTGGCCCGCAGCGCCAGGTGTCGTGGGCGACGCAGGCCTGGCTGACTCTGGGCGGCTGCCTGACCCGCAACGAGGCGCAGGCCGCTTTCGCCGAACTGACGACCCGCACTGATGCCGTGCTGCCGGCCAGCCCGTACCTCGTCCATCACGTGGTCGAAGCATTGCGTGCCTGCGGCGCAGATGCGCTTGCTGCACGCGAGATCGACCGCGTGTGGGGCGCCATGACACGCCTCGGCGCCAGCACCTTCTGGGAGATGTTCGATCCCGCAGACCATCGCTTCTCGCCCTACGGCGACCACCACCTCAACAGCGCCTGCCACGCCTGGTCCTGCGGCCCGGCCTGGTTCGCCCGACATGCCCCGGACAGTGCGCCTATGTACGGGGCTGCCGTGCGTTGACTTTATCTGGTCCAGCGTAGAGTTTGGCTCAGAGAGTGAGCCAATGCCGCAATCCTATGCCTACTCCGCCCTCCTCCACCTGCTGACCGCCCAGGTCCGCACCAGCCTCATCCGCCAAGTGCTGGATCCGGCCCGGCCAGATGACGGCTGCTTCCTGCATGCTGATACCGGCTTCCCCAATGCCGACCACACCGCCCACAGTCGTGACCTCGCCGCGCTGTGCCAGGTCTACCTCGCCGAGGGTTCGGCCCTGGCCGGCGACGCAGCGCTGGCCGAGCGCATCCGCCGCGGCACCGCCTTCCTGCGTCGCTGGCAGCGGCCGAGTGGCCTGATCGATCTGCCCGGCGTCGACTTTGATTCGCCGCCCGACACCGCCTTTAGTGTACAACTGTTCGCGCCCATCGTGCGTTACGCCCGCCTACGCGCCGCCGCTGGCTTCACGCCGGCCAGCGAGGTCGCCGAACAGCTCGGCGGTTACGTGCACAGCGCCGGCGAGGCGATCATCGGCCGTGGCTTCCGCACGCCCAACCACCGCTGGGTGGTGTGTTCGGCAGTTTCGCAGGCGATGCGGGAGTTCCCTGAACTGCGCGCGCGCGGCCTGCCCTACGTCGAGTCGATCCTCGCCGAGACCATCGACATCAACGCCGATGGCGAGTACTCGGAGCGCTCGACCGGCATCTACAACGCGGTGGTCAACCGCGCCCTGCGCTACATGGCAGAGTGCCTCTCCCGGCCACAACTCCTTGACCACGTGCGCGCCAATCTGCGCTTCATCGGCACCATCCTGGAAGCCGACGGCACGGTGATCACCGCGATCAGCGGCCGCCAGGACCGCGGCGGCCGCGCCGTGCCGGTGACCATGGCTGACAGCTTCTTCGCCATGGCGGTGCGCGATCGCGACCCGTGGTTCGCCTGGGTCGCCGACCTGCTCGTCGAGCAAGCCCAGCGACGCAGCCCAGAGGGCCACGGCTGGGGCTGGATGGTACAAAGCTTCCTTGATCAGCCTGGTCTCGCCGCCCAGCCGGAACTGCCGCGCCAGGCGCCGCCGGCCACCGTGGAACGCACCTGGACCGACTCGCGACTGTGGTTCGTCAAGGACGGACCGCTCACCGCCTTCGCCAGTGCCGGCACCGCCATCCCCTTCGCCCTGCGCGTCGGCGAGGTCGAGCTGCGCAGCGTGCGCGCGGCGACCAACTTTCTGCACGCCGCGCCGATGGGCGGGGATAGCTTTGAAGCGATCCCCGGTGGTGTGCGGCTGCCGCGCAAGAACTACACCCATGGCTGGGACCTGCCGTTGAACCGGCCAGTGCGCTTCCGCGAATGCGGTGAGTACTACAAAGTCGCCCAGACCGAGCGCCAGCATTGGGACCACGGCCACCTGTCACTGTGCCTGACCGTCGTCCGCGAGGGCGGCGACTTCCTGCTGCGCATCACCAGCGATTCCAACTACGACCGGGTGCCGGCCCAGGTCGAGCTGAGCTTCGACGCCGGCGGCGTCTGGCGGGTGCCCGGCTGCGCCATGCGCGCGGCGGCCGGCGGCAGCGCGCAGCTGCGTTCGGGCCATGGCCTCTACCACAAGGGCGGCAACGCCGTGCGCGTCGCCGTCGACGCTCCGGCCGAGGCCCACACCTGGTGGGAAATCAGCCACCTCGCCGGCGATCACGACGGCTTCCGCGTGCTGCTCAACCTGCAGACTCCGCTCGACTGCACCATCCGACTGACCCCCGGCCTGTGGTCGCCGGCCACGCCAGATGCCGTCCTCCCGTGGTGAGCCGCGGCCGCGTCAGCGTGCCGAGGAGCGCCTGCGCGGACTCGTTGCCGGTCTGCCGGCCGGCGCCAGCCTGCCTGCCCAGCGGCGGCTCGCCAAACTGCTCGGCCAACCCCGGCCGACCGTGGCCCGGGCCCTGGCCGAGCTGGTCGAAGACGGTGTTCTGGTGCCGTCCGGACGGCATCTGGCAGTGGCCGACGAGCCCGAGCTGCCGGTCGTCCTCGACCGCAGCCTCGTCCTGCTGCCGCCGGCCGGGGCCCATCCCGACGACCGCATCGTACGTCGCGCCCTGGCCTGCATCCGCGCCCGCGGCTGGCAGGTCATCGCCATCCCCACCTCGTCACAAGCGGCCGTGTCTCACGTTGAGTCATTGGACCAATAAGATTCACCACCTCAGGACGGTCCCCATGCGCATCTCCATCCTCTGCCTCTTCTCCCTGGCTGCCCTCGCCGCCGCCGACAAGCCGGTCGAGATCCCGGCACACAAGCCCAGCCTCATGCCAGAGGGCACCAAGGTCACCGGCACCTACGGCACCGAGGCCGGACAGGGCTTCGAGAATCTGCTCGACGGCAAGGACGACACGGTGTGCTCGGGCGCCCCGGGGACCGGCAACGGCGACGTCCTGCGCATCCGCTTCGTCTTCCCCAAGGGCGTCGCCAAGGTGGTCGGCATCACCCTGGGGGCGAGCGACAAGTTCCACAACTACTTCCCGCACGAGATCGAAGTGGCGGCCGACACCGGCACCGGCAAGTTCGACACCGTTCTCGGCACGATCCGGGATCTCGGCCCCGGCCAGAAGACCTACGGCCAGTACCCGCTGTGCAAACCGGTCGGCGTGAAGGAGATCGAAGTGCGCATCACCAAGTACGAGCAGGGCAAGGGCGTGAAGCGCGCGCCGCAGATCTCCGACATCGGGTTGCTGGTGGCGCGTTAAGTTGGCCGTCAGCAGATAGCGATCACCAGACAGCCCCGGAATCCGCCATGCACCGCATCTCCATCAGCCTCCTCCTCGTTGCCGGCCTCGCTGCCGCCGAACCGCTGGTGCTGCCGCCGGGCACGACCTTCAGCGCCTCCTTCGCCTGCGACAAGGACAAGGGGCCGGACAAGCTGTTCGATGGCAACCTCGAAACCGCGATGAATCCCGGCGGCGGCACAGCGCGCTCGCCCGATGCGGTGACCTCGGTGACGGTCACCTTCCCCGCCCCGGTCGCCGACCTCGGTGGCATCGTCACCGGCAGCTCGGACAAGTTCGCCAACTACTGGCCGAAGATCCTCGAGTTCTGGGTCGACAGCGACGGCGACGGCCGCTGCGACACCAAGGTCGGCCAGACCGACAAGCTCGGACCCGGCGACCAGTGCAAGGGCACGCACCGCTTCAGCGGCCGGCTGCCGGCCGCCTATGCGCTGGAGATCCGCTGCGTGCAGCAGAACACCGGCGGCGGCGGCCGGGCCTGGATGATGAACGAGGTCGGCATCCTGACCGATGCGACCCTGCCGGTGCTGATCCCGACGCCGAACGCCTGGAAGGTCACCTGGTACGCGGACGATCTGCCTGCCGGCTCCACGGTCAGCACCGCGATTGCGTGCGAGGACGGCAAAGGCGCCGAGGCGCTGATCGACGGCGACCCGACCACCCAGATGAACCCGAAGAGCGGCACGGCCAAAGAAGGCCAGCCCGCGTCGGTGTTCCTGCGCTTCCCCACGTCCATCGCCGGCCTCGGCGGCCTGACCCTGGGGCGTAGCGATCCCTTCGGCAACTACCGCTGGGAGACGATGGAGTTCTGGGCTGACACCACCGGCACGGGCGTCTACGACACCCAGGTCGGCAGCGCGACCGGCGGCGGCGAGGGGCGCAAGCGTTTCAGCAGCATCCTGCCGGCCGTGTACGGGCTGGAACTGCGCGTGACCAAGCAGTCGCTCAAGGGCACGATGCGTGCGTTCATCCTCGCCGAGGTCGGTGGGCTGCTGTTCCAGGACAGCATGGCCGATCGCGAGATGCGCTACGTGATCGAAGACTTCGAGGACCTCTCCTCGTGGCGCACCTGGGGCGCCAATGGCGACCAGCCCGAAGGCGACCGCCTCTATGGTGCGCACATGTGGCTGTGCGGAGCCTACCGCCCGGGCGTGGGCAACGGCCAGGGCGTCGGCGTGTTCCGCTACTGGCTCAAGGACAAAGGCCGGCTGTGGGCCAAGCGCGGCAAGATCAGCGACCAGGAGTGCTTCATCGACCGCATCACTTTCCGAGCCAACCCACAGGGCTACGCCAGCTCGATCAATTTCGAGATGACCGACAGCAAGGGGAAGAAGGTAACCACGCCAGCCGTCGAGCTGAAAGGCGGCGAATGGGCCGACTACAGCCTCGACCTGTCGGCGAAGACCTGGGCCCCGGCGAAGACCCTGGCCCCACCTTACCGCATCCAGCTGGTGTTCTTCAACGGCAGCACCGCCGCCAAGGGCGAGGCGCTGATCGACGACCTGACCGTGATCGGCACCGTCGGACGCAACCAGCGCGTGACCATCGCCCCGGTGTGGGAATCCCTGGCCTACGATCCGGCCAAACCGCTGGTGGCCAAGTACCGGCTGCGCAACGCCCTCGATGTCGAGCTGCAAGCGCCGCTGACCGCCAAGCTGTACTCGTCCTACGACCCGAAACGCTTGACCCTGTTGGCTGAACGCATCGTGCCAGTGACGATGCCGAAGTGGGGCGATGTGGTTGTCCCCATCGACTTCGGCCAGCAGCCCTACGGCCACTACGAGGTCGACCTCGCCGTGGCGACCGACGGTGTCGCCGCCCGGCATACCGACCAGGTGGCGATCGTCGCGCTCAACGGCAAGCGGATCAATCGCAGCGCCATGTGGATCGGCTCGCAACATCCGGCCGATTGGATCGCCGACGAGGAGAACGCCTTCGTCTTCCGCGAGGTGGTCGGGCCGTTGGGCATGGACTGCTACCGCACCGGCGCTCCCGACAAACGCGTGATGGATCTCGGCATGCTCTGCGCCGCTGGCTTCGGCGGCATGCCCAAGGCGCTGCTCAAGCCCGAGTACAAAGGCGATGACCGCGGCGAGCCGGCGGACTATGCCGCCTACGAGGCCTGGGTGAAGTCGGATGCGGAGAAGAAGTACGCTCCCTACGTCGACAAGATCCTGGCGGTGGAATACTACAACGAACCCGACCTGCCGGACTTCTGCTACAAGCCCGAGATCGACGTCTATCTGAAGATGTGGCGGGCCTGGGCCAGCGGCATGCGCGCCGGCGCGCCCGGCATCAAGCTGGGCACCGGCGGCAACACCGTCGCGCACGGCAAGGAGAAGAAGGACTTCAACCCGCGCATGTATACCGAGCTGGCCAAGGAAGCCGACGTCGCGGTGTGGCACGCCCACGGCCCACTGTCCAGCTACATCACTCGCCAGCGCATGGTCGAGGGCTGGCTGGAGAAAGGCGGTAAAGCGAAGGAGCAGCAACTGCTCGGCAACAGCGAGGCCGGTTCGGTCAGCCACGACAGTCCGGCCGAACGCCTGCAACAAGCCGACATCCTGGTCAAAAAGATTGGTTGGGCAAAGACCCAGGCCAACTCGCTGTACTACACCTGGTTCACCACCACCGACACCTACGATCCGCAGGGCGGCTATCTCGGCGGCGAGAACTGGGGCCTGATCTCGCCCAACCAGCGGCTCAAGCCGAGCGGCCAAGCGATGAACGAGCTCATCCGTAATCTCGCCAACACCGCCGGCAAGGGCGAGCTGGCGATCGACTCGCGGCTGATGGTCTGCGATCTGCTGCGCGAGGACGGCGGCCATACCTGGCTGTTCTGGCCCAACGAGACCGGCGCCGTCTTCCTGCAGCGCTTCGCCGCCAGCGGCGCGGTCGAGCTGGTCGACATGTTCGGCCGCAGCGAACAGCTGGTGCCGAAGAACGGCAACATCGCCCTGCGCACCACCGGTTATCCGATGTACCTGCGCATCCCCAAGGGCATCACCGTCGGCCCGGCGCAGGCCCCAGCGTGGGCGAAGCTGCCCGGCCTGATCGGCGTCAGCCCCGGTGCGGCGGTGGCGTTCAGCACCGCCTTCACCAACCCGTGGGGCAAGGACGCCAGCCTGCGTCTGGTCATCGCCGATGTGACGGGCAAGACCGTCGCCGAGGCGGTGGTGGCGCTGGCCAAGGACGGCAGCGCGACCCAGGCCTTCTCCTTCGCCCTGCCCAAGGGTTTGGCTGCCGGCACGGTCGGCTACGCCTTGCACATCACCGCGCCCGAGGTCGGCATCGACGAGACCCTGCCGCTGATGGTCGGAGTCGGCGAACTGCTGCCGCGCAGCGCCAAGCCGCTCGCCGCCGACGGCAAGCCGGTGCGCCCTGCCAATGCCGGTCGCATCGTCGTGGACCAAGCAACCGAGATCCAAGACCTGGTCTCCGATCCGCAGACCCCGCTGTGGACAAATGCCGAGGATCTCTCGGCCACGGTGACCCTGGCGCATGACGGCGCCGGCATCTTCCTCGGCTTCGCGGTCAGGGACCAGACTCACGCCCCCGGCGAGGCCAGCGTCAAGTTGTGGGCCAAGGACAGCATTCAGATCGCCCTGTTCGTTGATGGCAAGCACACCGAGCTCGGCCTGACCGAGAGCGGCGGCGGCTACGGCTTCTGCTGGCTCAGCCCGGACGCCAGCCTGGTCGGTAAGGCGCTCAGCGCGCCGCTGGCGGCCAAACGCGACGGCGGCACTACCACCTACGAGATCTACCTGCCCTTCGCGCAGCTCGGCCTGGACTATGTCCCAGGCAAGCTGGTGCGCCTGACCTTCATGATCAACGAGGACGACGGTCGTGGCCGGGTCCGGGTGATGAAGTGGTTCGACGGCATCCATCCCGGCAAGGACATCGAGAAGTTTGGTTACATCATCTTGGAATGATGGTCGGCAACCCGCAGCAGCCACGCACATTCAGCTCATAGCCATGCTGCCCGCAAGCCCAAGGATCCCATGAACCGCCTCAACATCACCCTCCTGCTCGTGTTCTGCGCTGGAGTCACATTACTTGGTGCGGCAGAAACCTCGCCGAAACCAGGTCGGCCTGTGGCATGACGACAAGCAGCCGGATGCCACAGTGCGGCAACGGGTCGGGGGCACGGCGGGGTGCCGCCCGATCGACCTGTATGGTAACGAGGCGCAGGTCGCCAACGATGGCGGCACGGTGCAGGCCGCGCTCCTGCGCACCCCGGCCTATCTGCTGATCACCGGCGGCGAGCGGGTCACCGTAGTCCGATGAGCCGTCTGCACCTCCACTCGCACAACCCTCGGATGATGCGACCACCAGACCAGATCGACGATGTGCGACTACCACGGCACCGAAATCGATGCCGGCGGCAAGCGAGCCACGTTTTCCCAGGAGAGTCGCTATGACCTCAGTCAAACCATCCCGTCGAACCGCCGCCTGGGCGATCCTAGTGACGCTGCTGTCCATCGGCACCTCCGTTGGCGCGACAGCCGAGGACGGGCTGCTGGGCGCCGCGACCCTGCGCTATCCGGACGGGACCAAGGCGGTTGCCTCGTTCCGCACCGCGGACGGTGGCGGTGCAGACAAACTGATCGACGGCGACCCGCAAACCGCCCTGAGCGGGGCCGAGGGTTCCGCCGAATCGGCGGACAAGCCGGTCTGGGTGGACCTCACCTTCGGCAGGCCGGTGGAGAACCTCCTCGGCGTCGCCACCGGGGAATCCGATCGCTTCGGGAACTACTACCCGAAGCAGGCGGAGTTCTGGCTGGACACCACCGGCAAGGGCGAGTTCGACACCCTGGGAGCCAAGGTGAAGCTCGGCCCCGGCGCCAAGGCGGCGGGCCGCTGGCTGTTCGACAAGCCGGTGGCGAAGGCTCATGGCCTGCGTTTCCTGGTCACCGAGCAGAACCTCGCCGGCACAAAGCGCTGCTTCAGCATGAACGAACTGATCCTGCTGCCTGAACGGCCGAAGGGCGCAGCGCCAGCGCCGAAGCTGCGCAAGGTGTCCGTCCCAGAGGCGGGCGACCGCCACATCCGCATGCACATCGTCTATCCCAAGGCGATGTTGCGTGAGAACGGCGGGCCAGTGATCAACCTCCGCAGCCCGCCATACAACGCTGTGGGCGACGGCAAGACGGATGACACCCAGGCGTTCATCAAGGTGCTCGACTTCATCGCTGACGAGCAACTCGCCAAACGCCGCTCCTGGATCGTCTACGTGCCCAACGGCACCTACCTGGTGTCGGACGCGCTGGTCAGCCAGCATGATGCCGGACCGGATGGGTTCTGCTACTTCCGCCTGGTCGGAGAGGACCGCGCCACCACCACCATCCGCTTGGCCGACAAGGCCACCGGCTTCGGCGACCCGGCAAAGCCCAAGACCCTGCTGCCCTGGGAGGGGATCAAGCCCGGCGTGGGCAACATCCTGTGGGGCAATCTGGCGCGTAATTTCACCATCGATACCGGCAGCGGCAATCCCGGCGCCATTGCCATGACCTTTATGGGCGCCAACTCGTCGTCGATCGACAACCTCAGCCTCCGCTCTGGCGACGGCCAGGGGAAGATCGGTCTGCACTTCTCCTGGTGGTCGGTGCAAGGCCACTTCTGCGACCTCAGCATCGACGGCTTCAACGTCGGCATTAAGGGCAGCGACAGCCGCGAGGCCCAGCCGACCCTGGAGTACGTCACCCTCACCGGCCAGCATATGGCGGGCTACGAGGTCGGCCCCCACGCCGCGTCCATCCGCCGCCTGCTCTTCCGCGGGCCGGTCCCGGCGGTGGTGGTCGACGACCCCTTCTCCCAAACCGTGCTGATCGATTCGCGGCTTGAGGGCGGCAAGGACGCCACCGGCGCCGCCATCGTGATGAACGCCAAGGAGCCGGGCGCGCAGGTGTTCCTGCGCAACCTGGTCGTGGGCGGCTATCCGGCCGCGTTGGATGCCTACGGCAAGACCGTCCTCACCGGCGATGTGGTCGAGTACGTCTCTGGCCCGCTCGTCCGCACCCTGGCCGACGCCCCAACCCAGTCGATGGACCTGCCGGTCGAGGAGGTGGCCCTGGTCCCGTGGGAGTCCAACCCGGACAACTGGGCCTGCCCGTCGGACTTCCAGGGCACGGTGGTCGAGCGCGTCCAGGCGGCGCTCAACTCCGGCAAGCCGGCGATCTGCTTCCCCACCGCTGCCGACGTCATCGGCCCCACCAGCAAGGGCTGGCCCACGGTGGTGGTCCCGTCCACGGTCCGGCAGATGGACTTCTCTGCCGGAGGCAGGTGGGCGTGCCATTTCCAAATCGACCTGGCCTCGGCCGAACCGCTGTGGGTCGAGAACGGGTATTGCACCTGGTTCATCATGCAGGCACCGCGGCCGATCCACTTCCGCAATGGCCGCTTCGGCGTCGATGTCGAGACAGACCAGCCGGTCAGCGTACACATGCAGAACGGCTCCGCCCTGACCGGCATGACCAGCCCGAAGGCCTGTCCGAAGAACGTCCGCCTCTACGCCCGCAGCATCAACGAGGAGGTCCATGATTTCAAGGCACTCAGGCCGAATTTCCGCGTCAACGGCGGCCTGATGTGGGTGCTGGGCTTCAAGACCGAAGAGCGGCAGCCGTCCTTCCTGGTCGAGAACGGCGGCTGTCTTGAGGTGCTCGGCGGCTACCAGAACTTCACCGCCCACTCCGACAAGCCCAACATCGTCTATCCGCTGGTCATCAACAACGATTCCGACGTCAGTGTGATCGCCACCAGCTACATGGGCAGGAAGTACCCGTGGGCGGTCTGGGAACGGCGCGGCGACTGGAACATCCAGGTGGCCAACGACGAACTGCCACGCCGGGGTTCCAACGACCGCAACTACGCGATGCCCTTATACACGGGCTACCGGCCGGAGGCGGTGCAAGCTCGGCTTAGAAATGCACAATGATCCGGCCCGGGCGGTCACCGCCCGGATGTCCCAGTCCGCCGTCATCGTGTCCCTTCCATGACATGAGGTTCCCTGTGCAAGCCATCTGCCGCCACGTCTCCCTCGCGATCATGCTGTTGCCACTCCTGCCGATCGCTGCGGGAGAAACCGCTCCGCCCGGCGACCGCCAACCGGCGCTGAACATCGTCTGGCCGGCCAAGGCACTGGGCGAGAACGGTGGCCAGGTGTGGGACATCACCAGACCGCCATACAACGCCACCGGAGACGGGAAGACCGACGATACCCGCGCCTTCGTCGCGATGATGAACGCGGTGCGCGATGGGGTTGAGCGCATGCGCGAGAAACGGGGGCCAGGCGGGCCGTCGTTCTTCTACGTGCCCAACGGCACCTATGTGGTCAGCGACAGCATCGTGCCCGACAAGGAGGTGCGCGAGGGATTCTGCGGCCTGCGTCTGATCGGCCAGGATCGCCGCAAGACCACCATCAGGCTGAAAGACGCGAGTCCCGGATTTGAGGCCGGCTCGCGCAAGCCACTGCTGACTTGGTCGAAGGACTGGCAGCACCACCAGTGCGGCATCGCCTGGGGCAACGAACTGCGTAATATCACTATCGACACCGGCTCGGGCAATCCTGGCGCGGTCGGCGTCCTCTTCATGGGCGCCAACGCCTGCTCGATCGACAACCTCACCGTGCGCAGCGGCGACGGCCAGGGCCACGCCGGCCTGTGGTTTCCGACCTGGGCGGTGCAGGGCTACTTCAATGACATCACGATCCAGGGTTTCGACTACGGCATCGAGCTGCTGAGCTCCGCCGAGGTCAGCCCGGCGATTGAGTGGGTGACGCTCAAGGGCCAGAAGCAGACCGGCATCCACATCGATGGCTCGTGCCCGAGCCTACGCAAGATCGCCAGCGAGAACAGCGTGCCGGCCCTACGCATCACCGGGGCGGCGGCGCACGTCGTACTGCTCGACAGCCGCTTGACGCGTGGCGATAAAGCTGCCGCCGCCATCGTCCTCGACCATCCCGAAGCGCAGCTGTTTGTGCGCGATGTTGAGACCTCTGGCTACGGCAAGGCGATCGACTGCGCAGAATCGCTGCGCCGCCGCGGGGCCGCCCTCGTCATCCCCACTGGCACCACCGCTACCGCCTCATTCGGCACCAACGGCGACGGTGGGCCGGACAAGCTGCTCGACGGTAATCCCGACACCTTCCTCGCCGGTGGACCGAACACGGTCAAAGCCGCGCGCGACCCGGTGTGGGTCGACATCATCTTCCCGGCGCCGGTCGCCGATCTCGCCGGCATCGAACTGGGCGGTGCTGAGCGGTTCGGCAACTACTTCGCCAAGGAGATTGAGGTGTGGGCTGACACCGACGGCAATAAGACCTTCGATACGCCGGTCGCGCGCATCGTCGGGCTTGGCGGTGGTGGCAAACAGGCCTGCCTGCTCGACTTCGGCGGCCGGCTGGCGGCGGTCAGCGCCCTCCGCCTGCTCGTAGTTGAACAGAACAAGGCCGGCAGCAACCGCGCCTTCCACATGAATGGCATCGCGCTGATCGCCGACGCCAAGGCTGCGCTGATCAAGGCGGCAGGCGACGATGCCGAGAAGCGCATCGCCGCGCTGCGTGCAGGCGCGCCGCCCGAGCTGGTGCCCGCCGGCAAGGCCGGCGGCTCGCGTCTGGCTGTACCGGTCGGTCAGGTCGCCGAGTGGCTCAACGGCACGCCACTGCGCCTGAGTTACACCGCGACGGGCAGCCTGCGCATGCCGATCGAGGAAGTCCCTCCGGCAACTTGGGATGCTGACCCGACGCAGTGGGCCACGCCAGAGGACTTTGCTGGCGACGTCCAGGCCGCCCTCTCTAGCGGCAAGCCGAACGTCATGCTGGCCAAGGAGCGCTACGAACTGAAGACCGAGATGCAGGTGCCAAAGACGGTGCTGCGCTTTGACTTGATGAATGCCAATGCGCGAGGTCCGATTCTCGCCGTCACCGAGGCCAGCGACCAGCCGCTGTGGATCGATCATCCCGGCAACCGCTTGGTCATCGAGGTGCGCGCGCCGCGCCCGATCTTCATCCGCTATGGCGATGCGGCGCCGTCATTCACCACCGATCAGCCGGTGACCGCGCACCTCATGGCCCTGGCCAACACCGGGCCTGCGGCGCGCTTCTGCCCGGCCAACGTCCGCTTGTTCGCACGCAGCATCAACAACGAGAACAAAAATACCGCTCAGTTCCCGGTCGACGGTGGCCGGCTGTGGGTGCTGGCGTGGAAGACCGAAGGCCCGACCGAAGGCTTCGCGGTCAGAAAAGGCGGCGTGCTGGAAGTACTCGGCGGCTACCGCAACAACTCGATGAAGGACGCAGGCAAGCCGCTGGTGCTCAACGAGGACGGCCAGGTCAGTCTGATCAGCTACTGCAACATGGGCAACGTCTTCCGTGAGGCGATCTGGGAGACCCGCGGCGGCGAGACAAAGAAGCTGACCAAGGATGACCTGCCGCAGCGCAGCAGCTATACCGGCAACTACTTCATCCCGCTGTACCTTGGCTACGACCCAGCTGTGGTCGCGCCGATGTTCAAGCCAGCCCCGCCTGCAAAGCGCTGACTACGGCCGCCCGATCCAGAAGTTCGGCTGGCTCGCGACGTTCTGCAGCAGCGGTGGATCCAGGCTGACGCGACCGTCGAGGAACAGGTAGTTGGACTGCCCGCGGTGCGACAGCCGGACGCTGCC
>JBBQCI010000089.1:0-14992 GCA_038318565.1 Planctomycetota bacterium
CGTCGGCTTTTCAATCGGCTTCTGCATCGGGCGGTCGTCGCTGCGGCCATCCAGAGCGCGGGCGGCTTCGCGCGCCTCGTCCTGCAGTTCCAGTAGCTGGGCGGTTTGCCCGGGCACCAGTTTGAGGATCTTGGCGGCAAAGCGGAAGTGTTCACGCTCGGCCTTCAGCCGCTGCAGTTCGCTGGCGGCGAGTTGGCCGCGCAGACCGTCGGCAGTGCCGCGCGATTCGCTGAGGGCCTGCTGGGCGGTGATCAGGGCGTCCCGGGCATAGGCCAAGTCCCCGGCCTGTTCGCCCAGCGACTTGCCCTGGTCGCGGGCAGTCTGCAGATCGCGGGTCAGTTCAGTCACGCGACTGTCACGCGCGACGATCTTGGCTTCGGCGTCCGCCAGCTCGCGTTCCAGACGGCGCAGCCGGTCGAGCGGTGGTTCACCGCCGCCCTTGCCTTCGACGCGCAGCAGGCTGCCGGCACGGTAAGCGCCACGGCCTTTGCCGAGGTCCTTTTCCATCTTGGCGATCTGCGCCTCAAGCGCAGCGAGATGTTGTTCGAGGGCAATTGCTTCCGGGCTGGGCGCGCCAGCCGGCGCCTGGGGCGATCCCACACTGCTGCGCCCGCCACGCGCGGCCGGCGCACAGGCGGTCAATGCGCCCAGAGCGCCCAGAGCGCCCAGAGCGAGGGTCAGCACGATCGCAGCGGGACGTTGCATGACGCGCCTCATGGCCTGCGCTCCGGGGCAGTGGCGTCAACCTGGGGCGTCATTGGTCCAAGAGTTGCCCGCAGGCGTTCCTGTAGGGCGGCCAACTCGGCCCCGGCGCGTGGCAGGCGCAGCACGCGGGCCGACAGGTCGTAGAGAGCACGTTCGGCCTCCAGCCGAGCGAGTTCGGCGGCGGCGTGGCGTTCGCGTGCTGCGGCCAAATCATTGCGCGTCGCGGCCAGGGTGTCCTGGGCGGTGGCCAGTTTGGCGTCGACGTCGGCCGCGGCTCCGACCTTGCCGAGCGCGGCATCGCGAGCGGCTTCGGTCTCGGCGAGGCTGCGGCGGCAGGCCAACAGCGCCTCCTGCGCCTCTGCCGCAGCGGCTTCCGAGCGCACCGCGCGATCACGGGCGACGGTGGTCTCGGCGCTGAGGCGGTCGAGGCGTTCCAGCACGCCCTCGTCACGTCCGGGTTCGCGTGACAGCAGCGCGGCAGTGGCGGTAGCGCGTCCACCTTCGCGCTTCTCCAACTCGGCGAGTCTGCCGGCGATCTGCTCGCGCGCTTCGCGCTCGGCGGTCAGCTGAGCCTTAGCGGTGCGCTCGTTCTCAGTCTGACCGGCAGTCGTCCGTTCGATTTTGCGCTTCAACTCTTCCTGGACGGTGGTGAGGCGGTCGACCTCGACGCGCAGGCGGTCGCGTTCGTCGACGGCGGTGCGCGCGCGGGTGGTGGCGGTTTCACGCTCACTGGCGACTGCCGCCAAGGCGGTCTCGCCTCCGGCGGCCTTGGCGCCAGCCAGGTCGGCGGCATGGGCCCGGTCTCGCTCGGCCAGGTCCTTGCGCAGCGAGGCCTCGGCCTCGGCGATCCGGGCATCCGACGCCGTACGGATGGCGGCAACATCGGCATCATGGCGGGCGACCGCTTCGGCGATCAAGCGCTGGTACTGCGTGCGCAAGGTGGTGAAGCGGGCGTCCTCGGCCGGATCGGCTGCGGCCGCGGCCGGCGTTGTGCTGGCGTCCGCCAGGGTAGCGAGTTCGTGGACCTGATCGCCCGGGGCCGGCGGATCGGCAGGATCGGTCAAGGCGATGACGCGGGCAATGGCGCGCTTGGCGCCTGGCAGGTCGGTGACCTGGATCATGCCCTTGATGCGGCTGCCGTCGGCGGTGATCACCCGGTAGGGGGTGCCCGCCTCGGTGCTGCCAGTCAGGGTAAACTCAACCAGGGTGCGACCATCCGGGCCGCTGGCCACGGTCGCGATCGTGCCGCTTCTGGGCGCTGGGGTCGTTGCCATCTGCTTGGCGGGCGTCTCGGGGGTGACTGGGGTGCTGCGGGTCTCGCCGCAGCCGCCTAAAAAGGCGACAAAGGCGGCGAGAGTCGGGACGAGGAGGCGTCGTGGCATGGCTGTGGGACTGGTAAAGCACCCGCCGTGCCAGGGTCTGGAGTCCATTCGGACTGCGAGTTGACCTCGACCCCGTCCTCCCTATTGTGCCGCGCCCCGCCTGGGATTCCTCAGGCACCATACGCCGGCACCGCCCCGACAGGCGACGCGCCGACCGGCGATGGCATCCAGCGCGTCGTCAACCGCCGCACCCGTGCAGAGGGTCCGGCAGGAGTTTGCACCATGGCCATCGTCGACCTCAAGCAGCTGCTCGACAGCGGTATCCACTTCGGAACCTCCAGCAGTCTCTGGCACCCGCGCATGGCGCCGTACCTGTACGGCAAGCGCGGCGGCATCCACATCATCGACATCCGGCAGACGGCCAAGCAGCTGATCCACGCCTATTACTACTGCGCCAAGCTGGCCCGCGCCAACAAGACCATCCTGTTCGTCGGCACCAAGCGCCAGGCGAAGGACGTTGTCCGCGACGCAGCCAAAGCCGCTGGCATGCCCTTCGTCGCCGAGCGCTGGCTGGGCGGCACATTGACCAACTTCGAAACCGTGCGCACCTCGATCCGCCGTCTCGATGTGATCGAAGAGCGGATGAACACCGCTGAATACATGCGCGAGTCGAAGAAGATCCAGTCGCGCGACGGCCGCGAACGCCGCCGCATCCTGCGCAACCTCGAAGGCGTGCGCACGATGTCGAAGCTGCCCGACGCCATCTTCCTGGTCGACCCCAAGCACGAGCAGACCGCGGTCGACGAAGCCCGTCGCCTGGGCATCCCGCTGCTCGGCCTGGTCGACAGCGACACCGATCCGACCCTGGTCGACCTGCCCATCCCCGGCAACGATGACGGCATCCGCCCGATCCAGCTGGTGGTCAAGGCCCTGGTCGACGGCCTCGCCCGCGGCCGTACCGAGCAGATCACCCGCGTCGAGCCCGCCGCCGACACCGTCGTCGCTGCTCCGGCCGTCGCGGTCGCCGCCGCCCCGGCGTCCAAATTCCCCGCCGCCAAGTAAGGAACCGTCATGGCCGAGATCACTGCCGCCCTTGTCAACGAGCTGCGCTCGATGACCAACCTGCCGATGATGAAGTGCAAGCAGGCCCTGACTGCCACCAATGGCGACCTTCAAGCCGCTGTCGAGCACCTCCGCAAGATGGGCGCCGCCGCCGGCGCCAAGTTCGGCGGCCGCGAGACCCCATGCGGTGCCACCGCGCTGGCCATCGGCAACGGAGCCGGCGTCATTATTCTGGTCGGCTGCCAGACTGACTTCGTCGGCAAGAACGATGGGTTCCGCGCCTTCGTCCAACAGGTTGCTGATCTCGCCCTGGCGAGCGGCGCCGACTCGGTCGACGCGCTCAATGCTCAGCAGCTGGGCGGCGTGTCGCTGCCCGACGCCTTCGTCGCGCAGATCCAGAAGATCGGCGAGAACGTCAAACTGGTCGGCGTGAAGCGCGTCGCCGGTGCTGCGATTTCGGGCTACAACCACGACGGCCGCATCGCTGCGATCGTCGCCGGTTCTGGCGAGGTCGCCAAGCTGAAGCAGGTCGCCCTGCACATTGCCTCGGCCAACCCCGCTCCGGTCTCGCTCGACCGCGCCGGCGTCGACCAGGCTCTGGTTGAGAAGGAAAAAGAGATCATCGCCGCCACTCCCGAAGTGCAGGCGAAGCCCGAAGCGATGCGTCCAAAGATCGTCGAAGGCAAGCTCAGCCGCTTCTTCAAGGAGAGCGTACTGCTTGAGCAGGAGATGCTCATTGACGCCGAGAAGGGCGAGAGCGTCGAGAAGTACGCCAAGCGCGTCGGCATCACGGTCGGCTCGTTCGGCCGCCTGCAAGCCGGCTCCTGAACTGACGCGACGGATTCTCCGCTGCTTCCCGACACCTCGCGACCTGGTCGCGAGGTGTTGTCGTTTGTAGTGGGCGCGGGGATTGTCGTCTCCGTAAGAGCAGCGTTTTAGATAGCGCGGCGCAGGCTCCGACGGTCATCGCGCCCTCTCATCGTGCTCTCTCATCGTGCTCTCATGGAGTCCCCTTAGAGTCCGCCCATCACCCGGAGCAACCATGTCCCGCATCGCCACCACCCTTCTCCTTATCACCGCCAGCTGCGCCTTCGCCGGCGAAGCTGTCGCTCCGAAGCCGGTAGCTCCAGCCACCCCTACAGCAGCCCCGGCAGCAGCCACTCCCGGCACGCTCACCTTGGCCGACCTGCCCGCGGCCGTGCGTTCTGCCTTTGAACAGCAGGCTGACGGCGCCGTGGTCGAGCGCATCCGCATCGATGAACGGAACGGTGAGAAGACCTACAGCGCGCGTTGGACCCGCGCCGATGTGCGCAGCGAAGCCCGGATCGCCGGCGACGGCAAGATCCTGAAACTGACGGCCAAGCGTAACGACAAGAGTGGAAGCGTTGGTATCGACCGTTTGCCCGAAGCGGCCCGTACGATCGTCACCTCGCGGGTCGGCGATGGACGGATTGTCGAGGTCCAGGAGGAGATTGAGAAGGGTGTCGTTACATACGAAGTCGACATCGAGCGTAGCGATGCCAAGGTCAGCATTGAATTCGACGCCGCTGGTCAGATCGAGGAGGAGCGGACTCGTCCGATCCGCGCAGTGAAGAAGGATGCTGACAAGGACGACAAGGACGAAAAAGGCGACAAGGACGACAAGGGCCACAAAGACTGAGAACTGAGGACTGCGGCGGCGTCTAGCGTTCGTGCCTGACGCCGCCTGCGCCTGCCTGCTGCCCCATTCCCACTTCGCGCTTTCCTCCAGTATACACTGCCATGCGAATCCTCGTGGTCGAAGACCATGCCGTGCTGCGCGAGGCGGTCGTGTCGGCCCTGCGCGAGGTGGGTTGTGCCGTTGATGCCAGCGGGGATGGCAACGAGGGGTTATGGTTTGCAACGTCGTTCAGTTACGACGCGATCATCCTCGACATCATGTTGCCTGGGTTGGACGGCCTGGCTGTGCTGCGCCGCTTGCGGGCCGATGGGAAGCAGGTGCCAGTGCTGTTGCTAACCGCCCGCGACGCGGTCGAGGATCGTGTGGTCGGTCTGGATGCCGGCGCTGATGACTACCTGGTCAAACCCTGTGCTGTGTCCGAGCTGCTGGCGCGGGTGCGTTCGTTGGCCCGGCGGGGTAGTTTTCGGCGCGAGCCGGTGCTGCGCTGTGGCCGCCTGTCGGTCGATACCGCTGCGCGGCGGGCAGCAGTGGATGCGACCACGATGGTGTTGACCGTGCGCGAGTTCGCGATCCTCGAAGTTCTTGCGCAACGCCCTGGCGAAGTGGTGGCACGCACCGACCTGTGGGAGCGCTGCTATGACGCCGAGGCCGAACCGAACAGTAACGTTATCGACGTCTATGTTGGCTATGTCCGCCGCAAACTGGCCAAGGCAGGCCTGTCCGATGCAATCCGCACGGTGCGCGGGGCTGGCTATGTGCTGGCGGTCGGCTGATGCCTGCCCTGCGCACCCGCCTGATCCTGGGCACCGCGCTGCTGGCAGGCTTGGTCACCGCCGCGGCCGGGATGGCCGGCTGGGCCGTAGCCCGTGCCGCCCTGATCACCGAGTTCGACAGTTCCCTGGCGGTGCAGCTGAATGCCGTGGCCTCCGGCGTCGAATCCGAGGCGCACGGCGTGTCGGTCGAATGGCAGGCTGTCGATTTACCGGAGCTCACCCGACGGGATCATCCTGACCTGGCGGCGGTGTGGGATGTGGACGGCACCCTGCTGGTCGCGTCGCCGGCAGCAGCCGGACATTGGCGTCGGAAGCCCGCCACGCGCGCGGCACATCCGTGTGCATTGCCTGATGGGGCCACGGGCCGCCGGCTGGTGCGCCAGATCGTGCCGCGGGGCGGCAGCCAGGGGGTGACCATCGCGGTGGCGCGCGATGCCAGTGGGCTGGAGCACAGGCTGGGCGTGCTGGCGTGGGTCGCCGGCATGGCTGCGGTCGGCGGCGCGCTGCTGGCGGCGGCCGGCATGGCCCTGGCGGTGCCGCGGCTGTTGCGCCCACTCGCCCAGCTCGCTGGGCGCATCGAGGCGATCGATCCGGCGCGGCCGACGCCTTTGGGTGCCGCCGGACTCGTCGAGCTGGAGCCGGCGGTGCGCACACTGGATGACCTGGTTAAGCGGCTGGTGGCGGTGCGCGAGCGCGAGCGTGGCTTCGTCGCCGACGCCGCCCACGAATTGCGCACGCCGCTTGCTGCGGTGCGGGCGACCTTGGAGGCGGCCACCGCTGGCGGTCGACGCGATGAAGGCGGCTGGCGTGCGGTGGTGGCGACGGCCCAGTCTGAAGTGATACGTCTGCAGCGTACGGTCGAGGACCTGCTGACCCTCGCCCGCCTGGAAGCCGCGTCGACGCCCGGGACATGCGCGCCGGTCGATTTCACCGGCGTCATCCGTCAGCGCTGGGACCTGTGCGCGACCCGCGCCGTCGAGCGTGGACTGACGGCAGAGGTCGATCTCGCCGAGGCCGAGATCGTCGGCGACGAGGGCCGGCTGGATGGCATCGTCCGCAATCTGCTGGAAAACGCCCTCGCGCATGGCGCTCCGGGTCGTTTAGAGGTGATACTGACAGCGATTTCAGGCGGATGGCGCCTGTGCGTCGCCAACCCCTGCGTCGGCCTGACGGTGGCGGATGCGACCCGCGTCTTTGAGCGGTTCTGGCGCGCGGATGCGGCCCGCAGCGCTGGGCATGCCGGACTCGGCTTGGCCATCGCCCGGCGGCTGGCCGAGGCTGTCGGCGGCAGCTTGACGGTGGAGATCGCCGACGACCGCTTCATCGCCACCCTCGACCTGCTCGTCCACCGCCCGATCATGCCGTCGTGCCCCGCACCGGAGAACCACTCGACCGCTTCGTGACCCGCGCCGCCACCATGGCGTGGCCGGCGACCCGCCTGGCGATCCACGCCGAGCGGGTGGCGGTGAACGGGACGATGACGCAGAAGTATCACCGCCTGCTGCAGGCCGACGACGTGGTGACGCTCGACGGTTGTCCGCTCGGCGATCCGCCGGATCGCAGCATTCTGATTTGCCACAAGCCGATCGGCCTGGTTTGCAGTCACGACCCGCAGGACGGGCCGATGATCTACAACATCGTCCCCGAGGCCCTGCGGCACCCGAACCTCAACACCGCTGGCCGGCTCGATCGCTACACCTCGGGTCTGCTAGTGATCACCTTCGATGGCAAGTTCCTGATCCGGGCGACTGCACCGAAGCACAAGCTGCCCAAGCGCTATCGCATCGGCTATCGTGGGGAGTTGCCCGATGACGCGGTGGCACGTTGCCTGGCCGGCCTGATGATCGACGGCTTCGACACCCCGTGTGCGCCCGCCACGTTGACCCTCGATGGTCCGGCCCAGGCAAGTCTGGTGATCAGCGAGGGGCGACACCATCAGGTGAAACGGATGATCGCTGCGCTGGGTGGTAAGGTGGTCACGCTGCATCGCGATCGCATCGGCGGCCTGGATCTGCCGAGCGACTTGGTCCCGGGCGAGATGCGTCCGATCAGCGATGAGGAGATGGAACGCCTGGGAGCGGGTCATTACTGGGCCTAAGTTGCAGTCCTCGCGGGCCTCGCAGGCCCATTCGACATGTGGCGCATGTCAGCCATACGCTGATCCCGCTTGGCGCACCGGCCATTTGGGATAAACCCCCAGCGACGGAGAATGACATGGCCATCACCAAGGTCTGGATCGAAGACGGCTGCATCGTGTGCAATGCGTGCGAGACTGCCTGCCCCGAAGTCTTCCATGTGACCGAAGACACCTGTCACATCCGCGGCGAGGTTCGCGACGACGGTTCGGATGACACCAACCTGGAAGCCAAGACCGGCTTGAAGTCGGATCAGGGCAATTCCCTGGAAGACCAGATCATCGAAGCTGCTGAAGGCTGCCCGGTGGAAGTGATCAAGTTCGAGAAGTCCTAAGCCGTCGCCGCTCAGGCGGTTGGCGGTTTCCGTCTAAGCCCTTGGCGTTTCATGGTTTGGGTGTTCTGACCGCACGCAAGCCGATCTCTGGGTCAAGCGTGGGACACTTCTCCTCAAGTCGCCAACCCGGGTGCCGATACTGAGACCATGGAGATCCACGGAGACCGCCCGCTCGACCCTGCCGCCCGCCGTCGCCAGCTCGACGCGGCCAAGGGTCAGAACGGACCTGCCTCAGTGGGGGGCAATCGGCCTGATGCGACCTACTCCGGTGCCGACAGCGCGGCGGTCTCGCGGCTGGTCGACATCATCAAGCAGATGAATCCGGCGGATGTCCAGCGCATCGAAGAGTTGAAGGCGCGCATCGCCGACGGCAGCTATCGCGCCGAACCCGAGGAACTGGCCGACCTGCTCCTCGGTCGCAGCCGCTGATCGGCACGCCGTGCGCATCGCCCTCGCCTACCTAGCGGTCTGCGCTCTTGCCGGGGCCGAGAGCGTAGTCCTGGAGGAGGACACGTCGGCGTTCCACACCCTGCAGGGCAATGTCCTGCTGTCCGAGCGGAAGTACGAAAGCGCGATCGAGCAGTACCGCAAGGCGCTGGTGGTCGATGGCGCGTACTTCTACGCTCAGTTCAATATCGCCCTGGCCAACCAGTCGATCGGCCGGCCCGAAGAAGCCCGCCGCTGGTACGAAGAAGCACTGCGCAGTCGGCCGGATCATCACGAGGTGGTGTGCAATCTCGGCTATCTCGCCTTCCAGGCCGGTGACTTCGAGCAGGCCGCGCGCCGTTTCCAGGATGCTGCCAATCTCGCCAGTAGCAGCCCCAGCGATGCTGCCGATTATTGGTTCAACCTGGGTGCCGCGCGCGAACGGCTGTCCGCCTGGGGCGAGGCCCGACGCGCGTACGAAGGCTGCCTACAGATCGCTGCCGGCCACGCCGGAGCGCACTACAATCTCGGTACACTGTTTCTCGGCCCGCTCGGCGAAGAACCGGATGCGCTAGCCAAGGCCCAGGCGCATCTCGAAGCCGCCCTCGAGGCCGACCCGCGCCGCCCGGAAGCTCTGGTCAATCTCGCGCTGGCACATGAGCGACAGGGCCGCGCCGAACAGGCCGAAGCCTCGTTGACCAAGGCGGCCGCCATCGCCACCGGACCGGCGCTTGATCAGTCGCGCTGGCAGCAGGTCCGCTGGCAGTTGCGCCAAGTACCGCCGCGCCGGCTCGCCGCGCGCGACGGCCTGCTCGCGATCCTCGCCGATCGACCTGATTTTCCTGAGGCCAACGGCCTGCTCGGCCAGTACTACTTCCAGGTCGGTGACTACGATCAGGCGATCGTCCACCTCAGAGCTGAGATCGACGGCAAGGCGTTCGACCCCCACAGCCCGATCGATCGCGAGTGCCACTATCTGCTGGCGCTGATCTTCACCGATCATCGTCCGGATGCGCGCAAGGCGACCGAACACGCTTCCGCCTATTACGAACTGCACCCTGACGCCCAGAAGATCCACGCGCTGCGTCGGCGCGCCTTCCGCATGAATGAAGAAGCCGGCCCGCCGCCGGCGGCAAAGCCCGAAGCCGCCCCGGCACCTGTCCCAGCTGCCAAGCCTGCTCCGACTGCCGCCCCGGCGCCACATGGCATGCCGGCTGCTGCCCCGGCTCACGACACGTACGCTGCACCAGCCCACGCCGGACATTGAGGTCGCCATGGACGGTTCGCGCACCAGTGATCAAGACGAGACCCGTGTCGCGCCGGCGGTGATGGTCTGCCAGCACCGGTTCAGCAGTTCGCGCGGACCATGCCCGCATATCCTGCCTCCCGGCGCCGATCGCTGCCTGTGGCACAATCCGCAGGTCACCAAGGGCGATGCCTATGTCGCCAAGCTGGTCGCCCAGGCAGTGGCGGCAGCGCGCGGCGATCTGACCGAGGCCTGCCTGGTAGGGCTGCATGCCCCCGGCATCGTCCTGGCCGAGGCCGACCTCAGTCGCGCCGACCTGCGCGATGCCGTGCTCGACGGCGCTGATCTGCGCGGCGCGCGGCTCGCCGGTGCCAAGCTGCGTCGCACCAGTCTCAAGCGCGCAGATCTCAGCGGGGCCGATCTCACCGGCAGTGATCTGGCCGGTACCAATCTCAGTGGCGCGAACCTCGCCGGAGCCCGACTGTCCGCAGCGATGCTCGATGGCACCAACCTGAAGGGTGCCCAGGCCGAGGGCACCGACTTCCAGGGCGCCGAGTGGAAGACGGTGCGCTACGACCGCCGCACTCGTCTGCCCGGTGCGCTGGGCGTGCCTGACGACCTGCACACCGCGCTGTCCGGGCCAGCCCCCGCCGAGGAAGACGCCGAGGCGGACGAGAGCCGAGTGTGGGAACGTGCCGTAGCCCACCCATCGGCCCTGCGTGCAGCAGCCGTGGCCGCCAGCGATCTGCTCGCTCCGGACAGTTCGCATGGCCCGCCCAGCGCCCTACGGGTACGTCGCGGACCCTGGATCGCGCTGGTCGCTGCCGCCGCTGCGCTTGCTTTGGCTGGCACCGCCCTGGGCGTGTGGGGTCTGCGTCGGGCTGCCGCCTTGCCGCAGGACCACGTTCGCCTTGCCGCCGAGCTGGCCAGCACCGCCCGCCAGGCCGAGGCCAACCTCGCCGAGATCCGCCGCGTCCAGGCCGCCCTGGCCAAGGCCGAAGAGGCGACTAGCGCCGCGCGCACCGAATTGGCGCGTCACGATGACGAGGCCCTAGTCCGTCGTGGCGAGGTCGAAGACGGCCGCCGTCGGCTCGCTGCCACCGAGACCGAGCTGTCCCGCCTGCGCAACGCCGACGATCGCGCCGAGCTGATGTCCCTGCGCCTAGCCGAGGCCCAGCGCCTCGCCCGCGAGCAGGCCGAGCAGCTGAATCGCCAGGAGCGTGTCGGTGGGATTCTCGCCCAGGGTGTGCGCCAGCTGCGTGACGAGAACGCCCGCCTGGATGCTGCCAGCACTGACCGTCAGGCCCAGGAGCATCGCGCCGAACTGTTGACCGCCGAAGTCGCCACGCTCAAGCAGGAGCTTGAAGCGGTGCGCGCCGATCGTACCGCCCTGGCCGCTCGCGAGCGCCGCCTGAACCAGGATCTGGCCGACAGCAACATCGCCATCCAGGCCTACCTGGCCCGCGTCGCCGAGGCTGATCTTGGCAGCGTGCTGGGCGATGACGCTGGCCGGCAGCCGTTGCTGCCGATCAAGGCCGGCGCGCCGATCGGGCTCGGCGGCGACTACTTGGTCAGCCTGGTCATCGATCGCACAGAAGGTGGCGTCGGAGCCAAGCTAGTGGTGCAGCGTCCCGCTGCCTCGGCCAATCCGGATGTCAGCGTGGTGCTGTACGACAGCGATCAGCGTCCGTTGCGCCGCCTCGGCTTCGGCTTTCCGCACGTCGATCGCGGCTCGCCGTTCGCCAGCGCCAGCGCCCAGGTCGCCTGCGACCGCTTCCCCGCCTTCGCCCGCGTGATCATCAGCCCGGCCGCCACCGCACCGATTGGCAAGCGCTAGCGAGCGCTGAGCTCAAGCGGCCGATTGCCACGCGGTGGCGAAGCCCACAACCCGCGGACCCATGGCTCTCGTCGCGCAGGCTTCCTCGTACCCCTATGGCGTCAGCAGCAGCGATCCGCTGAAGCTGCTGGAGGCCGCTGGTTTTGAGGTGCGCTTGTCGCCGCACCAGCGCAAGCACACGCCCGAAGAGACCGCGGCGCTGCTCGGTGATGTCGATGTGTTGCTCGCCGGCACCGAACCGCTACCCGACTGGGTCATCGCTCGGGGCGGGCCGCGGCTGAGGCACGTCGCGCGGGTCGGCGTGGGTCTTGATGGGCTTGATGTAACGGCGTGCATCCGTCAGGGCGTGGCGGTCACCTATACCCCCGAGGCGCCGGCACGCAGTGTGGTCGAGCAGGTCTTCGGCCTGCTCATCAGCCTATCGCGGCGGTTTGTCGAGGCGCACGAGGGTTTGCGCCAGGGTCGTTGGAACCGCCATGTCGGGCCGCTGTGGCAGGGCCGCACGCTGGGCATCGTCGGTTGTGGCCGCATCGGCAGGCAGGTCGCGGTAATCGCCCGCGCCTTCGGCATGCGCGTGGTCGCGCACGACATCCGCGAGGACCACGCCTGGGCTGCGAGCAACGACGTCATCTATTTGCCGCTCGCCGAACTGATGCGGACCAGCGATGCAGTGACCGTGCACCTCGCCTACACCCGCAGCACCGAAAACCTGCTGTCGCGGGCTATGCTGGAGCTGCTCAAGCCGACCGCGTATGTGCTCAATACCTGTCGTGGCGAAGTACTCGATGAGACGGCGCTGGTCGAGCTGTTGACCAGCAAGCGCATCGCCGGCGCCGCCCTCGACGTCTATCACCACGAGCCGTATCGCGGCCCGCTGACCGCGCTGCCCAACGTCCTGCTGTGCTGCCACCAAGGCTCATGCAGCTTCGAGGGTCGTTACGCGATGGAGATGCAGTCGGCCGAGAACGCCGTCGCCTTCGCCCAGGGCACGACGATCGTCGATGAACGGATCGTTTGGCTGCCCGGCATGGCAGGTCCGGCGGTCGAGGTGTGGGGATAGACCGCGGTCTATTTCCACGCTTCGCGACGTGCTGGGTCCAACGCCGCGATCATCGCCTCGGCATCGGCATAGTGCTGACGTAGATGGCGGCGTTCCAGGCCGGTGACGTCGGCGGCAGGTAGCGCCAGCAGCACGCTAGCGAAGCGTCCGGGCCAGGCCTGCTCCAGGGCTCCCAGCAGTTGTTTGCGCGGCCGTCCGCTGGCGGCGGCGATGGCCGATCCGGCACCATCGAGTCCAAGTAGCGTCGCGATGGCGGACGGGTCCTCGATCGCGATCAATGCCAGTGATTCCGGCCACTGCCGTCCGAGGGCGCAGGCGGCGGCTCGCAGTCCGTCCGGTGGCCGGGCCACGCGAATCGCGGCGCGCAGATCGCTGACTGCCTCGTCGTCACTGGCCGCCTGCGCGGCGGATTCTTCCAGCACCATCCGCGCTGCGCGAGCGGCGTCGCTGCCGTAAGGCTGCAGGCGATAACGCAGGTCGTCACTGCGGGCGCTGGTCAGCCGCCCGCGACGGCGCTGGAGGTCCAGACGTTCGATCAGCAGACCCGGCTCAGTGCGGGCACGACCGGCTAGCCGCGCCACACTGGTGGCCCACCAGGAGTCCTTGAGCGCGAGCAGCGGCGGCACCGCCAGCGCCATGGCTGCGGCTAGAGCCAGACCGGCGGGCAGGGCATGCCAGCGTTGGCGCGTGTGCAGTGCAGCGAGGGTCAGCATCAGAGCTCCGCCGACCGCCAGCACGGCGGCCGACAGCGGGGCGGTGACCAGGGCGGGGCCAGCGAGAATGAATAGGCCGTTGTGCGCCTGGTGCACCAGCACGCAGGCGCCGAGGTCGCGATGGCACAGGCGCAACCAGCCGAGCAGCAGTCCGATCGGCAGGGCGACCAGGGCAGTGATCGGCGAGCCGTGTGCGACGGCGAAGGCCAGGCTGGTGAAAGTCAGCGCGCCCCAGGCCCCGATGCGCGGCACCAGCAGTGGCAGCAGCCGGCCGCGGAAGAACAGCTCCTCGGCTACAGGCGCCAGCAGGCAGAGCACAGCGATGCGACGGGCCAGCTCGCCCGGTGTGCTGCCGCCACTATTCGGCAGCAACAGGTCGAGCGAGCCGGGCGCCGGCGCCAGGGTCAGATACCCGAGCACCGTGAGATGGAGCAACGGCTCTAGCACCAACAACAGACCGAGTCCGAGCGCGACTGTAGCGCCCCGGTGCTGGAGCGGCCAGAGTGCCGGTTGGAGCCGGTTTGACGTTCGCGTCTCAGGACGATCGGCCGCGCGGCCCGGCAGGCAGGCGGTGGCAGCCAGCAGCAATGCCGAAGCAATCGCCGGCAATACCCACCAGGCCGGCATCTGGGCATGAACCCAGCCAGCCCAGGGCATCCACCCTGCCGGTCCGGCCACGAGCACCGCTGCGGTGCCCAGCACGGCTCCGGCTGCAATACGCAAGCGCATGCCGGACAAGGGAATGCGAGGGGGTGGCTGGGCAAGGGGAAGCCCCTGCGACAAGGGTTGCCTGCGCCCCCCACGCGCTAGCCTCTGCCTCCCCAATCCGGAGGGGTCATGGCGATCATCCTGCCCGATCAGGGCCTTACCTTCGACGACCTACTCCTCATTCCCCGTCAAAGCGACGTGGTGCCGAAGGAGACCGATGTCTCCACGCGACTGACCAAGCGGATCCGGCTGAACATCCCGATCCTCTCGTCGGCCATGGACACGGTCACCGAGCATCGCCTCGCCATCGCTCTGGCCCAGATGGGCGGCATGGGCGTGATCCACAAGAACCTGACCGCCGCCGATCAGGCGCTGGAAGTCGAGAAGGTCAAGCGCAGCGAGAACGGCGTCATCACCGACCCGAAGACCCTGCCGATCACCGCCACGGTCAAGGATGCCCAGGACGTGATGGCCAAGCATCACATCTCCGGCATCCCGATCATCGACGGCACCAAGGTGGTTGGCATCGTCACCAGTCGCGACCTCAAGTATCACCGCAAGCCAGACACCCCGATCCGCGAGGTGATGAGCGCCAATCTGATCACCGCCAAGCCGGGCATCTCACTCGACAAGGCCAAGGACATCCTGTTCCGCGCCAAGGTCGAGAAGCTGATCCTGGCCGACGCCAAGGGCCGGCTGGTCGGCCTGATCACGATGAAGGATCTCAAGCGCCAGGAGCAGTTCCCGCACAGCTCCAAGGATGCGCGCGGCCGCCTGCGCGTCGGCGCCGCCACCGGCGTGCACGACCACGAGCGCATCAACGCCTTGGTTGCCGCTGGCGCTGACGTCATCGTCGTCGACAGCGCGCACGGCCACTCGAAGAACGTCATGGACACGGTGCGCTGGATCAAGCAGCAGCACGACATCGAGGTAATCGCCGGCAACGTCGCCACTACCGAGGGCGCGCGCGACCTGATCAAGGCCGGCGCTGATGCGGTGAAGGTCGGCATC
>JBBQCI010000090.1:0-14947 GCA_038318565.1 Planctomycetota bacterium
TTTCGGCAGAAGCAGGCACTCGCTCGCATGTCCGAGCTGCAGAGCGCGATTTTCAACAGCGCGAATTTTTCGAGCATCGCCACCGACGCGACGGGTGTCATTCAGATCTTCAACGTCGGCGCCGAGCGGATGCTTGGTTACACGGCGGACGAGGTGATGAACCGGATCACGCCGGCCGATATTTCCGATCCGCAGGAAGTGATCGCACGCGCCAACACGCTCAGCATCGAACTCGGCACCCCGATTGCGCCAGGCTTTGAGGCCTTGGTGTTCAAGGCCTCGCGCGGGATCGAAGACATCTACGAGTTGACCTACATCCGCAAGGACGGCAGCCGCTTCCCGGCGGTCGTGTCGGTCACCGCGCTGCGCGACACGCAGGAGGCGATCATCGGCTATCTGTTGATCGGCACCGATAACACCGCGCGCAAGCAGGCGGAGGCGGAGCGGAAGAAACTCGATCAACGGCTGCGCGACCTGCAGTTCTACACCCGATCGCTCATCGAATCTAATATTGACGCGATCATGACCACCGATCCACGAGGCATCATTACCGACGTCAACAGGCAGATGGAGGTGCTTACGGGCCGCACCCGCGTCGAGCTGATCGGCGCGCCCTTCAAGAGCTTCTTCACCGATCCGGACCGTGCCGAGGCGGGCATCAAGCGGGTGATCAGCGAAAAAAATGTCGTCAACTACGAGTTGACCGCCCGCGCTATGGACGGCAAAGAAACCGTGGTGTCCTACAACGCCACCACCCTCTACGATCGGGACAAGTGCCTGCTGGGAGTATTCGCCGCTGCGCGCGATATCACCGAGAAACGGGCTGCGGAGCAGCGCACGGATATCCAACACGCCGTGACGCGCATGCTGGCGGAGGGCGCCCAGTTACCGCAGACCGCTAGGAATTTCCTGGAAATTATCTGCCGCGCGACGAACTGGAATATTGGCGCTCTGTGGGCCGTCGATCGCTCAACGAAAGTGCTGCGTTGCGTCGAACACTGGCATGCGCCGTCCGCTGATTTTCACCCCTTCGCCGACGCGAGTCGCGCGAAGACGTTCGTGGCTGGAGAAGGTTTGCCGGGGAAGGTCTGGGCAACGGCGCAACCCGTGTGGATTCCTGAAATAGCGCAAGACGCCTCGTACTGTTTTCCGGCGTTGGCCGCATCGCTAGCGCTGCGCAGCGCGGTCGGTTTTCCTGTCACGCTGCGGGAAGAGGTGGTCGGGGTGTTGGATTTCTTCAGCACCGCCTCGCTTGAGCCGACGACGGAATTCAGGGCCTTGTTCGCCGCGCTCGGTGCGCAGCTGGGACAGTTTCTCGAGCGGCAGCAACTGGCGGAGCAGTTCCGTCAGTCGCAAAAAATGGAAGCCATCGGCACGCTCGCCGGCGGCATCGCTCATGATTTCAACAACGTCCTCGCCGCGATCATCGGCTACGTGAGACTTGCCAAAATGGAGGACGCCGGCAACGCGACCGTCACCGAATACCTCGATGACATCGGGTCCGGCGCCGATCGCGCGATTGACTTGGTGCGCCAAATCCTTGCGTTTAGTCGCAAAAGCGAACTGGAACGCAAACCCACCCAGCTTTACGTCGTGTTGAAGGAAGCTCTCAAGCTGTTGCGGGCGACGATTCCCGCGTCAATTGAATTTGACATCTCGCTGGCGGCCGACGCGTCGACCGTACTCGCGGATGCGACGCAAATCCAACAGATCGTGATGAATCTCTGCACCAACGCAGCGCATGCGATGACGGGACAAACGGGGCGGCTGTCGGTGAAGTTGCAGAACGTCACCGTCGACGACGCCTTCGCCGCAGCGCACGAAAGCCTGCGGGCCGGACCCTATGTGAACCTCTCGGTGAGGGACACGGGCCTCGGAATGGACGAGGCGACGCTCAGCCGGATCTTCGAGCCGTTCTTCACGACGAAAGGCGTTGGCGAAGGCACTGGCCTAGGCCTCGCGGTCGTGCACGGTATTATGCATTCTCACGATGGAGCCGTCATCGTTCACAGCAGCGAGAACGAGGGAACGACGTTTGATCTTTATTTTCCGGCGCTTGCCAACGGTACGGTCGAGACGTTCGCGGATTGTGCGAACGCCCCCCAAGGTAACGGCGAGCGCATCCTCCTCGTTGATGACGAGCTTCCGCTGGTGAGGATCGGAAAGGTCGTGCTGGAGCAACTGGGTTATGTCGTGGAGGTTCACACCAGTTCCCTCGCTGCACTTAATGCTCTGCGCGCTCGACCGGAGGCCTACGATTTGGTCATCACGGACCAGATGATGCCCGGGTTGACTGGCGTGGATCTGGCCGAGCAAGCCCGGGCGATCCGGCCCGAGCTGCCCTTTGTCCTGTATTCCGGCTACAACGCGACGCGGACCGCTGAACGTGCGCGCGAGGTCGGAATTCGGGAATTGATTGTGAAGCCAATCTCGCCCGCCGCGCTCGGCACTGTTGTCGCTCGTGTCTTGTCCGAAACCAAAAAAGGTTAACTCATGTCGCTTATCCTGCTCGTAGATGATGATGATTTATTCCGCAAAATGTTGCGGATCACGCTGGTAAAAATGGGCTACAAGGTCGTCGAAGCCCGTGACGGCAAGGAAGCCATGAATCTGTTTAAGCAGAAGCTGCCCGACTTGGTGCTGACGGATATCCTCATGCCGAAATTTGACGGCCTGGAAACCACTCATGCCCTTCGGAAAATAAACCCGAATGTGAAAATTGTCGTGATGTCCGCTGGCGGAGGCTATTCGACAGACCTGCTTAATATGGGCCATCAACTCGGGGCAAACCACTCGATGCGGAAACCTTTTACGGACCAAGAGCTGACCGCCACCTTGGCCGAATTGCTGAGTGAAGCTTAATCATCGCAGGTCATGCGTGAGCGAGTACACTCGCACCTTTCCAATTCCGCATCGCCAGCGAGATTCATCCTAGAAAACGCATTCGAATGTACAGGAGACACAGAGAAACAGAGAGTCGAAGGAGTTGGGAAGACTGAGTCCTTCACCATTTACCATTTACCATTTACCATTTACCATTCACCATTCACCATTCACCAACAGGGCGACAGTTGGATTACACCTAACCTTATCACGCCTCTGTGTCTTTACGCCTCCCGTTTGTCGAAATAATGCAATGGGATTTTAGATCCATTATCCCGATCGACTCCAATCTCTCATTGTTTTTTGGTTTCCTAGAACCGCGTTGACCGTAAATCGTCTCTTTCGACTTCGCTGGTTTGTACCCCCAAGACAATCCGCCGTCCCATAGGGTCCGTCACTCAGACTCTGCGGCGACGGACGTACTTGAGGATCTCGAACCAACCGACACAGAGGACGCCGGCCGCGACACTAATCGCCAGATCCAGCGCATGCAATGGCGCGAAGTGGAACAGGGTGCGAGCCACAGGCAGGCACAGAACCAGGGTGAGTAAACCGATGCTTCCCAGGATTACCCACCACTGGGCCGTGTTCGGTGTCAGCAAGATGCCGATAAGACTGCGCGACCACGACCGGTTGGTAATGATGATGGCGATGAACGCTGCCACCAAGCTGGTGAAGGTTAGGGCGCGGGCCGCGTCGTCCCCGTGATTAGTCTTGGCGTAGATGAAGATGCCGACGCAGACCGCCAGCACACTGACTCCCTGTAGCAGGCTCAGGGCGATGCTCTTCCAGGAGAACAGACGTTCGTTGGGATCGCGCGGCGCTCGGGTCATGATATCCTCCTCGGCCTCCTCGGCCTCGAAGATCAGCGAACACGATGGATTGATCACCAGTTCCAGGAAGACGATGTGGACCGGCAGCAAGAGGAGCGGCCAGCCCGGGATGAATACCGGCAGGATCGACAATCCGGCGATCGGGACATGCACTGCGAAGGTGAAGGAGATGGCCTTCTTGATATTGTCGAAGATGCGTCGGCCCATCTTCACTGCCGTAACGATAGATGCGAAGTCATCGTCAAGCAGCACCAGCGCGGATGATTCGCGCGCCACGTCGGTGCCCCGCCCGCCCATGGCGATACCGATGTGCGCCGCCTTAAGGGCCGGAGCGTCGTTCACCCCATCGCCGGTCATCGCCACTACCTCGCGGTTAGCCTTGAGAGCCTGAACGATGCGCAGCTTCTGTTGGGGCGCTACCCGGGCGAAAACCTGCACGGTGCGAATGCGCGTGGCCAGAATCTCGTCAGAGATGCCCTCAAGATCCGGCCCAGTGATGACCTCGCCGACATTGGCGATACCGGCCTGCCGGGCGATGCTCTGAGCAGTAGCGGGGTAGTCGCCGGTGATCATCACCACACGGATCCCGGCTGCCTGACACTCTGCAACAGCGGCCGGAACGTTGGCACGCAGCGGATCGGATAGGCCTATGAGACCGACAAACTCCAGGTCGAGATCCTGGTGGAGTGCGGGCAGGCGGTCGGCCGGGACACTGGCCCTGGCCACGCCCAGTACCCTGAGTCCGTCGCTTGCCAGGGCGGTGACCTGCTTGGCCAGAGCCTCGCGCCGTTCCGGTGAAAATTTGCACAGACCGGCGATCGCCTCTGGCGCACCCTTCGACGCTAGCAGCAGCGGCGTGGCGTTACCCTGGTTCCACGCCTGGGTGACAGCGAGGAGTTCGGGCGAGAGAGGGTATTCTCGCTCCAGCGTCCACCCGTGATGCTGCCCCTGGCCCGCTGGTCCCATCTTGGCCCCAGCGGCATGGATGGCGCGCTCCATCGGGTCGAAGGGATCGGTCTTGCTGGCCAAGACGGCGAGGTCGAGCAGAAGCTGAACTTCAGCGGTCTGCTCAGTCGAGACCCGCTCAAGATCGACCGTGCGGTCGTCGAGGATGACCTGCGTCACGATCATTTGGTTGAGCGTCAAAGTGCCGGTCTTGTCGGTGCACAGTACAGTGGCGGCACCAAGCATCTCGATCGCCGGCATGCGCCGGGTCAGCACCCGGTTGCGTGAGATGCGCCAGGCTCCCAGGGCGAGGAAGATGGTGAGGATCACCGGGAACTCTTCGGGCAGCATCGCCATGGCCATGGTGATGCCGGCGAGGAATCCTTGCTTCCAACTCGCCACGTCCCCGCCGCGAGTCAGGGCGTAGACCACCACCACCATGCAGCACAGGACCAATCCGAGAATCGCCAGGTTCCTCACTAACCGACCGGTCTCGATCTGAAGCATGGAGCGCTCCGGCTTCACCTGACTGAGGGCCTCGCCAATCTTGCCAAGTTCCGTGCGCAACCCAGTGGCGAACACCTCGGCCACGCCCTGCCCGGCGGTGACCAGGGTGCCCGAGTACACCGAGGGGAGGTCATCGCCGCCCGGCTGGTCCAGGATCTGCGCTGTCGTCGAGGCGGACTTGGCGACTGGAACCGACTCGCCCGTGAGCAGCGATTCGTCAACCGAGAGATTGATCCCGGTCCGTAGCACAGCGTCGGCGGCGATGCGATCGCCCTCGGCGAGTAGAATCAGATCGCCACGGACCAGATCCTTGGCCGAGATGCGTCTATGCTGGCCATCGCGGATCACCAGCGCCTGCGGGCTCGACAGGTTCCGCAAGGCGTCGAGGGCCCGCTCGGTGCGGCGTTCCTGGACGATGGTGATGCCCATGACCACAAAGACGAAGCCGAGCAGCATCGCTGCATCGCCCGGTTCGCCCATCAGCATGTAGAGCGCTCCTGCCGCAAGCAGCAGGACGAACATCGGCTCTTTGATCACCTCCCAGGCAATGCCGAACAGACTGTGCCGTTCCTGGACCGGCAACGCGTTGGGGCCATCAGCACGAAGACGCTGGATTGCCTCGGCCTCACTCAGACCGGTGTAGCCGGATAGGGCGAGTCCCGGGACGTTGCCTGCTGGATTGGACGGCGTGGACATAGACATCACCTTACGCGGTTTACTCGCCTGCGTCGCGGATATTTTTCTTTATGACGCAACCACGCCCTGAGATAGCATCGTGATGGACATTCCAATACCAACTGGTCCTTAGACCAGCACTGCTGGGGGCGCCAGTCGCTCTTCCTGATGCTGAATCGCAAACATCCCGGCAAGGCTGAAGCAAAACGTCTCTGCGATGACACTGCTTGGAAAGAGTTCGCGTTTTGTGTTATAGGCCTTCACCGCGGCATTGAACGCCTGACGGAAGAATTCAAGTTTGTTCTCGGTAGAGGTCAAGTCCTCCATCAATCGCAGCATGGTCGCATTAGCTTTGAGATCTGGGTAGGACGCGGTGAGGGCGAATAGTCTATCCAGGGTGCCGTTAAGTGTGATTTCGCTACTGGCTAGAACATGCATTGCTGATGGATCACCTGGTTTTGCAGCGACGCCGGTGTTGGCGGTCGCAGCGGCATAACGAGCTTCAAGGACGGCTTCAAGTGTGCCACGCTCATGCTTCAGATAGCCATTTGCCGTCTCGACCAGATTCAGGATCAGTTCATAGCGCCGCTTAAGCTGCCCGTCGATCTGCGCGTAAGCAGCGGTGATTCGATGGCGCAGCGTGACAAGTGCATTAAAGAGGACGACTACATTTATAACAGCCAACAGTACCACCAACCTCAGAACGAAGATGACAATTGCTAGAGAGCTCATGGGTTGAATGTCACGCATTCCGGGAATGAGAAATTGGCTGGCTGATCACTATTCCCATATCTCCAGAATCGTATCCTGTGATAGACTGGCGAAATTGAGGTCGTATATGCCGAGATCGATCATCTCGTCATCAGGGTAATACTCATAGTCATCAAGCGTAAACTTCCCGCTAGCGTTGATATGAAGGTTCGCTTGGATCGCGCGACGTGCGGTGAGTTCGGTATGAGGTCCAGACATGTTGGCGATTTCCTACTCGATCAGAGCGTCCTCAGGTCATGCTTAGAGACCAAGTGCCCTTGCAGCTATGGGGTCTTTACCCCACGGAGTACTACCATTTCTAAACCTCCTTCTGAATCCCGCCCATACCAAACGGCGAAGGCGAAAAGAACCACATGGTTCCGGCTGCGCCGAGCTGTGTATTCCGCCATCTTCCAGGGTCGACGGAATCTCAGACCACGATACGGCGGATGAATTGTGCTTGATGATCACGAGCATCATCGGCCAGTTCCACCCACGGCCCGGCGATTGCCAGGCCATCGACGAGAACCTGATCGACCTGGCCCGAGCCGGTTGCGCGCAGCGTCCAGCGGCTGCCGCCGCAGTGGCACTCCACCGTGATGTCGCCCCAACCGTCGGGCGTGCAGGGATGCAATCGGACACGGTTGGCCTGGCGCTCGAAGCCAAGCAACGATTCAACCAGCAAACGCCACATCCATCCGGCCGAACCGGTATACCAGGTCCAACCGCCGCGCCCGACATGGCCAGGCGTGCGGTAGACGTCGGCCGCCATGACATAGGGCTCGACGCGCCAGCGCGCGGCAGCGCCTGGACTGGCAGCGTGTAGCACCGGGTTGATCAACTGCGCCAATTCCAGCGCCCGGGCGCCATCGCCCAGGCTGGCGAAGGCCATTGCCGTCCACACCGCCGCATGGGTGTACTGCCCGCCATTCTCACGTACCCCCGGCAGGTAGCCTTTGATGTAGCCTGGCTGCAGTGTGCCACGATCGAAAGGAGGATCGAAGAGCTGGATCAAGCCGTCCTCGCGGCGCACCAGCCGGGTATCCACCGACTGCATCGCCAGACGCGTACGCTCGGGATCGGTCGCGCCAGTGAGCGCGGCCCAGGCCTGGGGCAAGGCGTCGATGCGGCACTCATCGCCCGTCACCGTGCCGAGCGGCGTGCCATCGTCGAACCAGGCACGCAGGTACCAGGCGCCATCCCAGGCATGCTCATCGATGGCGGCGGCGAGGCCGTCAGCGATGCGCATCAGCTCGTCGGCAAACGCCGCGTCACCACGCACCTGGACCAGCGGCGCAAAGCGGCGCAGCACATCAACCAGGAAGAACGCCAACCACACGCTTTCGCCTTTGCCCTGGCTGCCCACCTGGTTCATCCCGTCATTCCAGTCACCACTGCCCATCAGCGGTAGGCCATGCCCACCAAGCCGACTGAGTCCGTGCCGGATCGCTGCCACGGCATGCTCGTAAAGCGTTCCGTGGCGATCCGAAACCTCCGCCAGTTCGTAGATGGATTCCTGCCCAGGCGGTACTTGCTGACCTCTTAACCAGGGGACGCTCTGATCGAGCACTGCGCTATCGCCAGTGACCTCGATGTAGCGACTGGCGGCGAAGGGCAGCCAGAGGAGGTCGTCCGAGATGTGCGTCCGCACGCCGCGACCGATTGGCGGATGCCACCAGTGCTGAACATCACCTTCGACGAACTGCCGACCGGCGGCGCGGAGGAGCTGGTCGCGTAGCAGATGCGGGTCGTGGTGGACCATCGCCATGCTGTCCTGCAGCTGGTCGCGGAAGCCGAAGGCGCCCCCCGACTGCGAGTACCCGCTGCGCGCCAGGAGACGGGCGGCATAGACCTGATACGGCAGCCAGCCGTTGACCAGCAGATCCAGCGCCGGATCGGGCGACTGCACATGTATGCGTCCCAGCAGATATTTCCAGTGTTCGTAGACCGCCTGTAGCGAGGCGCGGGCACGGTCGAGACCACGATGCTCGCTGGCCAAGGCCCGGGCCTGCTCGGCGTCGCTGCCAGCACCGAGGGTAAATACCACCTCGTACTCAGTGCCTGGGTTGAGATCGACCCGGATGGTGATCGCGCCGCAGGGATCGAGACCAGCACCCGAACGGCCAAGCAAGGTGGTGGCCCCAAGCGCCGCCGGTTGAGCTGGCGAACCATGTCGGCCTAGAAATTCACAGCGGTCACAGGTCCACGAGGACGGCCGACGGCTGGCAACGAGAAACGCGGTGCGACCGGCAAAGTCGTCACTGAGCGGATTGCTTGCCGTCAGCACGCCATCGTCGTGGTTGGTGATGATGTGCATGGCGCTGCGTTCACGCAGTTCGCCAAGGGCCCATTCGACATAGCAGGTAACGGTGAGACGGCGCGAACGATCGCTGTGGTTGCTCAGCCGCAGCTTCCAATGCTTGACCGGCGCATCACGGTCGACCCAGACGTGCAACTCGCTGGAAATGCCTTCCTCGTCGCCGCCGAAGACGGAATAGCCGAAGCCGTGCCGCACCACGCAAGTACCGCGGTTGCGCACCGGCCCTGGGGTCGGCGACCACACCGCGCCGCTGTCCTCGTCCCGCAGGTACAACGCCTCGCCATGCGGATCGACAACCGCGTCGCAATGCCACGGTGTCAGGCGGAATTCGTGGCAGTTGGCTGCCCAGGTATAAGCCGCACCACGTTCGCTGATGACCGTGCCAAAGCTGTCGTTGGCGAGCACGTTGCACCACGGCGCCGGGGTGCTGACGCCGGGCCTGAGAATGATGATGTACTCGCTTCCGTCGCGGGTGAATCCGCCCAGTCCGTTCCAATACATCAGGTCATAATTCGGAACTGGTCCAGGCGGGTCAGAGCGCGGGCGCAACGCCAGGGCCCGTGGCACCACCTGGGGATCCGGACGCTGGCGACGTTCGACATAGCGTGCGAGCGTGCCGGAGGCATCGTTGATCACCACCCGCGCTACCGCGGTCATCAGCAGACGGTCTGCTTCCGAGGTCTGGTCGCTGCGACGGATGAATACACCACCCGGACGATCGATGAAGCCAGCGTCGGGACTTGAGGCGATCATGCCCATCACCAGGTCGGTAATCTCTTGCCGGTAGATTGAAGGATCCTCGATAAGCACGACGAGGTCCACCGCCAGACCCTTGGCCCGCCACCAGGCATGAGCGCGCAGTAGCTGGTGCAACAGGTCGATGCGCTGGCTGTCGGCGACCCGCACCAGGCAGATGGGGATGTCGCCGGAGATGCCATAGCGCCACAGGCCAGGACGCTGGCTGTGGTTGCGACGGATTGCCAGGTCCGAGGCGCGGCGCTGCGGCCCCGCGTAGATCAGGGCGCCGGCTAGGCGGGCGAAGACCTGCGCGTCAGCATCGGTGGCGCCGAGCTGGGCCAACAGCACATGGCCATGGGTCCGTGAAAGTTCGATGGCCCGGTCGGCGAGGTTGGGATCGCGGTAGCGGTCACAGAGCGCGTAGACCTCTGCCCGCGACGCAGCGACGGCGCAGACCAGATCGATGGTCACATGGCTGCCCGGAGGGATGCTGACCACACGACGAAGCGCCAGTACCGGATCCAGCACTGCGCCCACGGTTCCAGACAGCGGCATGGGCGATCCGTCGAGAGCCAGAGGATCTTCCTGGCTACGATTGCGTCCAAGGAACCGCTCGCGATCGGTCTCCCAGCTGAGGGTCCCCCCGTTGCTGCCAATGCCACCACGCGGCACCAGCGCGTGCGCCAGCCAGACGCGCGCCTCACTGGCATCACGCGGCCGGCGGGTGGCGAGCACCGCTTCGTGCTCGGGTGCGGCCTCGGTTTGGACCGATAGCTTGGCGAAGGCAGGATGGGCCAAATCGGCTGCGGCAGTCGTCAGCACCGGTTCGGCATAGGTGGTGATTTCGATATGGCGCATCCGCTCGCTGCGATTGGTCAGGGTCAGGCGACGCAGCTCGACATCGTCTTCAGGCGACACGGCAATCTCGCTGTGGGCAGCGAGATCGTCGTCGACCCGGCGGAACTCGGCCCTCGCCTGGGTGAACACTGCCTCGTATCCCTTGGCCGGAGGGCCAAGCGGCTGGCTGGTGGTCGACCACACCAGCTGCGAATCGATGTCACGCAGGTAGCACGTCTGGCCCCAATGGTCGCGGGTGGCATCCTCTCGCCAGCGGGTCAAGGCGATGTCGCCCCAGCGGCTATAGCCACCGCCTGAACCCGTGATCATCACGTGGTAACGGCCATTGGAGAGCAACTGCACCTGTGGCTGAGCGGCCGCCGGATCGGTAATCACATTAAAGCTGGGTTCGATCTCGGGGCGACGATCATGCGTCTCGACCGGCCGTAGGACGTTGATCTCGCCACCGATCACAGGGCGTTCCTGCAGCAGTAGCTGGTGCGCCTGCAGCCGTCGGTCGGCGAGGAAGCGTCGGTGCATCGGCGCATCGAGCAGGACGTGGGCGCACGCTAGCAGGGTCATGCCCTGGTGATGCGCCATCCATGATGGAATGACGACCCGCCGCTCGCCAATCGGCAGGCGGGCAGTGGTGAAGTCGACCGCCTCATGGAAGCCGTAGAGTCCGCAGGCGTCAAGCGCCTCGAGGCGACGCAGATTGCGCAGCGCCGCCACCGGCTGAATCAGCAGCGCAAGGGCCGAGGCATACGGTGCGATCACCGGGTCGTCGTCGAGATTTCGATTGAGCCCGAGGCCGGGCACACCGAAGGCACGATACTGCCAATTAAGCGCCGCATCGGTGGCGTAGTACGCCGACTCGGAGATGCCCCACGGAACGCCGAGGGCGTCACCATGGCGCACCTGTTCGCGGACCGCGATCACCGCTGAATCATGCAGCAGGCTGCCCGGTTCCTCGGGCATGATCAGTAGCGGCATAAGGTACTCAAACATCGTGCCGCTCCACGAGGCGAGCAGCGGACCGGACGGCGTACCAACGAGGAGACGGCCGAGGCGGAACCAATGCTCCTGATCAACCCGTCCGCTCGCCACCGCGACAAACGAGGTCAAACGACTTTCGCTCGCCAACAGGTCGTAATTACTGCGGTCGAGGCTGGCGGAATCGAGGTGGTAGCCGGTGGAGAAGAGCTTGCTGCCAGGATCGAGCAGGAACGTCCATTCCATGCCCAGGGCAATAGCCTGGGCGCGGACGGCGAGACGCTCGGCGTGCGCCAACAGCTCGCCGGCCAGGACGGCCCCCGGCCCGCCGCCGGCGGCGATCTGCTGCAACGTCGGGGTACCGTCACCTGGCACCAGGGCTGCCAGTTCCGTGTGCTGGGCCTCCAGTTCGCGTTCGCTGGCAACAGACCAGGTCTCGATCTCATCTTCGCTGGCAAGTTCGGCAGTGACGGCGCAGCCGAGCAGCCGGTCGGCACGATTGATCGGACGAGCGGCCAATTCGCGCAGACCAGCGGCGAGGATCAGCAAGTGGCCGGCAAGATTACCGCTGTCAACGGTGGAGACATAGCGCGGCGACAGCGGCACACCACTGGTGGTGTCATACCAGTTGAGGAGATGGCCGTGATACCGCTCGAGCGTTTCGATCGAGCTCAACTCTCGCTCGACGCGGTCGAGCAGACCACCGCTGGTCAGCCAGGCGAAATCGTGAGCCGTGAGATCCGCCAGCAGGGCCAGCCCGATGTTGGTTGGTGAGGTGCGCGCAGCTACCACCCGCTTCGGCTTCAACTGGATATTGTCAGGCGGCAACCAGCGCCCAGAGGCGTCAACCAGATCTGCGAAATACTGCCACGTACGCCGCGCGGTACGCCTGAGATAGCGGCGGTCTTCTGCGCTGAGGCGGGCCGTGGATTCGCCGGGGCGGCGTGACAGCAGCCAGGCTAGGACCGGAGCAGACAACCACAGCGCGACGTAGGGCAGCACCGCCAACGCCAGTCCCGGGCGGAAGGCCAGAAGCGGCGTGACCGCCAAGCCGATCAGCGGCGCCACCGCCATCGCCCAGGTGATTCCAGGCAGGCTGGTGGCCGCCTGGCGTTCGGCATCGCTGGCGGTCTGCCAGCGCAGCAGGCTGCGACGCGAAACCATCAGCCGCCACAAGGTACACATCACGGCATCGAGGACACGTACCGCCTCAAACGGCAGGAAGGCAAGTCCAGCGACGGCTGACGCCAGCCCACGCACCACGCCTGCCAGGATCAGCGCAAGACGGGTCCTCAGGCGGCATTTGGCCGCCATGGCGCCCATGGCAGCCGCAGTGGAGAGCGCCACCGGCATCAGCGCAACCCCCGCCACCACCGCTGAGACTGCCGTGGCGCCCGCTGGCTCCAGGCAGGTCCACGCCAGCAGCAGGGCCGCCAGGCTGGCCGGCGGCACCAGGCTGCGGCGCAAGTTGTCGGCCAGCTTCAAGCGCGCCAAACCGCTGAGGGTGTTGCCAGCCCAACCATGCATGGTGGGCGTACGTGGCAGCAGCCAGGGCAGTAGCTGCCAGTCACCGCGGATCCAGCGCATACGGCGCGCCGTGTCGGCAAGGAAAGTACCTGGATGGTCCTCGACCACTACCACATCGCTGACCAAACCGGAGCGGGCGTAGCTGCCTTCAATCAGATCATGCGAGAGAATCGCGTTGTCGGGAAAGCGATCGATCAGGGCCGCAGCAAAGGCGCGCAGATCATAGATGCCCTTGCCGACGAACGATCCCTGGTCGAACAGATCCTGATAGATGTCGGACACCGCCCGGGTGTAGGGATCGATGCCAGCGTCGCCGGCCCACAGTGCGGCGTACCAGGATCGTCCGGCGCTGGTCATCGATACCGCGGCGCGCGGCTGCAGCACCGCATGCCCGCCAATCACGATTCGAGATTTCCTGTCGAGCCGTGGGCGATTGAGCGGGTGCGCCATGGCCTCGGCGAGGCGACGCGCTGCGTCGCGCGGCAAACGGGTATCGGTGTCGAGCACCAGTACCAACCGCGTGCCGGACAGGGCCGCGATGTCTCCGGCGATGGTCGGGAAGGCGTCGCGGCCGCCATGCAGGAGCAGTAGATTGAGATCCTCGATCTTGCCGCGCTTGCGTTCCCGGCCCATCCAGACGTTCTCAGCTTTATTCCACGTCCTTTCACGGTGCAGAACCAGGAAGCGGTCGCGACCATCGGCGCGCCGGTGGCGTTCATTGAGCGCGGCCACGGCCACCGGCGCGTACAACAGCACCGCGGCATCGCCTGGCAGCTCGCGGGTCGCTGCATCGCCGAAGTCGCTCAGCAGAACGAACACCAGATGCTCGTCCTCGTTGGCCAGGGCACGAACCTCAAGGCCTTCCAGCACCGCATCGAGATCAGCAGTCGAGCGGACCATGGTTGGCACCACCACGGCGGTACGCCATTCTGCCGGTATACCGCTGTCGAAATCGAGGCGCGGCAGGGCATGCGGAGCCGCCAGGCGGGTGGCCATCCAGTCGACCACCATCTTGGCCGCCTGCCCAGCCAGCGGCACCAGCAGCAGCGCCAGACCGGTCGCCACCATCACGGTGGTGTCCAGGCCACCCGACATCACCACCATCGCGGCGACGATCACCAGGGTAAGCAGGAGCATAGGCAGAAGGTACACGCGCAGCCGGCGTGGTTCCCAGCCGCGAGGGCGACGCAGACCATGCTCCGCTACCAGCCGACGCTCCAACTCGTGGCGGCCGGCATCGACCAGCCACCAGCCGATATGGTGACGCGGAGGCTGATCGGGATCCGGGTTGGCGGTGGCGGACGAGGCCAATACGACCGCCAGCCGAGCCACCGCCAGCTGCGCATCCGCCGGTGGTGGATTGCAGCGGCGGGCGATCTGCTCGACCTCATGCCGGTAGAGGTCACGAGTGGCAAAATCCATCGTTTCGTAGATGGCAGCTGGATCCTCGCGCAGGATCGCCTCAATTGGGCTGATCCGCTCAACGAAGTCCTTCCAATCGACCGCGCCCATCCCACGCAGGCTAGTGATGGCATTTGCCACCGCGATGCGATCGGCGGCCTGGTCCTGGTTGTCGAGGCGCACCTGATCGGCAACCGTCTGACGACGTTCACCCAGGCGCTGCTCAAGCCACTGCGTGACCAGGGCCACTCCCGAATGCTGACCAAGCAACCGGCGCTGGAGTTCGCCGACGAATGCCGGGGCCAGAGCACTGTCGCGTGCCAGATCGGCGATGGCGATGACCAGGGAACTGGGATTCAGCTCGGCAGCCTGCACAAAACGTACAGCCCACTGCGCCGCCGACTCACGCAGGCGTTGAGCGGTGTCGACGCGGTCGGCGATGCGCCGCAGGTTCTCGATCAGTGCCAGCCGCAACATGATCGGCACCGCCCACAGCTCACCGATGGTCAGGCCAACCGAGGCTATGTATGCGGCGACG